>JBBQEJ010000069.1:0-25257 GCA_038320555.1 Vicinamibacterales bacterium | reverse complement strand
CAGAATCCGATCGATGAAATCCTGCACCGGTGTCAACGTGGGCTTCGCCCGCGCCCCGTAGCCGCGCGCCGGCGGCACCGCATCGGCCAACGCCTGGCGCACGACCCGCCGATGCACGCCCAACTTGCGGGCCACGCCCTTAATCGTCCCGATGCCGAACTGATACTCCCGTCGAATCTCTGCGAACAACTCCACGCGGGCTCTCCTGTCCAACCAACCCTCCTCGATCCCGCGGGGATCGACACGGGTCAGTCAGCGTAGCAGGGGGGCCACATTTCGGTATCAAAGTGGGCCAGATCAGAGTAGCGAAATCAGTACGACCGTCGCCTCCGCGCAAAAGCTGAATCGGCGATGGATCGGCATCGACATCACCCATCTTGCCATCGGCCTGATCAAGACGCGGCTGTCGGACACGTACGGCGAATCCATTAAGACCACGTACGAGGTCGTTGGAGAGCCCGTCAGCGTCGAGGACGCCAAGGCTCTTGCCGCTGCCGAACCCTTCCAGTTTCAAACCTGGGCGCTTGGATTAGTTGGCGCGCGTCCGGCTGGACCGGAGCAGGTCAAGAAGGGCAAGGACCGCGGCATTGACGGCTTGATTAATTTCCACGACGATGCATCCGGTGATACAAAACGCATCATTCTTTCAGTCAAGGCCGGACACACTGGCCCGGATCATGTGCGCGATTTGCGCGGCACCGTCGAGCGGGAAAAAGCGCAAATCGGCGTCCTCATTACGATGCACGATACGACCAAGGAGATGCGAAAGGAAGCTGCGACTGGCGAGTTCTACACGTCGCAATGGGGCGTGCATCCGAAGATCCAATTACTAACCGTGGCAGACCTGCTGACAGGCACAGGCATCAATCGACCGCCAGATCGTCAGACCGGAAGGACGTTCAAGAAAGCGCCGAAAGCAACCGCGAAGAAACCGGAGCGGAAGCGGCTTGACTTCGACAAGCCGGACCCAGATCAACCGTTTTGAGACAAAGCGACTGGATTTACTTAGAACCGGCGCGGCGCTTCTTAGCCCGCAACTTTTGGTAGGCTTCCTCTCGCTTTTTCAGTTCGTCCTTCGGCACGCTCACGATGCGCCGAAGGGTGGACTCGAACCGACGCGCGGCATCCGGGCCTTCGTGGCACTCATCGCGCTTGTCATCGGACGCCATAGGCCAGTTTAGCAGGATTCGTCGCGCGGTCGATCAAATGCCTCTGACTCGGCTTTCAGGGCTGCACTAATCGTATTCTCAACGAGTATTGCATCATCGGAGTCAGCGGAGTCTACGAGAGCGATCAATTTGTGTACAAGGTGCGCGTCAACGAGTTCGGCGTTGTCTACGGGCAATGGAATGTTGGTCCACCGGTTCGCGAGACGTTCTGTGATCTCGCCGAGCGTGCGAAAAGCGATGGGCTGCTTGACATCGGAGGCGCGCGACAGCGCGTAAGCTGCCATAGTTATTGTCCGGAGGTTGTCAACGTAGAGTCCCCACGGATGTTGGATGAGGCGTCGGAGTTCGTCGTAGGCCACTGTCCCGTCTCGGCAATTTCTGGAAAATCCTGGCTGGTATAGATCGCGTAGTAGTGCGGGACGCGCGCGCTAATTCTTTCTGCGCCGTCTTCCTCCTGGCGATCCACAAGTGCGATAACACCAACGACGATGCAACCAGCGTCCTGGGCTGCATCGACAGCCTCAAGTACCGATCCACCTGTCGTGACGACATCATCGACAATCACAACGCGAGTGCCAGCGGGAGGGGCGTTTGCGATCCGTTCCTTGGTTCCGTGCGCCTTTTGCTTCTCTCGCACATAGAAGCCTTCCAAGTGCTGCCCGTGTTCAAGGGCGCGCATCATCATCGCCCCGATAATCGGATCCGCTCCCAACGTCCTGCCACCAACTGCCGTGATAGGCTGTGGCAACAGCTTCAGCTTCTCAAGGAAGGCGTCAGCGACAAGTGACGCTCCGTCCGAACTGAGCGTGACCGGCTTGCAGTTGAAATAGAAAGTCGACTCACGGCCAGTGCTGAGTGTTATTTTCCGGCCAGTGCCGAGGGCTCTCTCTGCTAGAAGTTGACGCAGCTGATTTTTCATTGCGGGAGAGAATGCCCCTTTAGCAGAAACTCTCATTGTAGATCCTTTAGACGATCAGAGTCATTCCGATGGCTGTTTCATCAGCTCGTCGATTCTGGCCTTTGTCTCGCGAATCTCGCGTTGGTTGTTGGCAAACCAGATCCTGAGAATGTGCGTGATGATTTCTGCCGGGCTATCGCCGAAGTACCCTTGAAGATCGTCTATCTGAGCCCACACCTCCGGCGGCAAATTGATCGTGCGTTGTGGCTTCGCCATGAGGGTGCGGAGGCAGTGGAATCCAACTTGAATTCAAGTTGGATTACAGTATAGGTAAGGCTGCGCAGAATTCAAGCAAAAACACAATAAAGATTGCAGGGGGAATGACCGAACTGTGAGAATTAGGAAGGTGCGGGCGGTGGGACTTGCACCCACAATTCCCTGGTCAGGACGCCGGTTTTAAAGACCGGTGCGTATGCTGTTCCGCCACGCCCGCATAAAAAAGGGGGGGCCAGTTGTTGGCCCCCCTTTTTCTTCGTAACCGAGTCGCAGTCACTAAAGGTTAGATTCTATCGCCCCTTGCGCTTCCCTTCAAGAGCGGCCTTCCGGCCCTTCCCCCTGAATTGACAGTTGCGCGGCCCTTACAAGTCGTGTGGGCGTCCGATGAGTGCATCGTACGTCAGGCGACGGCCGGTGACGTGCGCGAGCGTCAGCGCAAATCGCGTCCCGTCGCTAATCGCGCGTTCGTTGAACCGGAACGTCTGCTCGTCGAGATACCGGAACAAGTGGAAGGGCTCGACTGACACGTACGTGCCCTTGATGCTGCGCTTCAGCAGTGACCAGAAGTTCTCGCAGCCGTTCGTGTGAATCTGCCCGTCCACGTACGCCTCGGCGTGGTCAATGACCTTGTGCTGATAGTAGACGCACAGGTCGTTGTAGGACATCAGCGCATCGGTATAAACCGTCGAGCCGTCCTCGACGTGCTTGGACACTTCGGCGGTCAGATTGTGCTTCCGCACGTTCTGCACAATCGCGGTACGCATCCGCGATTTCTTGTCGCCGGTGTGGCGCTGAAGTAATCCCATGACGGCGACCTTGCCGATCCCGCTCCGGCCGTGCTTCATGCCGAGCGCCTTGCGCTTCTTCGCGTGCATAAAGCGCGACTTGCCACCTATGTAGGTCTCGTCAACCTCGACCTCGCCGTTTAACTGGCCCCCGCCGAAGGTCTTATCCTGCATCGCCAGCCGGATCCGGTGGAGCATGAACCATGCGGTCTTCTGCGTCACGCCGAGCGCCCGATGCAGCTCGTAGCTGGAGATGCCGTTCTTGCAGTTGGTGATCATCCAGACGCCGAGCAACCAGGACTTGAGCGCAATCGGGGAGTCCTCGAAAATAGTCCCAACCTTGACGGAGAACTGACGGCGGGAGTGCTTCGTCTTGCACTCAAACCGGCGCTGGTTGGCGAGGTAACGCGGGTTCGGGGCGCTGCAAACCGGGCAGGTGACGACGCCATCCGGCCAGCGGGTCTGCACCATGTAGGCGTGGCAGCGGTCGGGATCCGAGAAAAACTCGATGGCCGCTTGCAGGGTGCCGGGGGTCTCAAGGCGCGTCGGGGTGTCCATGAGGGAATTCTACAGGTTGTGGTCTCCTTAGTCAAGTATATTGTTACCTAAAAGTTTGGACACCCTCTGATACTCTGATGAGGTGGCTGCCCGCGATTTCCGCACGCGCCTGATCAGACGGGCATCGAAGGTAGGACTGTTTCTGCCCGACGATCTTGCCGGAAAGCTCGTGGCGTACCACGAACTCCTTTCTCGCTGGAACCGCAAAATCAACCTGACCGCGCTGGACGACCCCGATGAGGCGATTGACCGTCTTCTCCTGGAACCGGTTCTTGCGGCGCGGCATTTCCCCGCACCCGACGCCAGCATGATGGACATCGGATCAGGGGGTGGCTCTCCTGCCATTCCCATGAAGCTGGCAGTTCCCTCATCGGCGCTGACGATGGTGGAGGTCAAGGCGAGAAAATCAGCGTTTCTTCGAGAAGCCGTCAGAAGCCTGGGTTTGGAAAGGACAGCCGTTGAGACGAGCCGCTATGAAGAGCTCCTGGCCCGTCCTGAACTGCACGAGGCCTTCAGCGTGCTTTCACTGAGGGCGATCCGGGTTGAGGTTCGGACCTTGCTGACCCTCCAGGCATTCGTCAAGCCGGGGGGCATGGTCTTCCTTTTTCGTGGTCCAAGCGGTCCTGATTCACCCGATGCTGTTCCGCCCCTGCGGTGGGTCGGAACGTTTGCCTTGGTCGAGTCACTCCAGAGCCGACTTACAATCCTTCAGAAGATCCGCTAGTGTTCCACGTGGAACATTGCTTTTCCGCCTGAAGGCGGCTCGTCCTTCCGCCTCTGAAAGCGGAAGCCACATTGATTTTGATTTTCGGGTAACTATTCAGACTAAAGGCTTATGCCATATTGAGTTAGGCTGTCGCTGGCCGCCGAAGTGAGTCGCCCGCCGGACCGTCGGGTTGCCCGGTCCGCGTCGCACTGCAGCAGTTATGGGGTTTGAAACCCCGTACCCCAGGCCCGAGCTGTTCAGGCGCGAGATAATATATGCTCACCAATCCGGTCTAGTCCGATATGTATAGGTCGTTCAACCTAAAATGACTGCCAAGGTCCGCGCGGTGGCCAATCAGAAGGGCGGCGTCGGAAAAACCACGACCGCCATCAACCTGGCCGCGTCGCTTGCCCTCGCCGGGCAGCGCGTGCTCCTTATCGACATGGATCCGCAGGCGAACCTCACGAGCGGTGTCGGGCTCAAAGGGCGGGCCGCATCGGCCGGGACGATTTACCAGGCCCTCACGTCGGACGAGGACGATCCGCAGACCTTCGTCCTGAACACAGCCACCGACGGACTCGCCCTCATTCCCGCGGACCGCAACCTCACCGGCGCCGAAATCGATCTCGTCCCACTGGCCAACCGGGAGAGCCGTCTTCGTCTGCTCGTGGACAAGATGCGCGCGGATTTCGATTACATCTTCATCGACACTCCGCCGTCGCTCGGTCTGCTCACGCTGAACGCGCTCGTGGCCGCCGACGCGGTGCTGATTCCGCTCAATTGCGAATACTTCGCGCTCGAAGGGCTCGCCGATCTCGTCGCGACGCTACGGCGCGTCCGCGCGGCGCTCAACCCCTCGCTCGACATTGCCGGCGTCCTGCTGACCATGTACGACGAGCGCACCAACCTCG
Organism: Vicinamibacterales bacterium; assembly: GCA_038320555.1. Taxonomy (GTDB): domain Bacteria; phylum Acidobacteriota; class Vicinamibacteria; order Vicinamibacterales; family 2-12-FULL-66-21; genus JALZOC01. The sequence continues at coordinate 19,954 of JBBQEJ010000069.1, read as the reverse complement.
GTCAGCAGGTGTCGCGTGAGATCCGCGCATTCTTTCTGGGGCGCGTGTACGATACCGTCATCCCGCGCAACATCCGCCTCGGGGAAGCGCCGAGCCACGGCATGCCGGCCATCCTGTATGACGCGAAGTCCCGCGGCGCGGAAGCCTATCTCGCGCTCGCGCGTGAAGTCCTCGCGCGCGACGCGGCGCCCGCCCCTACCGGCACGGAGCAGCCTCATGGTTGAAAAACGTCCCGCACTTGGCCGCGGTCTCTCGGCGCTCATTCCCGACGCGGCCACGCCCGCCGTCGACGAACGCTCGCTCGACGTGGACAGCGATCTCCTCCGCCCGAACAGATTCCAGCCGCGCACGGCGATGGACGAGACGAAGATCGACGAGCTCGCGCAATCGATCCGCGCCAACGGCATCATCCAGCCGATCGTGGTCCGGCGGGTGGAAGGGGGATACGAGATCGTCGCCGGCCAACGGCGCTGGCGCGCCTCTCAGCGCGCCGGCCTCCTGAAAGTCCCGGTCGTCGTCCGCGACGTCCCCGACGAGCGGCTGCTGGCGGTCGCATTGATCGAGAACATTCAGCGCGAGGACCTCAACCCGATCGAAGAAGCGCACGCATACCGGCGGCTGGCCGACGAGTACCGGCTCACGCAGGAACAGATCGCCGACGCCGTGGGCAAAGATCGATCGTCTATCGCGAATTACCTCCGCTTGCTGAAGCTTCCGCAGGAAGTGCGCGCACACGTCGGATCGGGCGAGCTCTCGATGGGGCATGCCCGTGCGCTCCTCGGTTTGCCCGACGAGACGTCGCAGCTGCGCGTGTCCCGCAATGTTCTGGCCCGGAGCCTTTCGGTGAGAGAGACCGAGGCGCTCGTGAAAAAGGGGACCGGGCCAGCGCCGATCAAGACCTCGGCTGACAAGGACGTGCACACGCGCGCCGCCGAAGAGCGTCTTCGGTTTGCGCTCGGAACGCGAGTCCGGATCGAACGCAAACGCAAAGGGGGAACGATCGAAATCGATTTCGGATCGGAGGAAGAGCTTCAGCGGATCTTCGAGGTGCTCACTGACGGGAAGTAAGGGTTCTACTTGGTTCTACACGGTTCTACTGGGTTCTACGAGGTTCAGGGTTCTGCGAGGTTCTACGGGGTTCTACGATTCTGCACAGCACACCAGCGCCTGCGGCCGCAAGCGAGCGCCGGAGAGAAGTCGCCGAAGGCGACCGCGAGCGCGCAGCGAAGTGGGGAATCTAAAGGGGCCCCACCGAGCGAAGTTATGAAGAGACGTCTGACCGACTACGCCGCCTGCGCCGGTTGAGCGAGCAAACTCGCCGCAGGCGAGCTCGCCCAGGTGCTGGGTGATTTGCCCGTGAACCACGACGACCGGGTCCTCATCGACTATCGGACTTCGGACGATGCCGGTGTGTACAGGCTCGAGGGCACGCGCGCGCTCGTGCAGACCGTGGATTTTTTCACGCCAATCGTGGACGAGCCGTTTGCGTACGGGCAGATCGCGGCGGCCAATGCGCTCAGCGACGTGTATGCGATGGGGGGGCGGCCATTGACGGCGCTGGCGATCGCGGCGTTTCCGAAAGACGCCGAGCGCACCATCCTTCAGGAGATCTTCGCCGGCGGCCTCGACAAGCTGCGCGAGGCGGGCGTCGCGCTGCTCGGCGGTCACACGGTCCAGGATTCGGAAATCAAGTTCGGATACGCGATCACAGGGGAGGTCGACCCGGCACGTATCCTTGCGAATTCAGGGGCCCGGCCCGGCGATGCGCTGCTCCTGACCAAGCCGATAGGCACCGGTGTGATTGCCACCGCCCTGAAGTTCGGCCGCGCGCCGAAGGAAGCCATCGACGCGGCGACGCGATCGATGGCGACGCTGAACCGGGCCGCGGCCGGTGTGCTCGAACGGACGGCGCCCGGTGAAGTGCACGCCTGCACCGACATCACCGGCTTCGGGTTGATCGGACATGCCTCCGAAATGGCCGTCGCAAGCGCCTGCACGCTCGAAATTGATGCTGCCTGTGTGCCGATCATCGAGGGAGCACGAGAGCTGGTCAGTGGCAATATTCCCGCCGGCGGACGCACCAATCGCGAGCATTTCGAAAAGGGTGTCAGCGTGGCGCCGGGTGTCGACGGGGTTCTGGTCGACCTTCTGTACGACCCTCAGACCTCCGGCGGCCTGCTGATCGCCGTTTCCGAGTCATCGGCCGCCGAGCTCCTCTCGGTCCTTGCGGCGGCTGGAGTGGTGGCGGCCCGGATAGGCCGTGCGCTCGCGAGTGGCGGGGCCCGGATCCTCGTGACGTAACCTCGTTGACACAATGAAACAAGAGGAACGAGGGGAACGGGAGGTTGTTTTCTCAAAAAAGAATGAGGTTCCTTCCCTCCTCCCCTAACTCCTGTTTGAGCGGTGTCTATTTCCTTAGGGGGCAGGTTTCGTCAACGCCAAATTGCCCCGATCATTGCCTTGCCGTGAGGCTGAATGGTATAAATTGATGTTTTGCGCGTCCGCGGAAATCCGCGGCCTGAGAGCCTCATCGTACCGTCGGAGGTCCCGTGCTCCCGGATTTGTCCGTCCTCTGGGTCATCTTCTTCGTTCTGGTCTTGACGGTCGTGCTCGATCGCCTGCTGTTCAGGCCGCTGCTTCGCGTCATGGAGGAGCGGCAGCGGGCGATCAGTTCGGCGCGTGAGCTGGCGGAGCGGTCAGCGAACGAAGCGCGCGTCGCGGCCGCGGAGTTCGATCGGAGGACGACCGAGGCGCGCGCGGAACTCTATCGCCAAATGGACGAGATGCGCCGGACGGCGATGGCCGAGCGTGCAGCCATCCTGGCGCGCACGCGGGCCGAGGCGGAAGCGGAAATTGCCGCCGCGTCCAGGGAGCTTCAGGCTGAGGCCGAAGAGGCGCGCCGCCGATTGTCGGCCGAGGCCGACATGCTGGGCGCCGCGGTCGCTGAACGCATCCTGGGCCGCAGGGCATCCTGACGTCACGGCCGTTTCCTGAGATTCATGCTGATTCACCGCACATGAGATCCGACCCCCTCACCCGCACGCGGGCCTGTGTGCTTGCGGCGCTGGTCATCATCAGCAGCACGATCATCGGCGCCGACGCTCCGATGATGGTGACGACCGTGCTCGCAGCTCCGCAGCACGAAGCCGAAGCGGCGTCCGAGGCGGCGCACGAGCAGACGCTGCTGCAGACCGCGGCGAAGATCGCGAACTTCGCGATCCTTGTCGGCCTGCTGGTGTACTTCCTGAGGACGCCGGTGAGCGTCTATCTCGTGTCGCGGGCCACCGCTATCCGCCGCGATCTTGTGACGGCGGCGGAGATGCGCGCGAGCGCGGCGGCTCAGCTCGCCGAGATCGAGCGCAAGTTACAGTCGCTGCCGGCGGAGCTCGCCGCGTTGAAGGCGCAAGGCGCGCAGGACGTGGCCGCCGAGCAGACGCGGATCGCGCAGGCTGCGGCGGCCGAGCGCGAGCGGCTCATCCAGCAGACGCGGCGGGAGATTGAGACGCGCCTTCGTGTGGCGCGTCGCGAGCTCACCGAACATGCCGCCCAGCTGGCGGTGCGGATTGCCGAGGAACGGATCAAACGGACGATTACGCCCGAGGATCAGATGCGACTGGTCGACCGTTACACCGCGCAGTTGAAGGAGGCGCGATGACGAGCCGGGCGGCTGGTACTCGGTACGCGCGCGCGTTATTCGACGTCGCGCGCAAGGAAGGGGACATCGACCAGGCGGGTCGGGATCTTGCGGCGTTCGCGCAACTGGTCGCGGGTCACGATCTCCTTCCCCGCGTGCTCTACAATCCGGCGATCCCGGCGTCGCGCAAGCGGGCTGTCATCGAGCAGCTGATCGCCCGAGCCGGCTCGCTGGCGCCCATGGTCGGCAAGCTCCTGATGCTCCTGGCCGAGCGCGATCGGCTGGTGCTGCTTCCCGACATCGCCGCCGCATATCAGGATCGGCTCATGGAACACGCGAACGTGGTCCGCGCCGAGGTCGTCACCGCCATCGGTCTGCCGGGCGATCGCATGGCGGCGCTCCAACAGGGGCTCGCGCAGGCGACCGGGCGCCAGGTCCAGCTCGAGGGCCGCGTCGATCCGTCGATCATCGGCGGCGCGATCACACGGATCGGCAGCACGGTCTACGATGGCAGCGTCACGCGGCAGCTGGAGAAAATGAAAGAGGCGTTGACGGCGGCGGCTTCCTGAAAAGGGAAAAAGGACACGGGACAAGGCAAAAGGGACAAGGGACAGGACGAGGCTGCGCGGACGACAAAACAATGGACATAAAAGCGGAAGAAATCTCCAAGATCATTCGCGACCAGATCGGCAGCTACGCGGTTGACGTCGATGTCGCGGAAGTCGGCACGATCGTGTCGATCGGCGATGGCATTGCGCGCGTGCATGGCGTCGAGAACACGATGGCGGGCGAGATGCTCGAGTTCCCGCACGGCGTGTACGGCATTGCGCTCAACCTCGAAGAGGACAGCGTGGGCGCGGTGCTCCTTGGCGAGTACACGGAGATTCGCGAGGGAGACACCGTCAAGCGCACGGGGCGGATCATCTCCGTGCCGGTCGGCGAAGAGCTCGTGGGCCGCGTGGTGAACGCGCTCGGTCAGCCGATCGATGGCAAGGGGCCGATCGTCTCGAAGCAGTTCATGGAGATCGAGCGCATCGCCCCCGGCGTCGTCGATCGCAGTCCGGTCAAGGAGCCCCTGCAGACGGGTCTCAAGGCAATCGACGCGATGGTGCCGATCGGCCGCGGGCAGCGCGAGTTGATCATCGGCGACCGCCAGACCGGGAAGACCGCGGTCGCGGTCGACACGATCATCAACCAGAAGGGGAAAGACGTCATCTGCATCTACAACGCGATCGGACAGAAGCAGTCCACCATCGCGCAGGTCGTGCGGATTCTCGAGGAAGCCGGTGCGATGGAGTACACCATCGTCGTCGCGGCCGGGGCCTCGGACCCGGCGCCGCTTCTGTACATCAGCCCGTACGCGGCCTGTGCCATGGGCGAGTACTTCCGCGACAGCGGCCGCCACGCGCTATGCGTCTACGACGACCTGTCGAAGCACGCGCAGGCGTACCGCGAGATTTCGCTGCTGCTGCGCCGCCCACCTGGCCGCGAGGCGTATCCGGGCGATGTCTTCTACCTGCATTCCCGGTTGCTCGAGCGGGCGGCGAAGATGAAGAAGGAGCTCGGCGGCGGCTCCCTGACCGCCCTTCCGATCATCGAAACGCAGGCCGGAGACTTGTCGGCGTACATCCCGACAAACGTCATCTCGATCACCGACGGCCAGATCTTCCTGGAAACCGATCTGTTCCACCAGGGTGTGCGCCCGGCCATCAACGTCGGCAACTCGGTGTCGCGCGTCGGGGGATCCGCCCAGGTGAAGGCGATGCGACAGGTCGCCGGCTCGCTGCGGCTCGATCTGGCGCAGTACCGCGAACTCGCGGCCTTCGCCCAGTTTGGCAGCGACCTCGACAAGGGGACGCTGAACCAGCTCAATCGAGGACGGCGGCTGGTGGAGGTCTTGAAGCAGCCGCAGTACGAGCCGCTGGCCATCGAGAAGCAGGTGATCATCATCTATGCCGCCACGAACGGTTTCCTCGACAGCGTGGCGCTCGAGCACGTGCGGGCATACGAGACGGAGCTGTACCAGTTCCTCGATGCGCGGCGCACCCAGTTGCTGTCGTCGCTGGCCGAGAAGAAACAGATTGACGATCAGATCAAGGCGGATTTGACGCAGACGTTGAAGGAGTTCGGAGACAGTTTCGCCGCCGCGCGAAAGACGGCGGCATGAGAAGCTTCCAGCTCCCGGCTTCCAGCTTCCAGCTGGTTGTGTCGAAGTTGAAACTGGAAACTGGAAACTAGAAACTAGAGTTACATGCCTTCCCTTTTAGATATTCGCCGCCGGGTCCGCGCGGTCAAGTCGACGCAGCAGATCACCAAGGCGATGAAGATGGTCGCGGCCTCGCGGCTGCGGCGGGCGCAGGAGCGCATCCAGCATGCGCGCCCGTTTGCGGTACAGATGCGGCGTGTGCTGAACAGCCTGGCTTCGCGCGTCGATCCGTCGGCGCATCCCCTGCTCGACGAGCGCACGGTGCCGAAAGCGAACGGCCGTGTGCTGCTCTTCGTGATCACCGCGGATCGTGGCCTGTGCGGCAGCTTCAACACGAACGTCATCAAGGCGTCGGGCAACTTCATTACGGACTCGGCCGGCCGGCAGATCGCCCTCGGTTTGATCGGCCGGCGCGGCCGAGACTTCTTTGCCCGGCGCGGCTTCGAGGTGCGGTACGAGCAGGTGAATCTCTTCGCGCAGCTGAAGTTCGAGAATGCCCAGGAGATTGCGGCCGCCGCGATCGCCGCGTTCACGAGCGGAGAGGTCGACAGCGTCTACCTTGCGTTCAACGAGTTCAAGTCCGTCATGGTCCAGCATGTGGCGGTCGAGAAACTGCTGCCGATTCCGCGCACGGCGTTCGACGTGACGGCAGACGCTGCCGCGCCGGCTCCCGGCGCCGCCCCGATCGATTACTTGTACGAGCCGAAGCCGGAGGAGTTGTTCAAGCATCTTCTTCCCAGCTATGTCGAGGTCCAGGTGTTCCGCGCACTCCTCGAGTCGAACGCCGCGTTCTATGCGGCGCAGATGACCGCGATGGATGCCGCGACGCGCAACTCCGGTGAGATGATCGAGCAGTTGACCCTGTACATGAACAAGGTGCGCCAGGCCGCGATTACGCGCGAGATCATCGAAGTGGTATCGGGCGCGCAGGCGCTATAAGAAAGCAGCCAGTTGCCAGTAACCAGTTACCAGTAGTGGAAACTGGAAACTGGCAACTCGAAACTACAAGGATCATCAATGTCAGTCGCAGCAGCACAGAAAACCGGCAAGGTGGTTCAGGTCATCGGGCCGGTCGTCGATATCGAGTTCGAAGACGGGCACCTTCCCGAGATCTACAACGCCGTCCGCATCAAGTCCGCCGGCAAGAGCGGACAGGCGATCGATGTCATCGTCGAAGTCGAGCAGCATCTCGGAGAGAACCGCGTCCGCACGGTCGCGATGAAGCCGACCGACGGCATGCAGCGGGGCATGGAGGCTCTGGATACGGGCGGCCCGATTACGATGCCTGTCGGGCCGGCCACGCTCGGTCGCGTGATGAACGTCCTGGGCGAGCCGGTCGACTTTCCCGATCGCCCGGTCGAATCGAAAGAGCGGTGGTCGATTCATCGCAAGGCCCCGACGCTCGAGCAGCAGTCCACCGAGCTGCAGATGTTCGAGACCGGCATCAAGGTCATCGATCTGCTTGAGCCCTACGTCCGGGGTGGCAAGATCGGGCTCTTCGGCGGCGCGGGTGTCGGCAAAACCGTCATCATCCAGGAGCTCATTCACAACGTCGCGCTGAAGCACGGCGGCGTCTCGGTGTTCGCGGGCGTGGGCGAACGGACGCGCGAGGGCAACGACCTCTGGCTGGAATTCCAGGAGAGCGGCGTCATCAACATCAACGACCTGGAGAAGTCGCGCGCCGCGCTCGTCTACGGCCAGATGACGGAGCCGCCCGGCGCGCGGCTGCGTGTCGCGCTCAGCGGCCTTACCGTCGCGGAGTACTTTCGCGATGCCGAAAACAAGGACGTCCTGCTCTTCATCGACAACATCTTCCGTTTCACCCAGGCGGGATCGGAAGTGTCGGCGCTGCTCGGCCGCATGCCCTCTGCTGTCGGCTATCAGCCGACGCTGCTGACCGAAATGGGCGAGCTCCAGGAGCGGATCACCTCCACGAAGAAAGGTTCAATTACCTCCGTGCAGGCGATCTACGTTCCGGCGGACGACTACACCGACCCCGCGCCGGCAACCACATTCGCGCACCTCGATGCGACGACGAACCTGTCGCGTGCCATCGTCGAGCTGGGGATTTATCCGGCTGTCGACCCGCTGGCTTCGACGTCTCGCATCCTTGACGCGCGTATCATTGGCGACGAGCATTACGAGGCCGCACGCGCGGTGAAGCAGATTCTGCAGCGCTACAAGGACCTGCAGGACATCATCGCAATCCTCGGCATCGACGAGCTGTCGGAAGACGACAAGTTGACAGTTGGCCGGGCGCGGCGCATCCAGAGGTTCATGTCCCAGCCGTTCTTTGTCGGCGAGCAGTTTACGGGCCTGCCAGGCAAATACGTGCCCGTAGCCGAGACGGTGCGGAGCTTCAAGGAAATCGTCGCGGGCAAGTATGATCACTTGCCGGAACAGGCGTTCTTCATGGTTGGCGCAATCGAAGAGGCTGTGGAGAAGGCCGAGAAGATGAAGGGCTAGATTGGTGCCTGGGGTGCCAGGGTGCCTGGGGTACCAAGGGTGCCTGGAGTGCCAAGGGTGCCAAGGGTGCCTGGGGTGCCGTGAGTTCCGAGCTAAGAGCTGGAAGCCGGCTGCTGGGAGCTGGAAGCTAGAGATTACATGGCGTTACCGACGCATATCGATCTGCAGATCGTGACCCCCGACCGCCTGATCGTCCAGGAACAGGTTGACGAGGTCGAGATTCCGGGATCCGAAGGGTACTTCGGCGTCCTTCCGGGCCACACGCCGCTGCTGGCGTCGCTTGCTGTCGGCGAGCTCTGGTACCGCAAAGGACAGGAGAAGTTTTACTTGTCTCTCGCGTTCGGCTTTGCGGAGGTCCTGCCTGATCGCGTGACGATTCTCGCCCGGCTCGCCGAGCGCGCCGAGGACATCGATGTCGAGCGCGCGGAAGAGGCCCGGCGGCGCGCCGAACAGCGGCTGTCGCAATCGACGTCCGATTTCGACTACGAGCGGGCGCGGATCGCCCTCACGAAATCATTGATGCGGCTGCAGGTATCCGCGCGGTTGCCGGGAGGGGCACGCGTGGGAGAACTGAAGCGGATACGCGACTCGGTCCGGGGCTGACGACGCCTGCATCATGACACCGTTGCCTTCGCTTACCTGGGCCGTCAGCTCCGATCCCGGCCTCAAGCGAACCAGCAATGAGGACAGCTACTCCACGCGTCCAGACGTCGGCCTTTTTGTGGTGGCCGACGGCATGGGCGGACACGTCGCGGGAGAGGTGGCCTCGCGCGTGGCCGTCGAGGCCATCGAGGCCTTCATCGAAGAGACAGCCGGCGCCGACAAGAACCGCACGTGGCCGTTTCCGTTCGATCCCACCGTCAGCCTCGAATCGAACCGGCTTCGGGCCGCGTTTCGGCTCGCCAATCGCAAGATCGGCGCGGCGATCGCGGACTCGCAGGACCTGCGCGGGATGGCCACGACCGCCTCTGCGGTTCTGGTGGGGCCTCGCGGCGCCAGCGTCGCACACGTCGGCGACAGCCGGGTCTACGTGTTGCGCGACAGCCAGCTCGATCAGATCACGCACGATCACTCCTGGGTCGAGGAACAGGTCCGCGCCGGCACGTTGAGCCCCATGGCAGCCCGGCAGCATCCGTGGCGGAATGTCGTCACGCGCGCGCTGTCGGGAGGCGACGATCCCGAAGTGGACGTAACGGAAGTATCACCCAAGTCAGGCGAGCGCTACCTCCTCTGCTCCGATGGGTTGTTCACGGTCGTTCCCGACAACCGGATCGCCCAGCTGCTCAGCCAGACCGATGTTCCGCTCGATGCGATCTGCCGTGGGCTCGTGCAGGCAGCCAACGAAGCCGGCGGGCCTGATAACATCACGACGCTGATTCTGCAGATCGATGGTCCATAACCTCGCGCGGCTGTTCCGCTACCGCGGCCTCATCCAGAGCCTGGTAGCGCGCGAGCTGAAAGCACGGTATCGCGGATCGGTCCTCGGGTTCTTCTGGTCGTTCATCAACCCGCTCCTCCTGCTGCTCGTGTACTCCTTCGTCTTCACCTTCGTCATGACCGCGGCGCACGATCCCCGCGTCGAGCCGTACGCGTTGTTCATGTTCTGCGGCATTCTTCCGTGGACCTGGTTCTCGTCGTCGCTCTCCGAATCGGCCGGGGTGCTCATCTCCGGCGGCAACCTGATCAAGAAGGTGCTCTTCCCGGCCGAGATCCTGCCGATCGTCAGCGTGCTCGCGAACATGGTGCACTTCTTCTTCGGCCTGCCGATCCTGGCCGGCTTTCTGCTCTATTACCATCGTCCGCTCAACGCGAGCGAGCTGGCACTGTTTCCGCTCGTCGTTCTCGTACAACTCGTGCTCACCGCGGGGTTTGCGCTGATTCTGTCGGCGCTGACCGTGCACTTCCGCGACCTCCGGGACATCCTCTCCAACCTGTTGACGTTCTGGTTCTTCGCGACGCCGATCATCTATCCGTATTTCCTGTTCGAGGACCCCGCGCATCCCGACCACGTGATGTGGCAGGCGATGCTCCTGAAGCTGAACCCCTTCACCCACCTGGCGATCACCTACCAGGAGATTCTGTTTTTTCCAGGGCCCGTCGGACATCTCAAGTGGCTGCTCGTGCTCGGCGCCATCTCGGTCGTGTTCTTTCTGTTCGGCTATTTCGTGTTCGATCGGTTGAGGGACACATTTGCGGAGGAAGTATGAAGGAAGTTTCCAGTCGCCAGTTACCAGTCGCCAGTAACTGGAAACTGGAAACTGGAAATTGGTAGCTGTCTAGATGAACGCAATCGAAGTCACCAACGCGTCCAAGGTCTACCGGCGCTACAGCCGGCGGCGGCAGTTCTCCACGCTCAAGAGCGCGCTCCTGTCGCGCAGCCTGATCCGCAACCTTCGGCCGGACGAGACGTTCGCGGCAGTCAGCGGCGTGACGTTTACCGTGCCGCGGGGCCGGACGCTCGGCGTCGTCGGCAGGAACGGGTCGGGAAAGAGCACCCTCCTGAAGCTCGTGGCCGGTATCACGAAGCCGACGAGCGGCAGCGTGAGCGTCAACGGCCGGGTTTCCGCGCTCATCGAACTCGGCGCCGGGTTTCATCCTGAGATTTCCGGCCGTGAGAATGTCTTCATCAACGGCATCATGCTCGGGCTGACCAAGCGCGAAGTGGCACGCCGTTTCGACGAGATCGTCGACTTTGCGGAGATGAAGGACTTCATCGATGCGCCGGTCAAGACCTACTCGTCCGGCATGTACATGCGGCTCGGGTTTGCCGTCGCGATCCATGTCGATCCCGACGTGCTGCTCGTCGACGAAGTGCTCGCGGTCGGCGACGAAGGCTTCACCCACAAGTGCCTGGACAAATTTGCCGAGTTCAAGCGGCGCGGCAAGACGATTCTCCTCGTGACACACTCGCTCGGCCTTGTCGAGCGATTCTGCGACGACGCGCTCTGGATGGACGGGGGGCACATGAAGGGCATGGGCGATCCCAAGCGCATGGTGGGTGCGTATATCACCGACGTCGAGGTCAGTGAGGAACAGCAGCTCGCGGCAGGAGACGCCAAAGCCCAGCAGTCGGCGACTGCCGTGTCGCCCGACGAGCCCGCGAGCGCGGTCCTGCCCGATCATCCAATCGAGACGGCCGAAGGACCGGCGGACATGTTCCGCGCGACGGAGGGGCGTTGGGGATCGCGCGAAATCGAAATCACCGACGTGCAGCTGACCGGCGCCGACGGGACGACAGGCCATGTATTTCACAGCGGCCAACCGGTCACCGTCCTCATCGGCCTTCGTTCGCCAATCGAGAACGACGATTTCGTCATCGGCATCGGGATCTTCAACGCAGAGGGGGTCTGCGTTTACGGCACGAACACGAACATCGAGGAGCTGAAGGCGGTCCGCATCCTCGGTGATGCCGAGGCGCGATTTACCGTCGACAGTCTGGACCTCGTCGAGGGCACCTATAAGCTCGACGTTGCGATTCACAAGCTCGATGGGTACCCGTACGACTATCACAGGCTGCTCTACACGTTCCGCGTGAAATCGCGCACGAAAGACGTTGGCATTTACCGGCCCCGTCACGAGTGGCGGTTCTCCGAAAGTCTCACGTTCGAGCGCACCGATCAGTCCCGATGAAGATCGATCGGCCCGGCGCCGCCCGCGTGCTGACCGAGATCCAGGTTGCGGCGCTGGTTGCCGAAGTGCGGAGAATGGGGCGCCGCATCGTGTTCACCAACGGGGTCTTCGACCTGCTGCACCCGGGGCATGTGCGGTATCTCGAGCAAGCCCGCGCGCTCGGAGACTTGCTGATCGTGGGTCTGAACGCGGACGGGTCCGTCAGACGCAGCAGAGGACCGGGGCGGCCGATAACTCCCCAGGATGAGCGAGCCGAGGTCCTGGCGGCCCTGGCCTCGGTCGATGCGGTCGTGGTGTTTCCGGAAGACACACCGGCGGACATCATCCGCCGGATCGAGCCCGACACTCTCGTCAAGGGCGCCGATTGGCCTGCGGATCAAATCATCGGCCGCGACATTGTCGAAGCGCGCGGCGGCCGCGTGGTGGTCGTCCCGGTCGAGCCAGGGTATTCGACGTCGTCCATCGTCGAGCGCATCAGGAGCGCGCGCTGACCATCCCTGCGGCAAGATCCAGGGGGTGCATTGTGTGGGACCCCGAACGGCGCTAAAATAGAAGGTTCCTGTCATTCAAGATTTCGCCGCCGTGCCGTCCTACACGTCCAGTTCGCTCACATTACGGTCGCTGCTGAAGTCAGCCGCCAGCCGGCTGCGGCTTGGTCTGCCTGCGCCCCGGGTGTCCGGCCTCACCGCCCCCGCGCAGGCGCTCTTTGCGGCGGTCGCGGCGGAGCGGGGCCGGGTATTACTTATCGTCCCGACCGACGCCGACCTCGAAACGATGACTCGCGACGCGCGGTTTTTCTTTTCCGCGCTGGAGGGACTGCCGGACACGGAAGTTGAGAGGGCCGTCCTTCCCTATCCTTCGCACGAGGTCGATCCGTATCGTGGGCTGGCGCCGCATTTCGACATCGCGTCGGCGCGCGCTCGTGCACTGCACGGAATCGCGCAGGGCACCACCCGGCTGATCGTGGCCTCCGCGGGGGCGCTCCTTCCCCGGCTGAGCCCACCCGATCGGCTGAGCTCCGTGTCGTTGACGCTCACGCCAGGCCACGACATCTCTCCGACGGATCTGGGCGATCTCCTGGCGACTGCCGGCTACACGCGTCAGGATCCTGTCGACGAGAACGGCGAGTTCTGCGTGCGTGGTGGCGTCGTCGACTTTTACCCCGCAGGAGCCCGCGAGCCGGTGCGCCTCGAGTTCGTCGGCGACACGATCGAATCAATTCGATCCTACGACCCGGCGACCCAGCGCTCCACCGGTGGTCTCGACCAGGCTTCGATCGCGCCGCTCCAGGAACTTCTCGCCGACCGCGACACGCCGGACCGTTCGGCGACGGTCTTCGACTATCTGTGGGCCGACGGCAGACCGGTCGTGCTCGTGTCGGAGCCGGACGACGTCCGCGCGCATGGAGAGAAGCTGACGCAGCAGATCCAGGCGAGTCACGAGGAGGCACTCGCCAAGGGCACCCGCGTGTCCCCGCCGTCGGATTTGATCATTACCTGGGACGAAGCCGCCCACTGGCTCGAAGGCGCGACGGCGCTGGAAACTCTTTCGCTCGAAGAGTCCATGCACATCGCCTGTCAGCCGGCGCTCGAGTTCGCGGGCCGCATCCCGGACTGGGCTGCGGAGATTCGCCGGGGCCGTGAGGCGGGCGACACGATGGTGTTCGTCGCGAACTCGGCGGGCCGGGCCGAGCGGACGATCGAGCTGCTGGCCGACTACGAGATCTACGCCGCCCCCATCGAGGGGGCCGAAGAGATGCGGACCGCCTCCGTACTCGCCGGCGTTGGCCACCTCTCGCGGGGATTCCGTCTGCCCGAGGCGGCGCTTCAGTTCTGGGCCGAGACGGACGTCTTCGAGGAAGAACGCAAGACGCACGAGCGCCGCCGCTCCGCGACGCGCACTTTCCTCTCGGACTTCCGCGATCTGAAAATCGACGACCTCGTCGTGCACGTCGACCACGGAATCGGCGTATTCGTCGGCCTCAAACGAATCGACGTCGGCATGGCGCCGCAGGAGTTCATGGAGCTCCGCTATGCCGGCGACGACAAGCTCTTCGTCCCGGTCGAGCGGCTCGACCTCGTTCAAAAGTACACCGGCGCTTCGCGGCCATCGCTCGACAGGCTCGGCGGGACGACGTGGGAGAAAGCCAAGACCCGCGTCAAGAAAGCCATGCGCGACATGGCCGAGGAGCTCCTGAAGCTCTACGCCGCGCGCAAGGCCATGCCCGGTCATGCCTTCAGCGCCGACTCGCACTGGCAGCAGGAATTCGAAGACGCATTCGAATGGGAGCTGACTGTCGATCAGGCGAACGCCATCGTTGACATCAAGCGGGACATGGAATCTCCCGCGACGATGGACCGCTTGTTGTGCGGCGACGTGGGATACGGCAAGACCGAAGTCGCGATGCGCGCCGCATTCAAAGCCGTCATGGACGGCAAGCAGGTCGCCTTCCTTGCCCCGACGACCGTGCTCGCGTTCCAGCATCTGAAGACGCTGAAAGATCGCTTCGCCGCGTTCCCGGTCCGCGCCGACATGGTCAGCCGTTTCAGAACCAAGGGGGAACAGAAACAGACGCTCGAGGATCTGAAAGACGGCAAGGTCGAGATCATCGTCGGCACGCACCGGCTGCTCTCGAAGGACGTGCAGTTCAGGGACCTCGGCCTGCTGGTCGTCGACGAGGAGCAGCGCTTCGGAGTCGCACACAAGGAACGCATCAAGCAGATGCGGAAGCGTGTCGACGTGCTCACGATGACCGCGACGCCGATTCCGCGGACGCTCAACATGTCGCTTGCCGGCATCCGAGACATGTCAATCATCGAGACGCCGCCCAAGGATCGGCTCTCGATCCAGACCAATGTCGTCAAGTTCGATCAGGAGGTCATCCGCAGGGCCATCAGGACGGAAATGGAGCGCGGCGGACAGGTGTACTTCGTGCACAACCGCGTGGAATCCATTTACTCGCTCGGCAACCTGATTACGCGGCTCGTACCGGAAGCGCGCATCGTCATCGGACACGGGCAGATGAGCGAGGAGGCGCTCGAGCGCGCGATGGTGGACTTCGTGGCGCACAAGTTCGACGTGCTGCTCGCGACCACGATCATCGAGAACGGACTCGACATCTCGAACGCGAACACGATCGTCATCAACCGCGCCGACCGCTACGGGCTGTCCCAGTTGTATCAGCTGCGCGGCCGCGTCGGCCGTTCGGATCGGCGTGCCTACGCCTACCTGTTGATACCGCCCGAAGAGGCGCTTTCGCAGGTTGCGAAGAAGCGGCTGGCCGCCATCCGGGAGTTCAGCGATCTCGGCAGCGGCTTCCGCGTGGCGGCGCTCGACCTCGAGATCCGCGGGGCGGGCAACCTGCTCGGCGGCGAGCAGAGCGGCCACATCGAAGCGGTCGGCTTCGACATGTACATGAAGCTCCTCGAGCAGACGATCAAGGAGCTCAAAGGTGAGGAAATCGAGGACGACGTCCGCGCGAACGTCAACCTGCGGGTCGATCTCCGGATAGACGACGATTACATTCCCGACATGAACCAGCGGCTGACGGTCTATCGGCGGATGGCGGCGGTCAGGACCGACGAAGAGCTGGATCGCCTGGTGCTCGAAGTGCGGGACCGCTATGGACCGCCGCCCGAGTCGGTGCTCAATCTGGCGGAATATGCCGCCATTCGGCTCCTGGCCGATCGCATCGGCCTGGAGTCGGTCGACCGCGAAGGCCCTTCGGTCGTCCTAAAGTTCAGGCCGGACGCCAAGCTGGACCCGGCATGGCTGTTTCGGGTCGTTCAACAGCGCGGCGACGTCACGTTGCTTCCTCCGGCGACGCTCAAGCTGGACCTCAAGAAGGGGACGCCGAAGCCGCCGCAGCAGACCGCCGCACGACCGCCAGCGCCGCTTTCCGGAGGAAAGAAGGGGAAAGATCCGGTGGCTGGAGGCTCCTGGTGGGCTGCGCGTGCGCAGACCGGCGAGGTGTCCCCCGGCTTTACCAGGGACGAGATCCTGCGTCCGGCCAAAGAAGATCCGCGGGCGGCCGGGGGCGTTTTTGTGCAGGTTTCGGGGTTGCTCCGTGAGTTGAGCGGCGGGGCGTTCAATCGGATAAAATAGTCGGTTACAGCAATTCAAGGTATCTCTTATGAAGTGCATTTCGACGCTGGTCCTTGCGGTGGCGCTTGCCGTCCCGGTGCGCGCCCAGATTATCGAGCGCGTTCTGGTCAAGGTGAACGGCGACATCTTCACGCAGACCGAACTGGAAGAGCGGCAGACGGCAGCGATCCGTGCCCGCATGGGCGTGGATTTCAAACCGGACATGGTCAACAACAGCGAAGAGTTGAAGAAGGCGGTCGATGACGTGACGCCGCAGCTCCTGGTCGATGCGATCGACGAACTTCTCCTGCTGCAGATGGGCAAGGAGAAGGGCTATCACCTGAGCGATGAACAGTTCAAAGCCTGGCTCGAGAACCTGCGCAAGGAGCAGAATCTGACCGACGACCAGAAATTCCAGGCGGCGTTGAAGCAGGAGGGAATGACGGTTGACGATCTGCGCAAGAACGTCGAGAAGCAGTTCCTGGTCGGGCAGGTGCAGCGCGACGAGGTGGGATCGAAGCTGAGCATCACCGAGGAAGAGGCGCGTCAGTACTACCTCTCGCACAAGAATGAGTTCGCCGAACCCGCGACCGTCATACTTCGCGAGATTCTCGTCGAGGTGGCATCAACGACCAAGGGAGGCCAGTCGACGATCAGTGTCGCAAAGCAGGACGAGGCAGAGGCACAGGCGGCGGCGCTGCGCACGCGCCTCCTCGCCGGCGAGGACTTCGCCAAGGTCGCGGCCGAAGCCTCCGCGGCCCCGTCGAAGTCCAACGGGGGCCTCATCGGTCCAATCAACATGGCGGAAGTGTCGGTCTCGCTGCAGGAATTGATTGGAAAGATGAAGCCGGGCGAGATTACCCAGCCGATCCGGACCACTAAAGGCGTGCAGATCCTGAAGCTCGAAACCATCAAGCCGGCCTCGATCCAGCCTTTCGAGAGCGTTCGCGATCTGGTCGCCGACAAAGTGCACGACGCGCGGCAGCAGACCGAGGTCCGCAAATTCCTGGCCCGGATGCGAGGACAGGCGCTCATCGAATGGAAGAATGACGAGCTGAAGAAGCTGTACGAGAAGCAAATCGCCACGGACCCCGCAGGCGGCGCTCACTGAGGAATGATCGAGCAGCTGTCGAACCGGTGGTACGCAATCTGGACCCGCTCGCGTCACGAAATCGTCGTGCGGGAGCAACTGGACAAGAAAGGCTACGAGGCGTTTCTCCCGACCATCCCGCGATGGAGCCGCTGGAAGGATCGGAAGAAGAAGATCGACTGGCCGCTCTTCCCCGGTTACTGTTTCGCGCGCTTTGACGCGCGCGCCCGGCTGCCGATTCTGAAGTGCACGGGCGTTGTCAACATCGTCGCGTTCAACGGCGACATCGCTCCCATCCCGGATTTCGAGATCGATAGCATCCGCCGGCTCGTTGAAAGCGATCTGCAGTTCGATCCGTGTCCGCTCATCCGCGAAGGGATGATGGTGGAAGTCGTGCACGGTCCCCTGAAAGGGGTCATGGGCCGGCTGACCCGCAAGGGCGCGCACGCGCGGCTGATACTGGCGGTTGATTTGATCGGCCAGGCGGTCAGCGTCGAAGTCGATGCGGCGGATGTGAAACCCTATTAGAGTTCTCTAGAGTTCTAAAGTTCCAACGTTCCAACGTTCCCCCGGCAACTTTAGAACTTGAGAACTCTCTAGAGAACTCTAGAACTCTATGAAGATCGGCTCGATTGAGCTCTCGCCCCCGTTCGCGCTCGCACCAATGGCGGGCATGACGGATACCGCCTTCCGCCGCCTGGTCAAGCGGAAGGGAGGCTGCGGCCTCGTCGTCAGCGAAATGGTCAGCTCAGAAGGGCTGGTGCGCGGGATCGATCGCACGCTCGAATACGCCGAGTACACGGAAGAAGAGCGGCCCGTGTCGATTCAGATTTTCGGCGGCGATCCGGAGAAGATGGCGGCCGCGGCGCAAATCGTCGAAGGCATGGGTGCCGACATCGTCGATGTCAACATGGGTTGCCCGGTGCCGAAGATCGCGAAGCACAACGCCGGATGCAGCCTGATGCGCGAGCCCGCGCACGCGGCCGACGTCGTCCGCGCCATGAGCCGCGCCGTGAAGATTCCCGTGACCGTGAAGATGCGGGCGGGATGGGATGCCGGCGAGATCAACGCGCCGGCTCTGGCGCGCCGCCTGGAGGATGCCGGAGCGGCGGCCGTCGCGGTTCACGGCCGGACCGCCGCGCAGTCGTACTCAGGATCGTCGGACTGGGAGTTGATCGCGAGGGTCGCGGCAGACCTGTCGATTCCCGTGTTCGGCAGCGGCGATTGTGTGGCTCCCGAACAGATCGTACAACGGCTTCGCGACGCCGGCGTCGGCGGCGTGCTCGTCGGCCGGGGTGCGCTGCGCAATCCGTGGATCTTCGAACAGGCGGCCGACCTCGCGGCGGGCCGCGCGCTGCGGGAGATTTCCTCGGTCGAGCGGGGCGAGTTCCTGCTCGACTACGTCGAGCTGCTCATGACCGAGCGCCTCGGTGAGGCCGACGGATTCCGGCACGTCGCGCCGGGCCAGGCATCTCTCTTGTCCACGCCCGCCCGTGGCCACGATCGATGGGTCATCAACAAACTTCGGGCCCTGAATTCCTGGTACACCAAGGGACTCGATAACGGTTCCCACCTGCGCGTCTCGATCAATGCCGCGGAATCGATCCCGCACCTTCGCGCGATCATCGAGGACTTCTTCCTCGCTTCAGAGGACGCTCTAAGCGCCTGACGCTTGACCAACGTCCGCGGTTCATGCCTGGGGTAACTGCAGCACGAACGTCGCGCCGCCGCCATCGCGCGGTTTGTATGACAGCTCGCCACCCATCGCGCGAGCGAGTGACTTCGACAGTGCGAGTCCAAGGCCGAGGCCGGCGGGGCCACCGCTACTGCTCACACCGCGAGAAAACGCGCGGAACAGCTTTGTCCTGTCGGTGATGCCAGAGCCGCGGTCCTCGAAGCTGACCTCAACGACGTCGCCGCGACGGAGCGCCCCGAGCCGGATCGTGCGGTCCTCAGCACGGCGGGAGTACTTCTCCGCGTTGTCCAGGAGGTTGCCGACGATCCGTGCGAGCGCGTCGCGGTCAAAGCGTGCGTGGAGATCGGGCGTGACGTCGAGCTCGAGCGCGTTTCGCCGCGAGCTCGAAGACAGTCTCGCGCTCGCCGCGCGCGTGCGCGGCAAGTCCGACGACGAACGCGCGAAGTTGCTCGTCGACTACCACGAGCAGCGCGTGATCGCTGCGAAACGAGACTGGGAGGGGCTCGCAGGCACGCAGTGGATTCGTGGTGCGGGTCAACGGCTGACCGAGGGCACGCTCGCTGCGGCGCAGCTCAGGACGATGGCGAAGGTGGCTACCGAGCTGCCCGTCTTGCGATTTTTCGCGAAGGGACTCGCGCCCGAAGCGGTGTCGGAAGATCAGATCGAGCTGTGGGCCACTGCGGGTCAGGTGCTGTACGGCATTGGCGATCTGACAAACGCGACGGCGCGGCAGACGTCGCGTGGCGGGCTGACGATGCGGCGTGCCCAGCTGCCGGCGCCGCCCACTGTGCTCGACGAAGCGAGCCGCGCGCTGGTCGTTCGCCTGCACAACGCGGTGCCCCGCGAACTGCGCGCGACCACCGAACAAGTTGACGCCATGATCGCGCGACTCGAGCACACCATGGTCGCCGACAGCGCGCTCAATCAGCTACTCCTGCGCCCGCAGATCGAACGCGAGATCGTGCGGCGGGCCGGCCGGATCGACTTCGACACGCTGAATGCCTGGAACTACGCCGAGGTGTTTCGCACGCCCCGGCGGGACGCGTGGCTTGGGCTCCTGCCGCGGAACGTGTTCACCGGCCTGGTGGGCGATGGTGTCGTGCTCCACTGAGCTACCTACCGCTGTTCTCATGCAGTTGTTGATCCAGA
>JBBQEJ010000068.1:0-25793 GCA_038320555.1 Vicinamibacterales bacterium | reverse complement strand
CGGTCGTGTGATGGTTGACGCCGCCGCCGAACCGCAGGTTATGGCTGCCGCGCGACCAGGACACCGTGTCGGCGAACTGCACCTGGTGGCCGAAGATGTCGGCAGCGCGAGACTCGCCGATCGTGAACGGCACGGATCCCGCGCGAGTGTACGTCGTCGACGGGTTCTGTGCCTCCCAGAGGGTAATCGGCGCGCCGTCCAGATAGGCGAACCGGGCCTCATTGAGGAGTCTCGAACTGACGACAGCTGTGTGATTGACCTGCGCGGACCGCGAGCCGCGTGTATACCGGCGCGCGACGGTCGGGGCGCTCGTTCCCACGACGGCGTCGTTGGGATTCGTGTCGAAGAACTTGTCGAAGTGGCCACGCACCATCAGCGTCTGCGCGGGTGTCAGCTTGTGATCGATCCTGGCGTGACGAGCTTCTGACGATAGTGGCCTACGTATTCGAGACTCCCGTCCGCCGGCAACACGAACGCGGGCAGCGTACTCGAAAGCAACGTCGTCCGGTCCTGCCGTGTGT
This sequence comes from Vicinamibacterales bacterium, assembly GCA_038320555.1. Lineage (GTDB taxonomy): Bacteria > Acidobacteriota > Vicinamibacteria > Vicinamibacterales > 2-12-FULL-66-21 > JALZOC01. Next base: position 25,272 of record JBBQEJ010000068.1, on the reverse strand, counting down.
AGTCGGCCGTGGCAAAGAAGAACGTCTTGTCTTTCACGATCGGACCGCCGATCGTGCCGGAGACCTGGTTGAGCTCATCGGGCAGATCCGCGGGGTTGATCGCGACGAGCGTGCCAGGCACCGTGCAGGTGGATACCGAAGGTGGGCAGTAGCCCCTGGTCGAGAAGGTCTTTGCCTGCAAGCCACCCGGACGGGCCAGGTAAATGCCCTCGCCGCGAATGTTGTTCGTGCCCGACTTGGTGACGATATTCAGCGCGGGCCCGGCGGTCCAGCCGAACTCGGCGGAAAACGCGTTGGTCAGCACCGCGACTTCCTGGACGGCACCGATCGGCACTGTCGTCAACATGGTCTGGCGTCCCCAGCCCTCGTCGTTGCTTGCGCCGTCCAGCATGAACGTCGTCGTCCGCCGGCTGCCGGAGCCCGTGATGAAGTATGTGGCATTGACGAAGAGATCGCCCGTGCCCTTTCCCTGCCGGAACGACGAGTTGAAGAGCGGCAGCGTGGTGATCTTGCGGCCCAGGATCGGCGTCTCGTCAATCGTCGCGTTGTCGATCCGCTGGCCGATCTGCGAATCAGCGCGGACGCCATCGTTCGTGCCATAGACGGTGACGTCGGTCTTCTCGGGCCCTACGAGCAGCTTCACCTTCAACGTCGCCATTTCGCCCGAACGGAGGGTGATGTCGTTGCGGGTCTCGTCGCCGAAGCCCTGCTTTGAGACGCTGACCGTGTAGGTGCCCGTCAGGGACAGCGCGGGAAAGCTCGCGCTCCCGTCGCTGCCGGACAACGATTCGCGGACGGCGCCTGTCTGATTATTCGTCAGGGACACCACGGCGTCCTTGACGACGGCTCCCGACTGGTCGGTGACGATCACGACGACCCCGGCATTGTTCGGCGACTGCCCCACTTCCGCCCCTGCGGGGTTTAGGCGAGGCAAGGCGAACGCCGGTGGGGCGAAGATCCCGAACGCGCTCAGCAGTAAGACGGCCTTCTTCAGCATGTGCTCCTACTTAGAAGTGACGACGTAGTCCTTGAAATAACTCGTGGTGTCAGTCTTCGCCCAGAGGCCGATCTTGCCGGCGACTGGCGGGCGAAGGACCGCGTTGTTCTCAGGGAACAAATCCGGATTGGGCGCCGAGTTGTTGCGGCCAGGTCCTGGCGCACTCCCCAGCGTGTACTCGAGTGCGAGGGCGCCATCCAGATAGGTCTTGAGGCTGGCGCCGTCTATGTCGAGCTTCAGCTCGTGCCACGCGGCGCGATCCAGCATGAACGGCTTCGAGCGATCGCTGAACCGCATGTTCCGGCGGATACCACTGTGGAATTCCCACAGGGCGACGTTGTTTTCGGTGTCGTTGTACCGGACCGCGAGCCAGTCGCCGTTCGGTTTCACATTGAAGAGGATGCCGGACGCCCGGTCCGAATCGCCGGCGATTGTTTTGAACTTCACGCTGATCGTGCCGTTCGAGAACGTCGTGATGTTCTTCAGCACCGCAACCGGGTAATACGCGAACTGCTTCGCGTTATCCATCAGCTCTTCATTAGACGTGCCGTTCAGCCGCCGGGCGCTGTCGATGAGCAGCTTCGTCGGGTTGTCTTTGCTCGCGACCCACGGCCGGCCATCAATCATGATCACCTTGTCCGGCCCGTCCTGCGCGACCACCCACGTGCCCACGATCGGTTCGAACGACACCGGCGGTTTACCGACGGTTTCCTTGCTCAAATCGATCTTCAGATCCGCCGCACGCGCAACGCTGATGACCATCGCCGCGGCCACAACCGCCAACCCGCACTTTCTCAACATCGTCTCTCCTTGAGCCTTGAGCCCTGAGCCCTTTACCGCGCCCGTCTGGCAAACACCGCGGCGCCGACGATGAGGGCGGGCCACACGATATAAAAGGCGTTTGCGGCGCCGGTCGGCCGTGCCATCAGTGGATGCCCTCTGAAGGTCCCGTCGTTCTCTTCGCGCGGCGGCGCGATACCCGCGAGCGAGTAGAGCGTCTCGAGCAACGCTTCCGCGGTTGTCGACCGGCTCACGGCCTTGCGTCCCTGGACGTCATACCAGATCTCCCCGTAACTTGCGCTGGTCTGCTCGAACAGCCCGATCGAGGTCGCGGACACGTACCGGACGTGAAGATCAGGACGAACGCGTCGAAGCTTCGACAGCGCGCCGTGTTCCAGATCCACGCGCCTCGGATCTTCCGGCGCGAGGTGCACCTCGATCGTAATCGGGCTCGCAATGCCGGCAAGCGCGGCCTCGTCGGCGCGGGAAAACGAATTGCGCCGGCTCTCGGACATGTCCCAGCTCGTCGTCGCCAGCGTGCCCGCGGCGATCACGGCGATCCCCACCGCGGCGAGCGCGAGCGATTCCCCGATGCGCCGGCGCACCGGCACGCCGAGACGCATCCACACCGCCGCAAGGCCGAGGCCAAAGACGACGAGCGCGACTGCTGCCACGACGACATCAAGCCGTATGAGGCCGTGTTGAAACTCCGCGACCATCGCGGTGGGTGTATATCGCGCGACTCGCTCCCAAACGCCCCCCTGAACCGCAGCGATGAAATTCAAGATCCATGTTCCCACCGTGACACTCAACGTCAGGATTGCCGCCGTGGACGGATGCTCCGTCATCGAAGCTGTTGCAGCGGCCAACCCAATCGTGAGCCCGGCGTTCATCAGATGGCCACCCGCAACTGTCGCGAGCTCGGGCGCATACAGGCTTCCGCCGTAGCCGCGCCAGAGCGCCACGGCAAGGGCGACCGGCGACAGCGCAATGATCCATCCGGCAAAGAGCACGACGGCCTTAGCGGCCACGCGCCCCGCCGCCGGCATCGCGTGTTGAAGCTCCAGCTTCAGCGCGCCGCTCTGACGGTCCCCGGCAACCAGCCGGATGCCGACAAACGGGAGCAGAAAGGCCGCCGACAGTTCGCACGCGCTGAAGGTCGGCGCCCAGATACCGACAAGCGGCGAGAATGCCTCACCAACACCGGCGGCGGTTCCGTTGAGCCCGCTCGCCTCGGCATACGTGCGAACCGCGCTGATGAACGCAAACCCGATCAGCGGTCCCATGACCACGAGCATGATCCACCACGCACGCGACGCAATAAGCTCCCGCCACTCCTTGCCGAGCAACCACCACCAGGCGGCGCTATGTGAGCGCAAGAAACACCTCTTCGAGATCACGCCGCGGTGGGGCAGGACCGCGCGTGCGCGCGTGCGCCGTCAGATCCTCCAGGGTGCCCTCGCCGCAAACCCGCCCTCCACTGAGGAGCACGAAACGGTCGCAGATACGGGCCGCGTCGGCGATCTGATGGATCGACAGGAACAGCGTGCGTCCTCGCGACGCGTGCGCGCGAAGGGTCGCGGCAACCTCGCGGCTCTGTCGGAGATCCAGTCCGTCGAAGGGTTCGTCGGCAAGGAGCACGGGCTGCCGCGTCAGCAGTCCGATCGCCAGCATGACCCGCTTCCGCTGCCCCTTCGACAACGTCCCCGTCGGATGTTTCAACAGCGGCGCCAGCCCGAGCCTGTCGATGACGTCCTGCAGAAGATTCGCGCGGCCACCAAAAAACCCGATCGCAAAATCCAGCGCCCACTTGACCGGCTGCGCCGGCCATGGCGCGACTGCGTCGGGCAGATAGAACAACACGGCGCTTCGCTGACGAACGGTCATTGGATGGCCGTCAAGGAGCACACCACCGCCGGTCGGTGGCAGCACGCCGGCCATGCACTCGAAGAGCGTCGTCTTTCCAGCGCCGTTGGGCCCGATCAGTCCGAGAATCTCCCCCGGACGAATCGAGAAGCCGACATCGGTGAGCGCGGCAAGACGGCCGTAATGTTTCGAGAGTCCCTCGACTCGCAGCCATTCGTTCATGCTTCAACGTCAGATGTCGATGTTCCCAACGCTCGGGGCTTGTCCTTCCGCCTAACGCTTGTCCTTCCGCCTAAAGGCGGAAGCCACAAAGAAAAAAGAGAGCGCCTCAAGGCGGAAGGACAAGCAATTCCCCTTCGGGAATCGAGATCTGACCCGTTCAAGATCTCACCCTATCTGGGGAACTACTACCAGCGGTCGTAGGTGGAAGGTCGGGTGGTTACGGGAGCAGGTTCACCAAAGTCTCGGTCAACCGGTGAACCATTCCCGCGAGGGCCGGGACCGCGACCAGAAGGGAGGCACCGAGCGTCACCAGGGCCGGCACTATTCGTGAGGGCCCGGGCGTGGCCAACGGAACTGCGCCCGCGACCAGACGCCGAACGCGTCGTTCGAGCAGGGGGGGATCGTTCAGCGTGCTCCAGGCAGGCACCGGCGGCGCGACGGGACCCTGGGCCGCGAGCCTCGTGACCTTGACGAGTGCCGACGCGAGGTGAACAGCGCGGGCGTTATCGCCGCGGACCGCCCTCGCATCGGCGAGCGACTCGGCCGCGGCATGCCAATCCCTCTCGAGACGCCGCGCGCCGCGGCTCGTGCCGAAGAAATCTGGTGCGCACAACATTGCCCATCGCGCGAGGTTGTCGAACGCCTGCCTGTGTGCGAGCTCGTGGGCGACCGCGACCTCGAGCTCGGCGGGAGACAGCTGTTGCGCGACGGACAGCCCAATAAGGATGCGCGGCCTGAACACGCCGGCGAGCGACAGGCCTCTTGACCCGTCTACCTCGCGGACATCTGCTATGTTCAGGGTCGAATGACGCTCACCGGCGCGCAGCCGCTGGGCGCAACGAAAATTCTCGAGGGCTCGTCCTGCGCTGTGAAGCAGTATCAGGATGCCGCCAAGCGCCGCGGCGTACCACGCCACGCCGAGCGTTTCGTTGGCATCGCGCGGCTCGAATACCCAATGCGACGGCAGGAACAGCATGCCGGCGAATACGATGGAGGCGACCGCCGGGAACAGGCGGACGGAGAGCAGCAACCACGACTTCTCTCGTTGACGCGAGGACGATAACCCTGCCGCAAGCATCCACGACAGGAAGGACGCGCCCGCGTTGACGGCCGCAAACCATGCAAGCGCCAGCATTACACTGCGTGTCGCCATGTCCATCACGCTTTCTTGTCAGCCTGATCGCGCTCGTTCACGAGGCGGTCCTGTTCCATGCGCCGGCGCTTGTCGCGGACCATTTCCTCCAGCGCGTTCAGAAGATCGACGCCATCGTCCTGGCTGCCGACGGCGTCTACGAGGTTCGAGAGGATCGGCATCGCTGCGTCTCCGGAGAAGAGGCCCGAAACCATGCCGCTGGCGACGGCGGCCTCGGTTTGCTGCCGGGTGCGTAGAGCGCGATACACGAACGCGCGCCCGGCACGGCTCCGCGCGACAAACCCCTTCTTGAACAGCCGATCGAGCGTCGTCATCACCGTCGTGTATGCGACACGCCGTGGAAGGACCGCCTGCACTTCGCGCACGGTCGTTTCCCCGGCCTGCCAGACAACGTCCATCACCTCGCGCTCGAGGTTGCCGAGCGCGGCGCGAAGCGGGTCTTCGGACCGCCGCCGCCGTGAATTCCACAGTCCCTTCAACATACTGGAGGTCTTAGATATTACCCGGACTCACGGCCAGATCCCACACGAACCTCCCGGAGCGTAGCTGGCCCATATGTTGCTGCCGACTCAGGCTATTCTTGAACGCGACGAGGTGGATGTGACCAATCTGAAGGGACGGCGGCCTGCCCGCCTGACACCGGAAGAACGCAAGTCACTCACGCATGGCGATTTCTGGATTCCTGACGATGAGCGTGAGATTTACAAACGTGCCCTTGAAGCGCTCAGTGCGGCGGGACTGCCGTATGTGGTAGCCGGGGCGTACGCGATCTACGAATACACCGGCATCTACCGGAAGACGAAGGACCTGGATCTCTTTTTCGAGCCGGCGTCAGTCGTGGCGGCCGCCCGTGCGCTTCGCGCGGCGGGATTCGTCACACGGCTCGAAGACGATCATTGGCTCGCCAAGGCGACGGCCGGCGACTACTTCATCGATCTGATTTACGGGATGGGCAACGGCGTCGCCCTCATCGACCCGGGATGGATCCAGCACAGCCGCCCGAGCATTCTGGCCGCGTGCGCTGTTCGGATCGCTCCCCCGGAGGAGCTCATCTGGCACCGCCTGTTCATCAGCGAACGTCACCGTCATGACATGTCGGACATCGTGCATCTCATCCTCTGTCATGGGGAAACTCTGGACTGGGAGCGCCTCGTGCATCGGGTCGGCGAACACTGGCCGCTCCTGCTGTCGCAGATCCTGATGTTCAGCTACGTGTACCCCGGTTACCGGACGAACATTCCAGACTGGGTACATGAACATCTGCTCGAGCGCGTTCGCGCGCAAACCGGGCAGAACGAAGACGACGCGAATTTCACGCGGGGCCCGCTCATCTCGCGTTTCAGTTTCACAATCGACACGCGCGAATGGGGATTCAACAGCCCTCGCGCGGAGCTGGTGCGGTGGGCAAGGGAGAAGCCGGAAATCCGAGCAATCACGGAAGCGGACGTGTGGGATCAACGCGCCGAAGACCAGGCGGAGCCGCGAAACGATGCTGCGGGTGATCGCGCGCCTGCTGCAACCAATGAAATTTGAGACTCCGCCGCAGGGAGCCCAAAAGTGCCACGCAGGCTCCACTCACCCATCGAGTTCCTCCTGCGAGGGGAACCGGTGCTGCGCGCGGCCTTCGACCCCGTCGTGCTGCGCCGTCGTCTTGTACAACTCGTAGCGGCCGTCCGCCGCCGGCGCCGCCAGCTTCTTCCGATACGCCTGCATCTGACTCCCGGTCATGGGCCTGAACCCCTGCGCGATTTTCATGTTCTGACGCAACACGCGCATGGAATCCATCCCGCTGATCGTCGTCGTGACCGGCAGACTCATTGCGTAGCGGAGGGCCTCGGCGGGAGTGACCGCCTTGTGCTTCACAGCCTCCCCGGCACCGAAGCTTTTCATCCCGAGTACTGCAATTCGCTGTTTCATCAGTTCGGGCAACACGAGCTGTTCGAAGCTGCGAAACGTCGCATCGAAGCCGTTCAGCGGAAGCTGGCAGCTGTCGAACGGGTATTTATACGACAGCATCTCGAGATGAATCTCGGGATCTTTGTGTCCCGTGAAACCGACGTATCGAACCTTCCCCTCCTTACGCGCCCGGTCCAAGGCCTCGACGACCCCACCTTTGGCAAAGTGGCGCTCGGGATCGTTGTAGTACGCGCATTCATGTATCTGCCAGAGATCGAGATAGTCGGTGTGCAGGCGGCGGAGCGACTGCTCAAGTTGGCGCATCGCTGTCCTGGCGTCACGGCCGTGTGTGCAGACCTTCGTCATCAGGAAGACCTGCTGGCGTCGATCCCGGATCGCCTTCCCCATCCGGATTTCGCTCTTGCCATCGTGGTATTCCCACGCGTTGTCGAGGAAGGTGACGCCGCCATCAATCGCAGCGTGGATGAGGCGGACGGCCTCGCGATCGGTGCCGATAGCGCCGACGTGGTAACCGCCGAGGCCGAGGGCCGAAACGAGATCGCGGTAGCGTCCGAACGGACGGCGAGGAATTTCTCCTGTACTCATGCGGATGCTCGCGTGCAAGCGGCAGACCAGACCTGCAACTTACGCCGTCAATTTCCGCCCGATGAAAAACGGTCCAAGACGGTCGAGATACAACGATGTCTGCTGAGTCTTGCGCATTGCCTGGACCAGGGCCGAGAGAGGAAACAGCTCCTTGCCAATCAGCCCGATGACGAAGTCGTTGTCGTCGCGATCGAGGCCGTGACACGCGAGACGGATGTCGTGCACGTAGTCGGCAGATCCAAACGCCATCCCGATCTGCCCGTGCTCCGCAAGGATGGTTCGCTGCTCGTCGGCGGGCAACTGCGCAAACGTGCCGCTGCGGCGCAGCGGATACCAAATCGCCCACGGCCAGTCTGGATTCAGTACAGTCCGTCGCGGCCTTTCGATCAGCACCTCTCGCAGGTCCGGCTCGTATCCGAGCGAGTACGTGCGGCCGAGCATGCTGAATTGTGGCTTGAGCGGCAGCCCGGCAAGCGGTCCACTCGCCAGACGGGGCCGGACCTCGTTGATGAACACGTTGGGGTCCTGGCTGACTGTCAGCACGGCAATGCCGCGCGGATCGTTCAGGTCTTCGTAGACAACCACTGCCTCGGCGGCGCCGGCAAGATGCGTCGCGACGGCTCGCGCGTCTCCGCAATCGCCGAAGGCAAGCAGTTGCATGAACAACCGATCGTCGGACCTCTGCGGCTGGCCGTCCTTCGATCCTCCCTTTTCGCTGATGTCGGGCGGTTCGATACGTGCACGGGCAGCTTGACGCGCGGATGCGGAGGATTCGGGCGACACACCGGAATTAAACCACGGACACCGCTGTTGCGGCAGCGCCCGAATCCAATTACGCTTATGAGCTGTTCGCTCAGCCCCCTGGCGCGTTGGAAACTGGGAGCTGGAAGCTGGAAACTATTGAATCATGTCAACGAGCATCGATCACCGGAAAGCCGCGGAAGATAGCCTGCAGGTCCTCGTTTCCAGCGTGCAGGGACAGGCACCGGCCGATGCCACGGCGCCGTTCCTCGCCGAGTGCGCGGCGCTCGCCGTCGCGATTCGGGCCTTCCACATGGAAGGCATCCGGTTCCGGATGTTCAACGTCGATCGGGCGATCAATCGCGGCGCGGTCCATGTCTCGGAGGAGGCGCGCGCGGCGTTTGCCGAGGTACGCCGCCATCTCGAAGCCGCCGGCTTCCACACACGCTCGCATCAGGCACCCTCGTAAGGCCTGTTCAGCTCGAATCCAGGGCAACGGCGGGTTATAATCGTAGGGTTGCTATGTCCTTATTAACCCCGCTGTCACACATTGACGAGCTCGAAGCTGCCATCGCTGAATCATGCGAACGGCCCATCCTTCTTTTCAAACACAGCCGGAACTGTGGAGTGAGCTGTGAAGCGCTCGATGAGCTGCACGCGCATGTCGAGCTCGCAGGGGGGCAGGCGGGCTACAAGCTGATCACTGTGCAGAGCCACCGCCGCCTTTCTGAAGAGGCCGCGACGAGGCTGGGGATTCGCCACGAAACCCCACAGGCGATCCTGCTGCGCGAAGGCCGGCCGGTGTGGAGCGCGTCGCATTTCCGCATCACCAAGCGCCAGCTCGACCAAGCCCTCGTCGGCTAGGGCAAGGGCTCGAGCCGTGCCGCGCCCCGCACGCCGCTCGAGTCCCCGAGGCGGGCCCGCAGCAGCTTCGTCACCACGCGGTCCGAAAAGACAAACGCTTCCCACAACGAAGGTACGCGTTCGTACAGGCGCGTGATATTAGAGAGCCCGCCCCCCAACACGATCGCGTGCGGATCCACGACATTGATGACGGCGGCCAGTGCGCGGGCCATGCGCTGCTCGTACCGGTCCAGCGTCAGGCTGGCCGCTCTGTCGCCCGCCGCCGCCCGAGCGGCGATCGTCACGGCAGGCAGGTGTTCTCCCGTGCGGCATCCATGATCCCGCGACATGCCGGGACCCGAGAGGAATGTCTCGATGCAGCCAGTCCGGCCGCAATAGCAGGCGGGGCCCGGCCATTCGTCAGGCTCGGGCCACGGCATGGGATTGTGTCCCCATTCGCCGCCAATGGCATTCGCGCCGACGAGCACACGGCGGTCCGCGACGATGGCACCGCCGGTCCCCGTGCCGACGATCACGCCGAACACGATTGCCTCTCCTGCCGCCGCACCGTCGATCGCTTCCGACAGCGCGAAACAGTTCGCGTCGTTGGCGAGCTGCACCTCGCGCTGCAGCGTTCGGACGATGTCGCGGGCCAGGGGTTTGCCGTTCAGCCACGTCGAGTTCGCGTTTTTGACGAGGCCCGTGGCGGGCGAGATCGTTCCTGGCATTCCAATCCCCACCGTTCCCGGACCAACCGCCGCTTCTGCCTCCTGCACGAGCGAGGCAATCGCGACAAGCGTCCCGGCGTAATCTTCGCGCGGCGTGGCAATCCGCTTGCGGAAACACTCCGCCCCCGCTGCATCGAGCGCAACGATTTCGATCTTCGTGCCGCCGAGATCAATCCCGATGCGTGTCAAGAATCATCCTCAGCGCGCGATCCACAGGTTCCAGCGAACGAAGTTCGGGCGCCGCGGTCTCTCCCGCCGGCGCCACAGCGCCGTCCGGGTTGAACCAGATGGCGCGAATGCCCGCCGCCCGCGCGCCTGCGACATCCGTGGCCCACGAGTCGCCGATCATGACTGCATCTCCTGGGATCGCGTGCAGGCGATCGAGCGCCAACCCGAAGATAGCCGGATCGGGCTTTGCTGTGCCCGCCTCTTCCGACACGATAAGGGCATCGACGAACTCGTCCAGCCCGCACGTCCGCAACTTCTCCTGCTGTTCCTCGAGCAGGTTGTTGGAGACGACAGCGATGCGAGCGTGGATCTTGACCGCCGCGAGCAGCGCGGCCGCGCCGGCGGTCGCCCGGCGTGCCGTGCGGTACGTATCTCGATAGGTCGTCGCGATCCGAGCGGCCAGGTCCTCGGCCGAAGGCACATCCACCGAGGCCAGCAGGCGGCGAAATCGCTCGACGCGCGCATTCTCCAGCGGCATGCGGCCCAGCATAACCTCCGCGTGAAGCTCCTCGAGAAAACGCGCGTGCGCGCGTTCCAGCGCGTCAAACGGCATCGAACGAAAGCGATCGTGACATCCCTGAACCGCCCTCAGCGCTTCACGGGCGCAGCCGCGATGATCGAACAAGGTGTCGTCGAGATCGAACAGCACCGCTTTGATCATTGTTCAGCGGCGGCGCGCAGGCTGATCGGTCGACAGAATCGTGAATGCCAGCCAGATCGCGCCGGCCGCGGCCACCAGAAAAAACACCATCGCAAAGCCCGGATAACCGAACAGGCGGAAGTTCGTCTCGACGCGCATCAGCATCGCCGCCCCGATGATGAGCGACGCGAGCAACAGTCCGAGCGTGATCCGGTTGGCGACTTTCTGCAGGCCGTGAATGACCGCGCCTTCGTCGATGACCTCGATCTTGAGTTTGACCTCGTTGTTGGTGACGGCGTCCAGGAACTTGTTGACGCGCCCCGGCAGCTGTTCGAGGAACTCTTTCGTTTCGAGCGCGGCGGTGAAAAGATTGGCCGGCGACATGCTCTGCTGCATCCGCTGCTGCATCAGGGCCGGACCTTCTTCGCGCAGGGCCGCGTTGACATCGAACTCCGGCGCCAGCGTGCGACCCACCTGATCCAGGTTCAGCAGTGTCTTTCCCAAGAGTGTCAGTTCGGAGGGCAAACGGATGCCCCGCTTTCCGGCTGCACGAGAGATGTCCATCATGACGCGGCCGACCTGCAGCTGCTCGAGCGCCACATCCTGGTAACCGGAAACCAGCTCCTGGATATCCCGACGGAGCCCGGGTTCGTCGAGGTCCGGTTGCGGCTGGCCGATCTGCAGCGCAAGGGCGGCCGCGCGATCGCCGTTCCCCTCGCTGACGGCGAGCAGCAGCTTGAGCAGCTGATCCTGCCGCGACGGCGACAGGCGGCTGACCATGCCGAGGTCGATGAGCGCAATCCGGCCCTCGTCGGTCAGGAAGACGTTTCCGTGGTGGGGATCGGCGTGAAAGAACCCGTCGATGATGATCTGGTGCAGATACGCGCGAAACAGCTCACGCGCCAGGCCGAGTCCGTCAAAGGCCTGCCGGACGAGCGGGGTGATGGAGGTGATTTTCCGGCCGTGTACGAACTCCATCGTCAGGACGCGGGAGCTCGTGTAGTCGTCCACAGGTCTTGGAATGAGCACGCGGCGAAAGCCCGACAGGTTATCGGCAAGGCGGAGCAGATTGTGCGCTTCTGCCGGTAGTCGAGCTCCTGCGCGAGTGTGCGGCGGAATTCCGCCACCATCTGCACGAATTCGAATTGCCGGCCCGCGTCCGTGTGACGATCGAGGACCTCCGCAATGTCGTCCATCGCGGCGAGGTCGAGCGCCAGCCCGTCGCGGAGGTTCGGGCGCTGGACCTTCACCGCGACCTCGCGTCGGTCGCGAAGCTGCGCGCGGTGCACCTGGCCGAGCGAGGCGGCGGCGATCGGCTCCGCGTCGAACGAGGCAAAACCCTTCGAGATGCGCAATCCGAGATCTTCCTGGATTACCCGCTCGACCTCGGCAAAGGAAAAGGGCTCGACGCTGTCCTGAAGCCGGCCAAGCGCTTCGAGATACGCCGGAGGCAGCAGGTCCGCGCGGGTCGAGAGCAGTTGACCGAGCTTGATGAACGCGGGGCCGAGTCGCTCGAGATCTGCAGCCAGTTCGTCCGGCTTGCCCGCCTGATCCTCGGACGCCAGCGTCTCGCCAGCGAGCGCGTCATCGAGTCCGGCGCGCGAAACGAGGTCGGTCCTTCCGTACTTGTACAGAAGGCGTGCGACATCCTTATAACGTTTCAACCGATCGGGGTGAAGAGAGAGTCCCACACCGTCATTATAGAAGGAGCAGGTCTTCAATCCGCGCGAGGCTGCGTGATACACTGAGCGGATGCCCGCGGTCGTGATTGCCGCCACAAATCTGATGCCGGCGCTCCAGGAGCGTCTGGCCGGCGAAGGAGAACTCCTCACATTCGCAGACACCGAGCCGATTCAGGCGCTTCAGGCAATCCTGGAGCAGCGTCCTTCGCTCATCGTGCTCGAACGGCTCTTTGCCGCCACACCGCGCGGCGCCGCGCTCATCAATCGAATCAAGACCGACGCGCAGCTCGGGAATGCGGAAGTCCGGGTGATGTCGCATACCGGCGACTATTCCCGGCAGGTGGCAAAACCCACGAAGGCAGACTCGACCGCTCCGTCGCTTGACGGAGGGGGCGCGGAGTCCTCGGGGGGCACGGCCGGGGCCGCTGCGGAAGCGGCGACGAGACCGCTCGACTGGCACGGCACACGGCGCGCTCCGCGCTACCGCGCGCGACCGGGCGTTGAAATCCAGGTCGACGGGAACCCGGCGAGCGTCGTGGATCTGTCGCCGGTCGGCGTGCAGGTGATCTCCTCCACGATCCTCCGGCCGAATCAGAAGGTCCGCGTGAGCATTCCCAACGACGACTTCGTGATGCGTTTCCGTGGCGCGGTTGCGTGGGCGAAGTTCGAGCTGCCGAAACCGAACGATCCGCCGCGATATCGCGCGGGAGTGGGCTTCGCGGACGCCGATGTCGCAGCGCTCGACGACTTCTGCGCGAAGATCAAAATCTAGCGAATCGCGGTTCGCGGTTCGACTACTTGAACCAGTCGCTCGCGACCGAATTTTCGCGAATGATCGTGTCCTCGCGCGCCGAGCCGGTTGAAATGATCGCCGCGGGCACACCGGTAATCTCTTCGAGCCTGGCGACGTAGCGCTGCGCCTCGACCGGCAGATCGGCATAGCGCCGCGCCCCGGCTGCCGGCGCCTGCCATCCCGCCAGCGTTTCGTACACGGGCTCGCACGCGGCAAGCTGCGCCAGGTCGCCGGGCATCTCGGTCAGCGTCGCGCCTCGGCACCGATACGATGTGCACACCTGCAGCTCCGGCAGGCCATCGAGCACATCGAGCTTCGTGACCGCGAGGGCCGTGAGGCCATTGACCCGGACGGCGTAGCGCACGGCGACGGCGTCGTACCAGCCGCATCGGCGCGGCCGGCCCGTCACCGCGCCGAACTCCTGGCCACTCTCTCGCAGACGGTTGCCGATCTCGTCGAAAAGCTCGGTGGGTAACGGTCCCTCGCCCACCCGCGTCGTGTACGCCTTCGCGGCGCCAAGCACGCCGTCGATCGCTCGCGGACCGACACCGAGACCCGTGCACACGCCGCCGATGGTCGCGTTCGACGACGTCACGTACGGATACGTGCCGTGGTCGATGTCCAGCAGCGTGCCCTGCGCGCCCTCGAACATGATGGCGCGTCCTTCCCTGCGCGCGCGGTCCAGGTACACCGAGACGTCGGTCACCCATGGCTTCATCCGGTCCCATGCGCGGGCGAGATCGTCGAGCACCTGGCGCGCGTCCATCGTGGAATCGCCGATGATTCGGTTGCGAGCCGCGACGTTGTGCTCGATCGCTTCGGCAAGCGAGACGGGATTCGCCAGATCGCCCACGCGCACGCCGCGCCGCGCGATCTTGTCCTCGTACGCGGGACCAATGCCGCGCGACGTCGTGCCAATCTTGCGCTCGCCGCGGCGCGCCTCGCTCAAGAGATCCAGCTCGCGGTGGTACGGCAAAATGAGATGGGCCTTGTCGCTGATCAACAGACGGTCGCCGATGTGGATGCCGGCCTTCCCGATTTCATCGATCTCCGCGAAGAGCGCCTGCGGATCCACGACCAGTCCGTTGCCGATGACGCACACAGTGCCTTCGTGCAGGATCCCTGACGGCAGGAGGCGGAGCACAAACTTGCGGCCGTTGGCGTACACGGTGTGCCCGGCGTTGTGTCCACCCTGGTAACGAGCCACGATCGAAAAGTTCGGCGTGAGCAAGTCGACGATCTTGCCCTTGCCCTCGTCTCCCCACTGCGCGCCGAGCACGGCGATGTTCATAACTGCAGTATTCTACTCAATCCATGATCCTCATCGACGGTGAATCCCTGACGCTGCCCGAGCTGATGGCGATTGCCGACGGAAATGAACCGATCGCGCTGGCGCCTGCTTCGGTGGCACGCGTGGACGCCGCGCGCGCGGTCGTGGATCGCAAGGCGGCTGGCACCGACGCGGTTTATGGGATCAACACGGGCTTCGGCGCGCTGGCGGACACTCCGATTCCACGCGACGCGCTCGGCGCGCTCCAGGTCAATCTGCTGCGGAGCCACGCGGCAGGTGTCGGCGAGCCATTGCCGCTCCGGGCCGTGCGCGCAACGATGGCGTTGCGCGCCAACATCCTGGCGAAGGGCTACTCCGGCATCCGGCGCGGCACGCTGGAGCTGCTGATCGCGCTTCTCAACCGGCGCGTGCACCCGCGCGTCCCGTCGCGCGGCTCGGTCGGGGCCAGCGGCGACCTCGCACCGCTCGCGCACCTGTCGCTCGTGCTGATCGGCGAGGGAGAGGCCACCGTGGGCGACAGCACGGGCGTGCGGCCAGGCGGCGAGGCGCTCGCCGCCGCGGGGCTTGTTCCCGTGACGCTCGCGTCCAAGGAAGGACTCGCGCTCATCAACGGCACGCAGCCTTCGACTGCGGTCGCGGCGCTCGCGGCACTGGGCGCCGAACGGTTGGCCCGTGCGGCGGATATTGCCGCGGCCTTGTCGATTGACGCCCTGCGTGGTTCGACCACGCCCTTCGATCCGCGCATTCATGCCGCCCGGCCGCACGCCGGTCAGCGCACCTCGGCCTCGAACATTCTCGGGTTGCTGACCGGCAGCGCCATCAATCAGTCGCATGAACATTGCGGACGTGTGCAGGACGCCTATTCACTGCGGTGTGCTCCCCAGGTCCACGGCGCCGCGCGCGACGCCCTGCGGTTCGTGCGCGACACGCTGACGATCGAGGCCAACGCCGCCACCGACAATCCGATGGTCTTTGCCGGTGACGGCGACATCATCTCCGGCGGCAACTTTCACGGCGCCCCGGTCGCGATTGCCTCCGATCTCTGCGCCGTAGCGCTCGCGCAGCTCGTGACGATCAGCGAGCGCCGGTCGGATCGCCTGGTGAATCCCGCGCTCAGCGACCTGCCCCCGTTCCTCACCTCCGACAGCGGCCTGCACTCGGGGTACATGATGGCGCAGGTCACGGCCGCGGCGCTGGTGTCCGAGATCAAAACGCTCGCGCACCCCGCGAGCGTCGATACGATCCCGACGTCGGCGAACCGTGAAGATCACGTCAGCATGAGCATGGGGGCGGCGCTCAAGGCCGAACGCGCGCTGCACCTGGCCACGCGCGTGATTGCGGTCGAGATTCTCTGCGCGTGCCAGGCGATTGATCTGCTGGCGCCGCTCACCACGTCACAGAGGCTGCAGCACGTGCACGCGCGCGTGCGATCGATCGTGCCGAGGCTCGCCGGCGATCGTCCGCCCGCTCCCGATATCGAAGCGATCACGAAAATAATTGAAGATGGATCGCTTGAAGCGTCGTGTGACATGGAAGTCAAGTAAGAAATTTTTCAATTTCGAATTGACAATGCGCGCGTACGTTTCTAGATTGCTTGCTTCGCCGCAGCGCGCCGACTCGCCGCGTGCGAATCTGCGAAGACCGGGCCGTCATCCGCGATGAACATCGTCAGCCGTCATGTCAGCGCGCCTCGTGGTGCGGAGCTGTCCTGCAAAGGATGGCCACAGGAAGCCGCATTGAGGATGCTGATGAACAACCTCGATCCCGAGGTTGCTGAACGGCCGGAGGATCTCGTCGTCTACGGCGGATCGGGCCGCGCCGCCCGCAGCTGGCCCGCCTTCGACGCCATCGTCGACTCCCTGCGCCGCCTCGAACACGACGAAACGCTCGTCGTCCAGTCCGGCAAACCCGTCGCGGTCTTTCGCACGCACCCGTGGTCCCCCCGCGTGCTCATCGCGAACGCTCTGCTCGTGCCTGCCTGGGCCAACTGGGACACATTCCGCGATCTCGAGGACCGCGGCTTGACGATGTACGGGCAGATGACGGCCGGCAGCTGGATCTATATTGGTACGCAAGGCATCCTGCAGGGCACGTATGAAACGCTCGCCGAGCTGGCGCGTCGCCACTTCGGCGGCAGCCTGGCCCGGCGGCTGGTCGTCACGGCCGGCCTCGGAGGCATGGGCGGCGCCCAGCCGCTTGCGGTCACGATGAACGGCGGAATCGCTCTGGTTGTCGAGGTCGATTCGCGCCGGATCGAGCGCCGCCTTTCCGCGCGATACGTCGACGAGCGCGCGCTGAGCCTGGACGATGCGCTGGCGCGCGTTGATCGGTACCGGCGGGAGGCCGTCGCGCGATCGATTGCGATCGAGGGCAACGCGGCCGACGTGCTGCCGGAGCTCGCGCGCCGCGCGCTCGTGCCCGACGTCGTGACGGATCAGACCTCCGCGCACGATGCCTTGAACGGCTACGTGCCGAACGGTCTGTCGTTTGCGGAGGCGGAGTCGTTGCGGCGAACGGACCCCCAGCAATATATCGCCCGATCGATGACCGCCATGGCCGAGCACGTGCGAGGGATGCTCGCGCTGCAACGCGCCGGCGCGGTGGCGTTCGATTACGGCAACAACATCCGGGCGCAGGCGCAGAAGGCCGGCGTGCACGACGCGTTCGAGATCCCGGGTTTCGTCCCGGAGTACATCCGGCCGCTTTTCTGCCTGGGCAAGGGACCGTTCCGCTGGGCGGCGTTGTCGGGGGACCCTGCCGACATTGCGGCAACCGACGCGCTGGCGCTCGACATGTTCGCGGACAATGCCGCGCTCTGCCGGTGGATCAGGATGGCGCAGGAGCGAGTCCCGTTCCAGGGGCTGCCGGCGCGCATCCTCTGGCTCGGGTACGGCGAGCGCGCGCGGTTCGGGCTCGCGATCAACGATCTCGTTCGACGCGGGGTCGTGAAGGCGCCGATCGTCATCGGACGCGATCATCTCGACACCGGGTCGGTGGCGTCGCCCAACCGTGAAACAGAGAACATGCGGGACGGCAGCGACGCGATCGCGGACTGGCCTGTCCTGAACGCCCTGTTGAATACATCGGCGGGTGCGACCTGGGTGTCGGTCCACCACGGTGGCGGGGTCGGGATCGGATACTCGCTCCATGCCGGCATGGTGATCGTCGCGGACGGCAGCCGCGAGTCGGACGAGAAACTTCAGCGTGTGCTGACGTGCGATCCGGGGCTTGGCGTCGTACGCCATGCCGACGCGGGGTACCCGGAAGCCATTGACAGCGCACGGCACCACGGCATTACGATGCCATCACTTTCGGGTTATGGGGGTTCGGCGCGATGATGATTCCGGAGCGCCCGTCGCTCGAGCGGCGGGTCCTGGCAGCGCTTGACGGTTCGGCGGGTGGCAGCGCCCGCATCCCGGTTGTACTCGGCGGATGTGGCACGGGGCGCACGTCGCTCCTGCTGCGCCTGCGGGATCTCATCGGACGTCAATCGACCCAGTACGTGGATGTCGAGCGCATCGCGACGACTCCGGAGCGGTTTCTGAAATCGATGCGGGAGGCTTCCCCCTTCCCGCCGATTCAGTACGGGCAGGCCGACGCTGTCGAAAGCGGTGCGCGAGGATCCTTCGATGCGTCGCTGGCGTTTCTCGACACGGCGCGTGCGTCGGGGGAGGGCCCGGCCACGTTTCTGCTCGACGAGTTTCTCGAGCTGCGGACGTTCGAGAGTTTTCCCGGCCTGCGGTCGGTGCTGCGCGACTTGCTGGGCGCGCTGGCGTCGAGCGGCAACCGGTTCGTGCTGACCACGCGCTACGCCGCGCGCGCGCATCGCCTGCTCCGCGACGCCCCGCCCCAGTTCGAAATCATTCCGGTCGCGCCGCTGACGCCGGCGGAGATCCGGGCCACATTGCCGGCCGCGCCCGCCTCGCGGACGCTGTCGGGCTCGATCGAGGACGAAGAGGACAGCGCCCGTGATGATCTCGCGCGGCTCGTCCACGCGATCTCTGACGGCCGGCCGTCATACGCGCGGATGATCGCCGAAGCCTCGGCCACCATGGCGCCGCGGGGCACGGTCGATCCCGTCAGCGCGTTGAGCGCGCTCCTGGCGCCCGCCGGCACGATCGCGACGGCATGCCGATTCTCCTACGAGCTGCGCCTCCATCGCGCGCGGGGCTACGGAGCGCTCAAGGCGATTCTCGACGTGCTGGCGGAGGAAGAGCCGCTGACGCTCACGGAAATTGCGCTTCGCCTGCGCCGCACCCCGGGCTCGACCAAGGACTACCTGTCGTGGCTCGAAGATGTCGATTTGATTCTGTCGCGGCAGAAACGCTACAGCTTCACCGATCCCATGATGCGCCTCTGGGTTCGTCTGCATTGCCGCCCGACGCCGCCGAGCGAGGAAGACATCGCGCGTGAAGTGCACGCCTACGTGCTGATGCGTCTCCCCCACGCCGAGCCGGCGCTCGCATTGGCCGGCGCACCGCCGGCAGAGGGCGATCGCGACAAGTCCTGGGGCATTATTGAAATAGACTGATTCGCGGTTGGCGGTTCGCAGTTCGCGGTTCGCGACTCCCCTCACCCCTCGGCGCTCAGTCGTTCGAGCGCAAGCTTTGCCGCGGCCTGGGCTGCTTCCTTCTTGCTCTTCCCTTCCGCGCGCGCGATCGAAAGGCCATTGACCACGACTTCGACGTCGAACATCCGCCGGTGCGCGGGACCGACTTCGGCCGCCAGTCGGTAGACCGGTAACCCGCGGTCGTGCGACTGCAGCCACTCCTGCAGCGCGGATTTGTAATCCTCCGTGAATGCGGCGTGCGCGCCCGTGCGCCTGGCTTCTTCGATGAGGCCGGCAAACTGCCGCTCGATAAAGGCCCGTGCCGGCTCGATTCCGCCGTCGAGGAAGATGGCGGCAATCAGCGCTTCGTAGCAATCGGCGATGAGCGCGTGCTTACGTCGCCCGCCGGTCTTCTCTTCGCCCCGCCCGAGGATCAGGAACTCGCCCAGATTGATGGCTTCCCCCAGCCGCGCGAGCGACGTCGCCGATACGATCGACGCCTTCAACTTGGACTTCTGACCCTCGTTGTGCTGCGGGAACTGGCGGAACAGCATGTCGGCGGTCGCAAACCCGAGCACGGAGTCGCCCAGGAACTCCATGGACTCGTTGTCGAACACCCCGCCGCTGGCGTCCTCGTGAACGCGCGAACGGTGCGTCAGGGCGTGCTCGAGAATCCCGCGATCCTTGAATCGATACCCGATGCGCCGCTCGAGCGGCTCCAGCTCCGACCCGAAGGGCACCACGCGCCCGGGGCCACTCTCCTCGCGATGGCTTTCGATAATCCGCTTCGCGTGCGGGGCGTCGTCGGCCTGCACGGAAATCCGCAGCTCGTTGACCGTCAGCGGGAACGGCGTGCGCGACATGTCCGACGAGACCATCGTCGCAATGCCGTGGGTTTCGAGAAGGCCCCGGACGACATCCGCTTCAATCTGCGAGGGAGTGCGGAAAATGACGATCAGCTCCGTCATGAGCGCGCCGTCCGCAGCATGTCAGACCGCAATCCGCCGGGAGGCGACGTACGCGCGATCCAGCTTGAGAAGAATCATCGTCATGTCGTCGTGTTGATCGGCGCTGCCGACGAAGGCCTCGATCTCCCGCATGATCCGTTCGCGAAGCTCGCTGGACTCGAGGTGCCCGTGTTCCTCCACGATGCGGCTGAGGCGCGTCTCGCCGAAGAGGTCACTCTCGGGATTCATCGCCTCGGTAATGCCGTCGGTGAACAGCACGATGACGTCTCCCGGCGCCAGGTCGACGCTCTCTTCCTCGAGGAGCTCCGAGAACTTTTCCGCGGCGCCGTCGATGCGGAGACCCAGCACCATGCCGCTCGGCGTCAGCACGCGCGCGGACGGCAGTGAGGACGAAGGGCCGGGCAGAAAGATCAGCGGCGTGTGTCCGGCACGGCAGAAGGTCATTACGCCCGCCTGCAGATCGATCAGCGCATATGTGATGGTGATGAAGCTGCGGCTGTCGAGGTGTTCCGAGATGATCCGGTTGACCTCGATCAACAGATCGCGCGGCGAGTCGTAGCGCTGGCTGAGCGCGAGCACGAGGCCCTTCAACTCCGCCATGTAGAGCGCCGCGGACGTGCCCTTGCCCGAGACGTCGGCGATCAGGATCCCGAGCCGGTCCGCCGGCAGGTGGAAGAAGTCGTAGTAGTCCCCGCCGACTTCTCTCGCGGGAACGCACAGCGCCGTGATCCCGAGGCCGGGCACGTCGAGCGGCCCGCGCGGCAGTAGCGACATCTGGATCACGCGCGCGATGCGCAGTTCTTCCTCCAGGCGCTTCTTCTCCGCCGCCGTCTGGAGCAGACCCTCGATGCTCCCGGTCATCTGGTTGAACGATCCCGCCAGCTCGCCGAGCTGATCGTTGGTCTGCACCTCGATACGGTGCGCGAAATCTCCGTGGCGCACGCGCTCGGTGCCCATGAACAGCTCGTGGATCGCGCTCGTGATCGATCGGGCCAGCGCCAGACCCATGCTGAGCGCGACGATCTCGATGATGAGAAACAGTCCGGCGATGACCAGGAGAATGATGATCGCCAGGACGCCCAGCGGCACGTCCTTGAAGCTGATGTGCTGCGCGTCCGAGAGCTTGCGATACAACTCGCCGGGACGGTAGCTGAGTGAGATGCTGACCTGGCGCGGGGCCTTGGTCTCCCAGTCGTTGTAGTCGAGAAAGATGACACTGTTCCCGAACAGCGTCGACCACGCTCCGCTCTTGTCATCCTCCGCATCGTCGTTTTTGGTACGGCCAACCAGCGAACGGTCAGCCTTTTCGACGACGACCGCCGCAGCTCCCGCGCGCACGCCGGTGTCGTCTCGAAGTTGCTGGACCATCTCGTCTGTGATCGGCAGGTCGCCAACGACGTACCCAGAGAGCTTGCCGGCGACGACGATAGGGGCGACCGCGCGGTGGACGAGCTCGACCTCTCCGGGCCCTTCGGGCAACGGCAGCGCGATCGTTCCCGACCACCCGTCCCGCGTAAGCCAGGACGGAAGGCTCGAGGGCGCGGGCGTGTGCTCCCACGGCCCAACCTGAATGCGATCCGCCGGCGCATGGCTCGGAGGGCCGGTCACCGGGATGTAGACGAACGAGAGCACGCGGTATTTCCTGGCAGCGTTCCTGTGCGTCCGGGTCAGCGACTGCGCCGCGGCTTCCGGCGCCCGTGAGATTTCGGATGCCGCCGCCTCGGTTGCCAGCTTCACGTAGTTGAAGGTCGCGTCGTATCCGTCCTTGAACAGATACGCGCTGACGTTCATGAAGATCAGCACACCGCCCAGCAGAAAAAAGATGACGATCAACAGCGACGGCACGACGCCGATGAAGATGTAGGACAGGATCAGCTTTCGGCGGACTCGCCAGAGCAGCCGGTGGTTCATCAGGACAAACAGCCGCCAGACAAAGAACGAGACGGAGACGATCAGGCCAATCGTGGCCGCGCTGCTCAGGATGGTGATGAGGCGCGGGAGCTCGACCCAGAGCCGCAGGACTGCGACGAGCAGCTTGAGGGCAGTGGAAATAATGAAGAGGCGTCCGGCCCACGTGTGCAACAGCACGTCGCGGGTCGAGGGCGGCGGCGCCACGCCGGTGGGCGGTGGAGTTCGGCGTCGTCCCGGGAGCGGACTGTCCGGCACTCGTGGGCTCGTCATTGGCTTGGAGAGCGATGATAACAGAGGGAGAACGGCTGCCAGCTTCCAGCTACCAGCTTCCAGCAATCACTCGAGACGTGGTCGGGGAGCATCCGGATTGGTAGTGATAGAGTCAACTGTGTGAAACTTCCCGACTCTGCACGCTTTTCGACCATTTGCATTCACGCCGGCCAGGAGCCGGACCCGTCGACCGGCGCGATCATCACACCGATCTACCAGACCTCCACGTACGTCCAGGAAGAGGTCGGCCGACACAAGGGGTTCGAGTACGCCAGGACGCAGAATCCCACGCGGCTGGCGCTCGAGCAGAACGTCGCAGCCATCGAAGGCGGCAAAGGGGCGTACGCGTTTGCCTCCGGCATGGCAGCGATCGACGCGATCACCACGATGCTCAAGGCCGGCGACCACGTTGTCGTCACGGACAACACGTACGGCGGAACGTTCCGGCTTTTCGAGCGGGTGCTGGGGCAGTATCAGCTGTCGTTCTCATACGTGGATACGTCGCGTCTCGATCTCGTCGAACAGGCGATTCGCCCCGAGACGAAGATGCTGTTCATCGAGACACCGACCAATCCGGTCATGCGGCTCACGGATCTGGCGGCGGCCTCCGAGCTGGCGCATCGTCATCACGTCAAGGTCGTGGTGGACAACACGTTTGCCAGCCCGTGCCTGCAGCGCCCCATCGAGTTCGGCGCCGATCTCGTCGTGCACAGCACGACGAAGTACCTGAATGGCCACAGCGACAGCGTGGGCGGAATCGTGATCGCGGTTGCCGACGAGGACCTCGAGTGGCTCAAGTTCATTCAGAACACGGCCGGCGCGATCCTGAGTCCGTTTGACTCCTGGCTGATCCTCCGGGGAACGAAGACCCTCGCGTTGAGGATGGCGCAGCACAACGTGAACGGCCAGGCGCTCGCCGAGTACCTCGTGACGCACCCCAAAGTGAAGCGAGTCCTCTATCCTGGCCTGCCCGGGCATCCGCAACACGAGCTGGCGAAGCGCCAGATGCGCGGCTTCGGCGGGATGCTGACGTTTGATGTGGGGACGGTGGAAGCGGCCTGCCTGGTGTGCAAGCGGGTTCGCCTGATGGCGCTCGCAGAAAGTCTGGGCGGCGTCGAGACGCTCATCTCACATCCGGCATCGATGACGCACGCGTCTGTGCCCCCCGAGCGGCGCGCGCAGATCGGGCTGACCGACGGCCTCGTCCGCATCTCCGCCGGCGTCGAAGATCCCGCCGATCTGATTGACGATATCCGTCAGGCTCTTATGTAGCTTCCGCCTTGAGGCGGAAGCACCTTATTAGGCGGAACCACCTTGTTAGGCGGAAGCACCTACTGCGTCGAGTCCGCGACCCACCTCAAATACGCGTCATTCCCATCCACAATGGGCAGCACGAGAAATTCCGGCACGTCGTAGGGGTGCAGCTCGCGGATGCGTTCCCAGAGCATCGCGACGCGGTCCCGCGACGTCTTGATCACCACCTGCCGTTCGGTCTCCTGCTCGATGTTTCCCTCCCAGCGGTAGACCGACTCCATCGGCGCCAGCAGGTTCACACAGGCCGCGAGCCGCTCTTCGACGAGGCTGCGGGCGAATCCCGGACCGTCCGCATCAACCGGCAGCGTCGTGAGGACCATTACATACTCGTGGGTCATGGCGTTTCCTCGAACCCGCTAAGACGCACCGCCGACAGGTTTTTCCTCGTCACACTCTACTTTCCCGGATGCATCGGGACGAAACTATTGTACAAAGGACTCTTCCGATTCATGCCCCTCGTGACCGAGCCCAGGATTGATAGCCGCCGTCCCGCTGGCGCAGAGCCCCTGCGGCGCAAGCGCGACGTCCCCGTCCCGCCGTCGGCGCTGCGGCGGCGTAGCGTCCATCTCCTGCTCATTTTTGTGACGCTGGTGCTCGTTGTTGATGCCCTTATTGGTGAGAAGGGGCTCATGGAATCGATGCGGGCGCGCCGCCGCTATCGGGAGGTGGCGGCCTCGCTGGACGCCCTTCGGCATGCCAACGCGAAGCTCCGCGACGAGGTACGACGGCTGAACGAGGACCCGGCCACTATTGAATCCGTGGCGCGCGAGGAGCTCGGCCTTATCCGGCCCGGCGAAGTCGTTTTCATCTTCAAAGACCAAAAAAAATAGGGTCGCGACTATACTGGCGGCTGCGCGGCGCGGCCGCGTTTTGATGCTGGAGCTGCCATGATTATGTCGGGCCACCGGACCACAATCGCTGTTTCTCTCCTCGTTACATTGCTGGCTGCTCCTACGGGGGTTGCAGCTCAGCAGGCGGCGCTACCGGAGCAACAGACGCAGCCCCCTGCCACCCCGCCGCAGGGCACCGGGCAGAAGGTCGCCGCCGCTGAAGAGCAGACCAAGCCGACCCGCGGTTTCTTTTCGACGCTCTTCCACAATCTTGGCGACGATGTGAAGCACATCCCGCGCAAGAACAGCTTGTACTGGCTCGGCGGCGGCGGCGCGCTGGCGCTGGCTGTGCACCAGAGGGACGAGAAGATCAACGACAGCCTGAGCAACTCGGATGGGGCCAAGACGTTCTTCACGGCGGGGAAATATCTCGGTTCCTTTCCGGTGCTGCTGGGAATCGGGGTCACCACCTACGTCGTCGGCAGAAGCAGGCCCTCCAAGCGCGCAACGCATCTGGGGATGGACCTGATCGAGGCGACGCTGCTGGCGGACGGGATGACGGAGATCATCAAGGTAGCGGTCCGCCGGCAGCGACCGATCCGCGATGATGGCACCCGGGCGCCGGGGTACGCGTTCCCGTCGGGCCACGCGGCGGGCACGTTTGCCGCCGCGACCGTGCTTCAGCAGCACCTCGGCTGGAAGTGGGCGGTGCCGACCTACACGATTGGAACTTACGTCGCGATCTCCCGGCTGGCTGACGATCGCCACTGGGCGAGCGACGTGGTGGCCGGCGCGGCCGAAGGGATCATCGTCGGGCGGTCGGTCACCTGGCACGGCCGGAATTTCTACGCGTCGCCGATGTTGCTGCCCAAGGGTGCGGGCATCATGGTGAATGTGAACCACCACCACTGAGGTGTGGTTGTTCCGTTGACCGGTTTCACCGCCGCGTGTTACGATTGGTGTT
>JBBQEJ010000067.1:0-25980 GCA_038320555.1 Vicinamibacterales bacterium | reverse complement strand
TGGGCGCTTTGGGTTCCGCCTGCTGCCCGACCTGCCGTCCGCGATGCGCGCGGGAATCGCGGGGCTGACGTTTTCCACCGGTCCGCGCCACGCGCGGTACGTGCCGCTCGCGGAACGCCGATCAGGCACCGATCTCTTTGGCTCCGGCTCACCCGGAGAAGAACCCGCGGACGTCATCGATGCAGCCGATGCCCTCGCGGCGCTCAAAGGCGTACTGGAAGACGAGTCGATTGCCAAGATCGGTCACGATTTGAAGTTTGACGCGATCGTCCTCCAACGTCACGGCGTGGAGCTCAGGGGCATCGAGACCGACACGATGCTTGCGAGCTACCTCCTCGATGCGACGCGGTCGGCACATCCGCTCGAGGATCTGGCGATTGAGCACGCGGGCTACAAAGCGCTGCGCGAGGAAGATCTCTGCGGACGGGGCGCGAAGTCGATACCGTTCGCGCAGATCCCGCCGGAGACTGCGCTCGATTACGCCGGCGAACGGGCGGATCTCGCGCTGCAGCTCTCAGGAGCGCTTCGAGACCTCTTGCGGAAGGAGGAGCTCGAAGCGGTCTACCGCGACCTGGAGCTGCCGCTCATCCCGGTCCTCGTCGCGATCGAACGGGCGGGCATCCGCGTGGACGGCCCGGCGCTCGCTGCGCAGTCGCAGCACGTCGAACGCGAGCTGGCGTCGCGGAGCGCGCAGATTTTCGAGCTGGCCGGTGAGGAGTTCAACATCAACTCCCCCAAGCAGCTGTCGGAAATCCTCTTCGACAAGCTGCAACTGCCCGCGCTCAAGCGCAACGCCAAGACGAAAACGGCGTCGACCGCCGTCGAAGTCCTCGAAGAACTGGCGCTCGCGCACGACCTGCCGCGGCTCATCCTCGAATGGCGGGCGCTTCAAAAGCTGAAGGGCACCTACATCGACGCACTTCCGCAGCTTGTGAACCCGGACACGGGCCGCGTCCACACGTGTTTCAACCAGGCGGTCGCGGCCACGGGACGGCTGAGCAGCAGCGATCCGAACCTCCAGAACATCCCGATTCGGACTGAGCTTGGAAGGGAGATCCGCCGCGCCTTCACCGCCGATCGCGGCCACGTGCTGATCTCGGCCGACTATTCACAGATCGAACTGCGCGTGCTCGCGCACCTGTCGGGTGATGACGCCCTCGTCGAGGCGTTCAGGAACGGCGAAGACATTCACGACCGGACCGCGCTGAAGGTCTTCGGAGCCGACAGCGGGCTGGGCGAGCACGAGCTGCGACGCCGCGCGAAGATCATCAATTACGCGCTCCTCTACGGCAAGACCGCGTTCACGCTCGCGAAGGACATCGGCGTGACGCAGCAGGCCGCGCAGGACTTCATCAACGCGTACTTCGCCGGCTTCCCCTCCGTCCGGCGGTTCATCGACGACCTGCTGGCCACCGCGCGCGAAACCGGCGTGGTCAAGACGATGTTCGGACGGCGGCGGCTGGTGCCCGAGCTGACGAGCCGCAACGGGCAAATCAGGGGCGCGGCCGAGCGTGTCGCGGTCAATCTTCCCATTCAAGGGAGCGCGGCCGACATCCTGAAGCGGGCGATGATCGATGTGCACGCCGCCCTCCCGTCGCTCGCTGGCGGCCGCACCCGCATGATTCTGACCGTCCACGACGAGCTGCTCTTCGAAGCGCCCGAGGAGACCGCCGAGGAAGCCGCGTCGGCGTTGCGCGAGATCATGGAGCGCGCCGTTCCCCTGCGCGTGCCGCTCACGGTCGATGTAGGAATTGGAGCGAACTGGAAAGAGGCAAAGAGCTGAAACACTCAGAGGCGATCGCTCACCGGGACCAGCTCGATTTGAACGCCTCCCATTCGGCGACCATTCCCGCCAGCGCCTGCGTATGATCGTGCACGGTGAGACGCGCAACGCGGTCCGGCAGGATCCCCTGCACGACGAGCCGATCGAGATCGGCGCGGAGCGCCACGCCGCCATCGCGCGCCAGCGCGGCGCGGACCCACGAGGCGGTCGCTTCGCTCAGCGCCCGATCGGGATCGCCGCTCCCGCGAGCTGCGGCGGCACGCCAGTAGCCCGCGGCGGTCGATCCCGCATCCTCCGAGATCTCTGTCGCCATGCGAGTTGAGATGCGGCCATACAATTCGGCTCGCTCCGTGATCGGCCGCAGTTGGGCCTGCCGATCCAGCGCCGTCGCCCACCAGTCGAGCACGCGTTCGTGCGCAGTCTCCCCAAGCGACTGCGACGCATCGAGCACGGAGTCGAACAAGGCAGCGGCCGCGCCAAAACGATCTTCGAGATACAACGCCTCACCGAGGCCGATTGAGAACTCGATGCGGTCGCGTGGCTCGAGCCGGCGAGCGTCGATCTGCACGAACGCCGCAATGGCGCCGGCGAGCTCGCCGGGAACCGGGGCGCGCCGGAATCGCTCGAGCTGGATCCGTCCGAGCACGACACGCGCCGCATTGGCCGTCGCCGGCACCCGCGCCGCGTCGCGGGCCGCACGCTCGGCCGCATCGAATTGTCCCTGGTTGTAGAACCGGCGGGCGTCGGAGAGCGCGTCCGCGGCAGAAAGGGGCGCCGTGGCAAGCCACAGGCCCATCGCGAAGCACAGCGGACGCATCGCCGCATCGTAACACACGCAGCCGCCACCGCTAACTGACTGAGAATCAGTGAGTTAATCGTGCTCTGCACGTTTATGATGCTATAATTCCATCCGATGGCGGAGCCGACCATCGTACCCCGCGCGCAACACACCATTTCTCGACGCGACGTCGATCCTGACGCGTTGAAGGTTCTTTACCGGCTCCACGAACACAATTACATCGCGTATCTGGTGGGCGGCAGCGTCCGTGACCTGCTGCTGAAGCGGCGTCCGAAGGATTTCGACATCGGCACGTCCGCGCATCCGCATCAGGTCAAGAAGCTCTTTCGGAACTGCTGGATCATCGGCCGACGGTTTCGGCTCGCGCACGTGAAATTCGGAACGAAGACGATCGAGGTTGCGACGTTCCGCCGGCATGTGCCGGCATCCGAGTTGACGCCCGAGATCGAGGCCGCCGTGGCCGCGGTGACCGACGACGGCAGAACGCCGGAGCCCGCCGTGATCGATGACGTCGCGCCGCGCCGACGCGCCGAGGATCACCTGATTCAGCGCGACAACACGTACGGCACGCCGGAAGAAGACGCGTTCCGACGCGACTTCACCGTCAACGCGCTGTTCTACGACATCGGGACGTTTTCGATCATCGATTACGTCGGCGGGCTCGACGATCTCGACGCGAGACTTATCCGCTGCATCGGCGATCCGGACGTGCGCTTCCTCGAAGATCCCGTGCGCATGCTGCGCGCCGTCGTCCTCGCCGCGCGCCTGCAGTTCGCGATCGATCAGCCGGTCCTCGATTCGATTGCCACCCTTCGCCACGAAATCGCGCGGAGCGCCCCGGCGCGCCTGGTCGAGGAGTACTACAAGATCCTGCGCTCGGGCCACGCCAAGGAAGCCTTCACGCAGCTCCGCGCGACGGGTCTGCTCAAGGCCATCACGCCCGAGCTGTCGAGCGCGGCGGATCCGGTCTGGACGTCCATCGCGGCGCTGGATCGCTATCGCGCGAAGTTCGACGGGGCGCCCGAGTCGCTCACCAACGCGATTCTCGCGGGCACGCTGCTCTCTCCGCTGGGCCTCGTGGCGCGCCGCCGGTTTTCCGCCGACCCGCTGGAACGCCGCGTCGAGCTGGGCCTGCTGCCAATCGCCCGGCGCGACATCGAACGGCTGCAGCAGATCCTGGCGATGCAGCCCCGGCTGCTCGACATCCACGCGCCCGTGCGCGCCCAGCGCGGGCTGCTCCATCGCGCAGTGCTGGCCGAAGCCGTTACCTGGCTCGAGATTCACGGTGAGCATCCCGACGCCGTGGCCCACTGGCGTGCGCTGCAGGCCGAGCCGCGCGAGCATCCGCATCTGGCCGCCGGCGATCCGGCGTCCGCTCATGCCCCTTACCCGCGCAGCCGCCGCAGGCGCCGCCGCCGCCGCGGTGTCCCCCGCGTGACGAACAGCTCCTGACCCGGAGTTCGTGAATGCCCGCTTACCACGTTCGGACGATCTTCACTGTCGCGCGACATCCCTCAAAAAGATCACACAGGAGAAAAAGAGAAAGGGAGTTAGCCTTTTGAAAAGAATTACTCCCCTTCTCACATCCTCCTGTTTGATCGTGGTGGGATGAAGCGAGACTGTGAAAACTGCCGCTCCTTGAACGAAAACGGAATGGTCCCCCTTCAGGGATTCGCGACGAACTTGTACCCGACGCTGCGGACGGTGAGCAGGTGTTTCGGGCGGCCGGCCTCGTTCTCGATGTGGCGCCGCAGCCGGACGATGAAGTTGTCGATCGCGCGCGTATCGGTATCTTCGCGCACGCCCCAGACGTCCTCGAGCATCGACTTGCGCGAGACCGCCTTGCCTTCATGTTTCACGAGATATCGCAGGAGGTTGGCTTCCATGAGCGTGAGGGGGAGCGTGCGATCGCCGACGCGCAGCTCCAGCGAATCGAAGTCGATCGTCTTGCCCGCGAAGGTGTAGTGATCGTGCGCGGGCCGCAGCCACTCGGAACGCCGCAGCAGACCGCCGATCCGCGCGAGCAGAATCGCCAGCTCCGTCGGCTTCGGGAGGTAGTCGTCGGCTCCCGCGGCAAACCCCTTGAGCACGTCCTCGGGACGCCCGCGCGCGGTGAGCATCAGGACCGGCACGAACTGCTTCTGCGCGCGCAGCTCGGACACGACCGCGAAGCCGTCCTTGCCCGGCAGCATCACGTCCAGTACGACGAGATCGAATCGCGCGCCGTTGGCGAGCAGCCGCTCGAGCGCGGTTTCGCCGCTCTCCACGACTTCGGCCTCGAACCCTTCCACTTCGAGGTTGAACCTCAACCCCTCGGCCAGATGCAGCTCGTCTTCGACAATGAGGACCCGCTGCACGTCAGACTCCGGGCGCCTTCGGCAACATGATGGTCAGCGTGCTGCCCTGGCCCGCGCCGCTGCTCTCGGCGAACGCCCGCCCGCCATGGTTTTTGGCTACCGACCGCACGATGAAGAGGCCAAGGCCGCTTCCCTTCGTCCGGACGGCACCGAGCGCGGGCGTGCGATAGAACCGCCGGAAAATCCGCTTGAGCTCGGTTGAGGAAATTCCGATGCCGCGATCGGTCACGCGGACCGCCACGCGATGGGGTTCGACTTCCTCGAGGGCAACATGGATCCGAACCTCGGACGGCGAGTACTTGACCGCGTTGTCGAGAAGGTTCCACACAGCCGCCTTGAGCTCCTCGGCATTGCCGAGCACGATCGAAGCGGCGCCGCTCGTACGGTCCTCGTACAGCAGCGAGGCGTCGTCCAGGTGAAAGCGCGTGCGCGCGAGCGCGACGCACTCTCTCGCGATCTCGCCAAAGTCGACGCGGCTCCGTACTTCGCGCCGGAATCTGGAGCGGGCGCTGCCGGCCCGCAGCACCTGCTCAATGGTATGCAGCAGGCGATCGCTGTCGTCGAGCATGATGCGGTAGAACTCGCGCCGCTTGTCCGCGTCCAGCTCGCGCGTCTGCAACGTCTGCAAATACAGGCGAATGGAGGCCACCGGCGTCTTCAGCTCGTGGGTGACCGCGTTCAGAAACGAATCCTGCTGCTCGTTCCGCCGGATTTCGCGCACCAGGAAGATGGTGTTCAGGACCATGCCGGCAATGATGAGGAAAAAGAAGACGACGCCAAGAATGGCGAGGACCCCCATCCGCCAGTTGAGGACGACCCAGCTGACGTTGAGGGCGACCGCGATGGCGACGAGACAGATGCCGAAGACGGTGAAGAAGATCACCGACCGCCGGCGCCCGCGAATCATTTCAGAAGCTTAACCGATTGGTGATTGACGATTGCTGATTGTGACTGAAATTGTCGACTGGTGAGCGGGGGCTGGCGGCTGGCGGCTGGCGAAAAGAGAAACGGCGGAGGCTCGTAAGAAGCTCCGCCGTCGACCATCAACAATCAGCAATCGCCAATCAGCAATTCCCTTATGCCGCTTCCTCTTGCTCGTGCAGCCGGGAAGCCACTTTCGCCACCTTGAGGTCCCGCACCAGCCCGATGGCGTTGAAGAGCTCCAGCGTGATCCAGCTGATGTCGAACTCGTACCAGGCCAGCCCATGCCTCGCCGAGACCGGGTGGGCGTGATGGTTATTGTGCCAGCCTTCGCCGAAGGTCAACAGCGCGACCCACCAGCTGTTGCGCGAGTCGTCGCGCGTCTTGAAGCGCCGCGTGCCCCACATGTGCGTCGCGGAGTTCACGAGCCAGGTGCCGTGCAGGCCCACGACGACGCGCAGGAAGATGCCCCAGAGCACCATCGGCCAGCCACCGACCGCCAGGAGCAGCAGGCCCACGGCGACGAGCGGCACATAGTGGAACGTGTTCAGCCAGCGGTAGAAGGGGTCGGCCGCGAGATCGGGCGCGTACTTCGCCATGAGCGCGGTGTTGTTGTGATGCGTATCGCCGAACAGAATCCAGCCGACGTGCGCCCAGAAGCCGCCGTCGCGTGGCGTATGCGGGTCGCCGTCATGATCCGAATGCTGGTGATGCACGCGATGGGTCGCGACCCAGAAAATCGGTCCGCCCTCGAGCGACAACGTTCCGCAGACGGCAAGGAAGTATTCGAACGCCTTCGACGTCTTGTAGCCGCGATGTGTATGCAGGCGGTGGTAGCCGAGGCTGATGCCGAAGCCAACGGCCATCCAGTGGAGCACGAGCGCCACCAGAAAATTCGTCCAGCTGAAATAGAACAACGCCACGACCGCCAGCACGTGGAAGATCACCATCACGACGGCGGTCACCCAATTCAAGGTCGAGTGCGAATACTCGGGGCGGACGGAAACTGTCTGTGTGCTCACTCTGGCTCCTCGGCGTGTTAACTGCACCCCAACGGTAGCAGGTTCACCGGGAGCCGTTTGTAAGACTTTTGTACTCGCCTAAACGCCTGGATTCATTGCGGTTATCAGCCGTTCTTTCGCTGGAATTCGGCCATGAACTGGACGAGCGCGTCGACACCCTCCTCGGGGAAGGCGTTGTAAATTGACGCACGCAGCCCGCCCACCGACCGATGGCCTTTCAGGCCGTCGAGACCGGCCGCGGTGGCCTGCTTCACAAATGTCTTTTCGAGCTCCTCGCTCGGCAGCCGGAACGTGACGTTCATGCGAGAACGGCTGTCCTTCTTCGCGTGACCGCGATAGAAACCCGTGCGGTCGATCTCCGCATACAGCGTGTCGGCCTTGCGCGCGTTGCGCTTCGCGATCGCGGCGAGTCCACCCTGCTTCACGAGCCACGCGAGCACGAGCCGCATGATGTAAATCGCGAACACCGGCGGCGTGTTGTACATCGACTTGTTTTCCACGTGCACGCCGTACTGCAGCATCGTCGGCAAAGACGAGGGGGTGCGTTCGAGCATGTCGTCGCGGACGATCACCAGCGTGAGGCCGGCCGGCGCGAGGTTCTTCTGTGCACCCGCGTAGATCAGCGCGAACTTCGAGACGTCGATCGGCCCGCTGAACATGTCCGACGAGGTATCGGCAACGACCGGTACGGCGCCGGCGTCCGGCACATAATGGAACTCGGTGCCGAAGATCGTGTTGTTCGTCGTGTAGTGCAGGTAGGCGGCATTGGGATCGAGCGTGAGCTCGTCCTGCTGTGGCACGCGCGTGAAGTTCTCTGCCTCCGTCGTTGCGGCGATGTTCACGGAGCCGACGCGTTTGGCTTCCTTCACCGCTTTCTGCGACCACGCACCCGTCACGATGTAGTCGGCCGAACGCTGAGGACTCAGAAGGTTCATGGGAACCATCGAGAACTGGAAGCTGGCCCCACCTTGCAGGAACAACACGTGGTAACCGTCGGGAATCCCCGCCAGCCTCCGCAGATCCGCCTCGCAGCCATCGATGATGTCGTCGAATGGTTTCGACCGATGACTGATCTCCAGGATGGACATGCCGACGCCCGGGAGCGACAGCAGATCGCGCTGCGCCTGCTCGAGCACTTCAACTGGAAGAACCGCGGGACCCGCCGAGAAATTGACAATACGCGTTGTCGTCGTCATGTATGAAAGCCTCTACCCGAGCACTGGTGTTACGTGATCCGCACGACGTGAAGATCGAGAATGTCGCCGTTTTCCGCTTTGATGCGCTCGCACAAGGATGACGAAGGCGCGCCGTCGAGGTTGATGCGGGCGACGGCCGCTTCCGCGCCTTCGAAGACGATGTTTTCGGTTTCCTGTACGTTCAAATCGGCCTTGCGCAGATGATTGAACACGTGTGCCAGGACGCCCGGCCGATCCCGGTGGCGCACGACGAGCATGTGCGTGGCAGGTGTCCGTGTCGCGAGGTTCACGACGTTCGGGACCCTGCCGGTTTCCTTGTAAGTCCGGACGATTCTGACCGTCTCGGCCGCAATTGCCTCTTGCGCCTGGTCCGTTGATGCGCCGATGTGATGCGTGCCGTATACGCCCGGGAGGGCGACGATCTCGTCGTGAAACTCCGCCACCGGCGACACAGGCTCGTTCGCGAAGACATCGAGGCCGACGCGAAGCGCCTTCTCGCGGACCGCAGCGGCAAGCGCCGGATAGTCCACCACGTCGCCGCGCGCGGTGTTCACGAAAATGGCGCCCGGCTTCAGTCGATCGAGCAGCGCAGCGTTCACGAGGCCTTTCGTTTCGGGGCCAAGCGCGAGGTGGACGCTCAGCATGTCGGCGCGCGCCGCGACATCGCCAGGTGTCGGCGCCAGGTCTATCCTGACGGTTCGGAGCGCGGATTCGAGGCCCAGATCATGCGCGTCCTGCTCGGTCATCGGCCGGTCCGCGCCCTCGTAACGCCGGCTCCACAGGACGATGTTCATGCCGAAGCCCGCGGCGCGTCGAATCATTTCCCGACCGATATTGCCGGCGCCGAGGAGCCCGAGCGTCCTGCCGTACAAGCCCGCCGCCTTCGAAAATTCCTTCTTGTTCCACTTCCCCGCCCGCAGTTGGGCGACGTTGTCCGGCACACGCCGATCCAAGGCGAGAATGAGCGCGAAGGCAAGCTCCGCCACCGCAATGGCATTCTTGCCGGGACAGTTGGAGACGTAGATGCCGCGTGTCGACGCGCCCGCGACATCAATCGTGTTGTAGCCGGCGCCGGCTCGCACGATGAGCGACAGCCGTCCCGAGTCGAGCATCGGACCCGTGACCCCGGTGCCCCGCACGACCAGCACGTCAGCGCCGCTCGATCCGATCGCCGCGCGCAAGGTCTCGTCTTTGAGTTCCGGTTCGTACACCACGTCGCAGCCGGCAGTCTTCAGCCCCTCGATGCCGCTCCTCTCGAACGCGTCAGCAATGAGGACTTTCATATGACGTGGATCAGCAGGCCATCGCGAAGCTTGGGCTCGAACCAGGTCGATTTTGGCGGCATGATGCCGCCGCTATCGCAGATGGCCATCAGGTCGTCCACGGTCACGGGATACAGGGAAAAGGCGACCGCGGCCGTTCCCGAATCGACGGCCTGAACCAGCGCATCGGTTCCACGCGCCCCGCCGATGAAATCGATGCGCTTGTCCGTCCGGACATCACCGACGCGCAGGATCTCCTCGAGCACGGCGCGCTGCAGCCGCGCGACGTCGAGGCTGCTCGCGCGCGAGTCGTCGCCGGCGGGAACGCTTGCCAGGTCGATCGCGTACCAACGTCCATCCAGGTACATCGAAACGTATCCCTGGCCCTGAGGCACGGGGCCGCCGTCCGTGACGAGAAACTGCTCGCGCAGCGCCGCCAGCAACTGCCGGGGCGTGCGTCCCGCCAGGTCCTTCACCGTCCGGTTGTACGGAAGGATTCGCATCTGATTGCCCGGGAAGGCCACGGCAATGAAGGTAGTCGCGTCGGCCTGATCGGCCGTCGAGCCGGCGCGGCTCAGCAGCTCGCCGCGCGCACGCGCGGCGCTGGCGGCGCGATGGTGGCCATCGGCGATATAGAGGGCGGGAATCCGCTGAAAGGCGCCGACGAGGGCGCGCGTGTGATCGAGTCCCGCGCGCCAGATTGTATGCCGCACGCCGTCCTGCGCGGAGAAGTCGTACAGCGGAGCGCCCCCCGTCACCTGACGCGCCAATGTGTCGATGGCCGCGTCAGCTCGATAAGTCAGGAAGACGACGCCCGTTTGCGCGCGCAGCGCGACCATGTGGCGAGTGCGATCGTCCTCTTTGTCGCGACGCGTCCGTTCGTGCTTCTTGATGACATCCGACTCGTACTCGTCGATCGAGAAGCAGCCGGCGATTCCGGTCTGCTCATGCGCACCCATCCGAAGACGATAGAAGTAAAGCGACGGCGTCTCGTCGAACACAAGCGGGGCCCGCTCGCGGAGCGTCGCGAAGTTTTCGCGCGTTTTTTCGTACACACGAGGGGAATACGGATCGGTATCGGGAGGCAGATCGATCTCCGCGCGCGTGACATGCAGGAAGCTCAGCGGGTTGTCGACGGCGAGTTGTCGCGCCTCGTCGGTGCTCACGACGTCGTACGGAACCGACGAGACGGCGGCTGCCTGGTCCGGCGCCGGTCGCAAGGCGCGGAACGGATGGATCAAAGCCATCCAGTCATTGTAATTCAGAGCCTCAGTCACGTGTCCACGACGCCGTCGCGCAGAGGTCGCAGAGATCTCGCGCGGAGATCGCCGAGAACGCGGAGAAGAACTCGGTGCGGCGTTCCGCCGATGCCGGCATCAGAGGCGGAACGCCCCGTCGGGCGCTCCTTTTTTCTCTGCTCTGCGTCCTCGGCGTTCTCTGCGCGAGATCCGTACGTGACGGGCGATCAACGACCGGCGTGGAGCGCGTCGGGCTTCTGGCGCGGCCCTTCGGCCGCGAGCATCGTCGAGAGCGCCTGCAGCGTCTGGTCGCGTTGGGCGCGGAAGGCCGCGAGCTGCGCGGGCGGGATCGGATCGCCGGGCGGCAGCTTCCGGTGCTCGATGAGCGGGTTCACGAAGACGCCGTTCTTCTTCAGCCGGTAGTCGAGATGCGGCCCGGTCGCCGTGCCGGTCGCGCCCACGAGGCCGATGAGCCTTCCCTGGTCGACGTGCACGCCGCCGCGAATCCCATTGCCGAATGCGGAGAGATGCAGGTAGTAACTCTCGAATCCGCTCGCGTGCCGGATGCGGACCATCTTGCCGCCGCCACCGCTCCAACCGGCCGAGATGACCGTCCCGGCCGCAACCGACACGACCGCCGCGCCGGCCGGGGCGGCGTAGTCGATGCCGAGATGCGCGCGATACGTACGAAAGACCGGATGCAGCCGGCTGCGGGAGAACCCTGACGTCACGCGCGGCTCGAATCGCAGGGGCGAGCGGAGGAAGAATCGTTTCAGCGACCTGCCGTTTTCGTCATAGAAGGCGGCCGTGCCGGCGCCCGGATCCGTCCAGCGGAGCGCGCGAAGATCGCGGCCGTCGGTCATGAAGCGCGCGCCGAGGATGGCGCCGTATCCCGAGAACTGTCCGTCGTGGCTCGACTTTTCGACGAGGACGTCGAAGGTGTCACCAGGCTGCAGATCGCTCTCGAAATCAATCTCGCCGCCGAATATCTCGGCGAGCGTCAGTGCGAGCTGGACGGTTTCGCCGGTCTCTTCCACTGCGGCGATCAGAGAAGAATGATCGACGTCGATCCGGCCGTGGAGCGCGGCGACGGCCGTGTGCTTGTCGTAAGGAACAACCTCCGCGTCCAGAAGATCCGGACGATCGCGATGGCGCGAGATGATGCGGAGAAAGCGGTCGGCGTCGATCTGGTATTCGAATTCTCGTAAGGCCCCATCGAAGGTGCGAACGAGACGGTAAGGGCGATCGGAGCGAAGCTGGCGGAGATCGAAGACGGATCGGGCGGCGGCGATCGCGGCCTCGACGATCGGCGCCGACAACTGCTGCTCGCGGAGCAAGCGGTCGAGTGTGGCGTAACGCGGCACGCGCGCCTCGATCGTTACCGTCTCTGGCCGGAGCTCGATATCGGGGCGCCGCTCTCTTTGCGGCGGCGGCGCCACCCGCGCGCACGCGGCCGCGAGGACCGCAAGACAGAGCGCGCAGAAAAGAAAATACCGGCTCATCGCGCCGGCAGTGTATCAGTATTAGCGGGTCGCGGGTCGCGGGTCGCGGTTCGCGGCTCGCGGCTCGCGGCTGGCGACTCGCGGCTAGCTGCTGGCGATTTCAGATCCTCATTCGCGACACGTGGCTCGCGATTCGCGATTCGGGATGATTCGGGATTGGGGATTGGGGATTGGATCCGGGATCAGCGATTAGGGATTCGATGGCCCCATCACCCAGACGCCCCACTTCGCCTCGTCCCGGCTGTGGTACGCGACGCGGCGGCCATCGGGTGCCCAGCTGTAGTCCTCGGCCGACGGATCCGCCATCACCTTGCGCACCGTCTCCTTCCGAATGTCGAGCAGCCATGTGCCCTTGCGATAGACCTGGAAAACGATTCGTCGTCCGTCCGGGGCCACGGCGGACGCCCGCACCAGTGTGCCTTTGAGTGGCGATCGATATACGCGCTCGGCACCGGTTGCGAGATCCATCACGACGAGGCCGTCTTCGTAACCGTAGGCGATGCGACCTCCATCAGGAAACCAGGAGCCGCCCCACGCCTGACCGGCGCGATATGACGTGAGCCGCCGCCTCAGCCCGCTCGCGACGTTGACGGTCCAGAGATTCCAGACGTCCGGCCGCTCCGGCTCGGCGCGCACGAATGCGATCGTGCTGCCATCGGGCGACCAGCTGGGTATCGCCGCAAATCCTTCGCCGGTGACGCGCCGCACATTCCGGCCATCGACGTCGGCCACATACACCCCCCGTTGCCCGTCGCGGTCGGAGTCGAACGCAATGCGT
Source organism: Vicinamibacterales bacterium (assembly GCA_038320555.1). Lineage (GTDB taxonomy): Bacteria > Acidobacteriota > Vicinamibacteria > Vicinamibacterales > 2-12-FULL-66-21 > JALZOC01. The sequence goes on along the minus strand of JBBQEJ010000067.1, from coordinate 13,122 downwards.
GTGCCGTCAGGAGACTGTCGCGCGTGAAAATTCCGTGCCTTCGGATCCACGACGCTCGTAATGCGAAGAGTGGATCTGCGGCTGTCGGCGGCAGCGTGCGCGATCTCGCCGCTCGACGCCGCGTGAGAGAACACAGCGCTGCCGCCGCTGGCGAAGGCAGGGGAGAGGGCCGGTCCATCGGAAACGCCACGGTAGGTGGCGGCGCGGGCGTCCCGATCGACAGCATGCATCGGCAGATCGACGCCCGGTCCCGGCGATGCATCATCTTGCGGTTGGGCCGACCGCGCCGACGGCGCGCTATCTCTTCCCGCAAGGGGCTCCCAGACCGCCGGCGCGAGACTGATCGCGAGGAGCGCTGGAATCACAACGGCTGCGACGATGCCGCTGCGGCGGCGCGAGTGACGCGCTGCCAGGGCCGGGTGAATCAGGGGGTGCTGGTCCCAGTCGGCGACCGTGGCGACGGAGGCTGGTTCGTCAACCGCCCCCAGGACCACTGGTGGCGACATGTGCGTCAGCGAACCAAGCGCGCAACCGCGCGCCTGCAGCGATTCTTCGAAGAGCGGCCAGACCGTCCGCACGACCAATCGATCATCGAGGCCGGCAGCACGCGCGTAGCTCACGAGATGACGCCGGACCGCCGGCGAAGCCGGCCAGTTGTTCAGGTAACCCCATTCAAGCTCGCATAAGAGAAGTGCTGAGAGCCCGATGCGCTCGGAAATGTCGGCGAGCGTCAGGCCGGTCGACCGCCGCGCCCGGCGAATGTCGGAGATGGTGATCTTCTGGTTGTCGGAGCCATCGCTCGAGCTGACGGCCATCGGCACCAGATCGTGCGTGGCCGTGGGCCTCGATCGCTGCTGCCTGTTCGCGATCAGCTCGCGAATACACTGTTCCGAATCCGAAGCCGCAAACCGTGTGAGCGTCTCGGCGAACTCTTCAAGGGAGCGGTGATCGGTCCCCCGCGCGCGTGCCACGATCGACCGCAATGCGCCTGGTATCAGTGGGCCAGGGTCGTCGAAGCACGGCAGCAAGGTTTCGAGCAAATGCGCAGCACGCGTGACCTCGTGCCCGTCCGCAGCCACGGGGCCTTCTACGGTGATCGCGCCTGACGGACACAGTCGAATGACCTGAAGCGAGGGAACACCCGGGATTGTTCCCCGCGTCACCCGCAACGCAAGCTCGCGCACAATCGTCACGGCCTCAACGGTACTCAGGCGAGATGCAAGCTCGGACAGGGGAATCGGCAATCTGTCGGACATCGCCCGCTGCGTATTGCGACAAGTCTGCCAACGTGGTGGCGTGCAAAATTGTGGATTTAGCGAGGAAAACTATAGGAAAACTACACAGATGCCGGGTGGCTCAGCTGGGGTCGCGCTAACGGATGACCGTGTTAGAGGGCGGATTCTGCAAGGTTACACAACTGGACCGTATCGTCCCAACCTCTACTCTGCCCGGTCAAGTCTTACTTGGCGACTGTTACCTGGATCACCTTCCGGAACTTCACCGGTACACCACCGGCCATGGCGGGCTTGTAGCGCCAATCCTTGGCCGCCGCGATCAGTTGAGCGTCGTACATCGGGTGAATCGACAAGCGAACCGTCAACCCCGTCACGCGTCCCTGTTCGTCGATGACCACTTCGAGCAAACCGCGCTCGCGCGCCTGGGCAGCAATCAGGGTTGGCACGCGGGGAATATCCTGGCGAATCTGAACCGGCGGTGTGACTCCTGGTTCGTCGCCGGTCCATACATGGGGCGGCCTGGACTCCACGGTTGACGCAGCGACGGGGGGTGGCAGCGACGGTTCAGCCTTCTTCGGCTCAGGCGGCGCGGCGGCGGCGGAAGCCAGGTCAACGAACCCGATCGCCAGCGTGCGAAGATCGTTCAGCCTGCCGCCCATCTGCGGATCGTTGAGGAGGTTCACCAGGTCCCTGAACTGCTCTTCTGCGGTCGCGTATTCCTTGCGATCGTACGCCGCCTTGGCGGCGGCGTATCGCAAGGATGCAATCTCGGGCAGCAGCCGCTGGCGCACGTCGCTGAACGCCGACCGTACGCGAGGCGACGCATCAGTTTCGTTGGGCATGAAGAGAGGGTCAGCGGTGACGACGGCGGCAATGGCGCTCTCGGCCTCGGTGCCGCGCCCGAGCGCGAGCAGGCAGAGCGACCGATACTGTTCGATCGACTTGCGATCGGACCCTCCGCCGTCATTGGTCGGCTGCAGACCGTTGAGCACGGCAAGCGCTTCATCATAGCGAGCTGAGGCATACAAATCGCGGGCGGCGCTCAACGGGGTCTCGCGACCGTCACGCAACTGCGCGTGCGCCGGAGACGCGAGCGCAACCAATATCGATACGGTGACGAGAATTCGGGTCTTCATAACGCACCTTGCTGTTTGACAATTGCTGGGTCCGTGAAGTCGTGAGCTGCGAATCGAGCTCGCACGATCAACTCACCTGCTCACCAATGCGCTTATTTCATGTCGACGCTGAGACGCAACGGTGTGCCGAGCGTCACCGAGATCGCCTGGCGCTTCTCCCCGAGCTGCGGATGCTTGAAGACAACCTCATGGGGTCCGATGGACACGCTCAGGTTGCCAATGGGCGTTTCGCCGACGCGCCGTCCGTCAATCCAGACTTCGGCCCAGGGCGCGGCGTTCAGGTTCACGACACCCTGCGGAAGATCGAGCGTCAGCGAAGACACTTTCCCCGGGCCTACCTGCACGACACGCGTCGAACGATAGCCAAGCGCTTCGCTCACGAAGTCGAGCTCGTGACGTCCCGTGGTAATCATCAGGCGATCGGCATCCGTCGTGCCGAGGAGGCGCCCCTGCTCGCGGATTTCCATCGCGAAGGGGGCCTTCACCGATACCCAGCCGGAGACAGGACCCGCGGAGGCTGTCGGGGTGATCGGCACGACCAGCGACGCGGTGCCGCCCGCCTGCACCATGACGGTGTGCTTGGCCGCGGTCACGCCGTCGCTCTGGAGCTCGACACGGTGCTCGCCGGGTGCAAGGTCGGTAATCGTCACCGGCGCCACACCCCGTTCGGTGCCATCGACAATGACCTTTGCGCCGGCGGGTTCGGACTGGATCGCGAGCTGACCCGTGAGGGGCACTTCGGCGAACTCGAGATACTGCGAAACCTCGGCACCCGCGGTCACGTTCAACGGAATCACGCGCGGCACACCACGTCCACGAAGCTCGAGGATGTGCGATCCGGGAGCAACCGGCACCCGCGCGGGGGTCTGTCCCTTCTCGACGCCGTCCACGAACACCGGAATGCTCGAGGGATTCGACTGAACGACCAGGACCCCCATCGCCGGCGCCGCCGCCGCCTTGCCGAAGAACTTGAGGGCGAATGCGGTCCCGCCAAGAAGCAGGACCACCAGGGCGGCGATGGCGACGAGCCGCTTGGACGGTCGCGGAAGAGCCGGACGCGCGGGTCGGGGCGCCGGCACGGGCGTCGCCGTGAAGAGTGCGTCAGGATTGAAGAGCGGTTTAGGTCCAGCCGCGCTCGGCTGGACGCCCGGAAGCGGCTCGGGCCCGAGAAGCTCAATGATGTCGCGCGCGGCGACGACTGCGGGCGGCGGCTCCACCGGCTGCCCATCGGGCCCCGCGGCCTTTGGCAGATCGAAATGGGAGACGGCCGAGTCGACGCGCGATTCGATCGGAGTACCGAGGTGCTGCGGGACGGTCGGCACGGGCGCCGCAGAGGTCGCGACGCCAGGCGGCGGCGCAAGCGCAGCGTCGAGCGCGATTGAGAAATCCTCGATGTGTTTCGTGACGATCGCCGGCGCTTCGACGCGGGCGACTGGCTCTGACGGTGGCGGTTCGAGCAGCGACGTGATGTACCGCGACAGGAACGTCTCGAGCGCCACCGGAGCGGCCACGTACATCCCTTCGTCCGACACGACCTCGTCGAGCGCGGCCATGGCCTCGGGGGCGGACGCGAATGAGCGCCGCACGTCAATCTGCAGCGCGCGCGCCAGCCACGAGCGCAGCGGTTGCGACAGCGGCTGCTCTTCGCCGAGCGCCGAACGCTCGCGCACGTCGTTCAGAAGCTCGGGAATCCGATGCGGGTATTCGTCGGCGCCGAGCGGCCGTCCGAGAATCAACGCCAGCGCAACAAGGCCCATTCCGGTGACGTCTGCGCGATGATCGAAGCGAGGCAGCCCGGCGCTTGGCGGCATCGCGACGCGGAACTCCTGCCAGAGACGATCACGCCCGAACTGCAGCTGCTCGATTGCGGCGCCGAGCACGTGCTCGACGATCACCAGCCGGGCGTTCGGGGTCACGATCAACCGTTCGGGCGCGATGAGGCCATGCGCGACGTCGCGGGCGTTCTCGTGCAGCACGGCGATTGCGGGCACCAGCTGCCGGATGAGGCACAGGGCGGCGTTGATATCGATATGGAGCTGCTTGTCCTGCGCGACGCGCAGGATGTCTGAAAGCCGCGTGCCTTCGAGATGATCGGAAACAATGGCCAGCGCGGAGGTCGGCGCCATCGCGCGATCGACCCGGCGAACGCGCGCGTAGTAGGCATGGCGGAAGTTCGCCAGCCGCGCCGCGCGCTCACGCAGCGCGAATTCGAATGAGGGGACCGATGTCAGCGCGGGACGCAGGCGCAGAATCTGGAGCAGTTCCCCGGTCGCGCCGTCTGCCGCGACGACGCGTTCACCAAGGCCGTCAGAAAAGAGCGGAGCTTCAGGGCGGTCGTTGGCCGCGAGACTGGACATGACAGTTCACGCTGTGCAACCACAAGACCAACGCGCCAATATTGAAAAACCATCGCAAGCCGTTGAATACACGGGTCTCCGGAGCGTTCGGCGCGGCCACCTCTTCCATGATCCGTTTACAGAACCGTCAGTCACCTCGCGAATTCTGTAACTGGTGAGTTATGCTGCCCCGGTCGATGCGGCGGCGCGGGTTTCCAATCCTCGTGGCGTTTGTGGGGCTCGCCCTGGTCTGGACCTGGCCTCTTGCCCGGCACATCTCGTCGCGTATACCGCACGACCCAGGCGATCCGATCCTGAACATCTGGCTGCTCTGGTGGAACGCGCACGCGATCCCCTTCACGGAGCGGTGGTGGAACCCCCCGATCTTCTATCCGATGCCCGGGGCGCTTGCCCTCTCGGAACACCTTGCCGGCATCGGGCTGTTCGCCACGCCCCTCCAGTGGCTCCACGCGAATGCGCTCTCGGCTTACAACGTCGCGCTGATTCTGTCTTTCACCCTGTCCGGATTTTTCACATTTCTTCTCGTACTGCGGCTTGTGCCTCCGTCGTCGCCCGCCTTCACGTGCCAGGCGGCGGCGATCTGCGGAGCGCTGGCATATGGATTCGGTCCTTATCGGGCCGGACAACTTGCGCACCTGCAGGTCCTCACCTCCCAGTGGATGCCGCTGGCGCTCCTCGCGATGCATGCACATGTCGAGGATGGCAGACGGCGATGGTTGCTCGTCTTCGCCGCGGCGTGGTTGCTGCAGGCTCTGTCGAACGGGTATTACCTGCTGTTTTTCCCCGTGCTCGTCGTGTGCTGGCTCGCGTGGTTCGTCGACTGGCGACGCACCCCGTCGCGCGGGATCGCTCTTGCCGCGACGTGGATCTGTGCGTCGCTGCTGCTCGTTCCCCTTCTGCTGAAGTATGCGCGGATCCAGCGCGGTCTAGGCCTTGGACGCACCGCTGATGAGATGGTGCTCTTCAGCGCGACCCCTGAATCCTTTCGTCACGCCTCCGGGATGCTCGCGTTCTGGCCATCATCGGCGGCGCCCACGACCGAAGACTTTCTTTTTCCCGGCGTGACGTCTGTCGCTCTTGTGATCGCGGGATGCGCAGCCGCCGCGTTTCGCGCGCGCCCCACGGTTGAGGCCGGCGAGGCCGGACGTACTGGACATGCGTCCTCGACCTCCGCGCTGGTGTTCTACGTCGGCGCGGCAGTGCTCATGTGGGCGCTGGCGTTCGGGCCGGCTCCGCCGGGATCAGGGATGCTCATCTGGGCGCGCCCTTACACATTCCTCGTTCACCTGCCAGGCTTCGACTCGCTTCGCGTGCCGGCGCGGTTTGCGATGCTGGCAACCCTGTGCTTTGCGACGGCGGCTGGCCTCGGGTTCGCGCGGATTGCACCGCGTCAGAACCCATCGCGCTGGCTGGTCGCGGCGGTCGCCATCATCGGGTTGATGGCTGACGGATGGATGCGCACCATGCCGCTCGCGGCTCCTCCAGGGCGGCTGATGCTGGCCGACGTCCCGCAGGCCCTGGTGCTCGCACTGCCCGCGAACGAAGGTCAGGTCGACGTGGCCGCGATGTACCGGCAGACCGTTCACGGGCGGCCGATTGTCAACGGCTACAGCGGCTATACGCCGCCGCACTACGTCATCCTGTCGCTGGCGCTCCGGCGCGGCGATCCGAGCGTGATCACGGAGCTGGCGAAAGGGCGGCCCCTCGTGATCACGGTGAACACGATGCTCGACGCACCAGGCAACCTTCGGCGGCTGGTCGAAGGACTGCCTGGGATCGAGCCGCGAGGTGGGTCGAGCGGTGGCGCGATGTTCGTGCTGCCTGCGTTGCCGGCCGCCCGCGTCGCGCCCGTGGGCGATCCGTGGCCCGCAGCCCTTCGCGACAGCGCACCTGACGAGGTCGAGATCGATCTCGGCCAGCCGAGGGTTGTGCGGACAATAGGTTTCCCGCTGCGGTGGCACTACGGCGAGCTCGATCGCCGGATTGCGATCGAGGGGTCGATCGACGGGATCCGGTGGTCATCGATCTGGGAGAACTGGACGGGTGGTCCGGCACTCGCGGCCGCGCTTGCGGATCCGCGCGAGGTGCCGGTGCGCCTGACGATTCCAGATGTCCCGGCCCGGTACGTCCGACTGCGCCCTGCTTCCGCGTGGATGCGGCGCGAGCTGCGAGTGTATGGGCCGAAGTGAAGTTGCCGGTAACCAGTTTCCAGTGGCCAGATTCCAGTTTGGCAACTGGTAACTGGAAGCTGGAAGCTGGAAGCCGGGAGCTGGGAGCTGAGAGCTGGGAGCTGGGAGCTGGAAGCTACTCTACGGTTTCTTCCCCGGCAACCATTCCGGCCTGAACCTCGAATTCGCCAGCCACAAGACCGGGGAGAGCATCGAACGGACCGAGTCGGTCATGTGCGCGAAGTCGATCGTTTCCACGTCGTCGGAGGGCTGGTGATAGTCGGGGTGCAGGCCGAAGCTCGAGACGGTTTGCGCGATGACCCCGCGACGCGCGAGCTGAATGTTGTCCGAACGCGAGAAGAAATTCTGTTCCGGATGCGGATCGGCGACGACCTTCGCGCCTTGCTTCGCGAGCGCGGGGCCGAGATTGCTGCGCTCGTAACCCGTCAGCCAGAGCGTATGTGCGGCCACAGCCTTGTCGGCCCGCCCTATCATCTCGAATTCGAGATTCGCGACGATTGTGTCGAGCGGAACGGGTGGCGCATCGATGAAATGGGACGCGCCGGCGCCGCCGGATTCCTCACTGCCGAACCACGCGAAGATGATCGTTCGCCGTGGCCGCTTGCCCCTGGCGAGCCGCTCGGCAAGCTCGAGCACCGCGACCGATCCGGAGGCGTCGTCGTCCGCGCCGTTGTAGATCGTGTCGGCTGCGCCGGCCCCGTTTGCCGGCACGCGGTTACCCAGGTGATCGAGGTGCGCGGTCAGCAGGATCACCTCTTGCGCGTGCGCGGGTGTGCTGCCGGTGAGACGGCCAATGGCGTTCCAGGTGTGCGCGACGACGGCGGGCTTCGCTTCCGCCTCCAACTTCACCATCGAACCGTCAGGCAGCGCGGCGACCGCCGCGTAGCTGTCCCTGTCGAGCGCGATCGCGGCCCGCGGCGGCACGTCCGCGATGTGCTGGATCACAAGGGCCCGGGCCGGACCGGCCAGCCGTCTGGTGCGCGCCTGTTCGCTTTCCGCGGTGAGGATCATCGCCGCCGCCGCGGTCTCGGCCGCGGCTGGTGGCGCGGCACTTTCAGGAAGCAGCAGCACCGCGCCCTTCGCAACCGGCACGCCGGGGCTGTATCTCTGAAGAGAGCCGCTCAGCTGCGCGCCACCAAGTCTCGAAACAACGATCTCCTTGCCATGCGTAAGCCGTCGTCCGTTGAACGACAGCGCCGGCGGAGATGACAGCTCGCTACGCTCGATGTGCACGTCCTGGACGTATCCGCCGGCGTCGCCGAGCGGCTCGATACCCCATCGGCGCATCTGCGATGCGATGTAGGCGGCGGCAATCCATTCGTCACGGGTCCCGCTCCCGCGCCCGTTCAGCGCGTCGCCCGCCAGAAACTCCATGTGGCCACGGATCGAAGCCTCGGTGATCCGAGAGGCCGATTTCGACGCGGTCTCGACCGCCGCGGGGACGACAAGAATTGCAGTGACGAACAGCGGGAGCAGTTTTTTCACACGGCAATGGTAATCGATGAGGCTCCTTCGACTCGCCTGGGACTGCTCGCTCAGAAACAGCGCATCAATTATCATTAGGGTGGGCTGGCCAGCCACCCTGATCTTTCGGGCGTCCAATCACTCCATATGCCGAAATCACTTCGCAGAGCCGTTGTCGTTCTTTTCGTTCTCGCCGCATCGATACCGGCTCAGGCACAGCAACATCGCGCCGCTATTCGTGGCGTCGTCGTCGATCCGGCGTTCCAGGGACTGGCGAACGTCGAGGTCCGGGTAACGCGCGAGGGCACGAGCGAGATGCGCCGGGTGAAAACCGACGACCACGGGCGGTTCAGCGTGCCCGAGCTGGCGGCCGGCGTGTACCGCGTGAACGTCGAACAGACGGGTTTTGGCCCCTTCGTGGCGCGGGCCGAATTGTCGATGGGCCAGGAGTTCTGGCTGGAGGTGCCGCTGCAGATCGGCAGGATGATCCAGGCCATTGAGGTCACTGCGCCGTTCATTCCGGTGGATTACGACACGCCTGCCCTCCACACCTTTATCGACCAACGGCAGGTTACCCAGCTCCCGCTGGACGGCCGCAATTTCCTCGAACTGGCCTTGCTGGCCCCGGGCACTGTTCCGCCACCGCAAGGATCGGCGAGCTCCGGCCGGGGAGATTTCGCTCTCTCCATCAACGGCGCCCGAGAAGATTTCAACGGGTTTCTCCTCGACGGTGTCTACAACATCGATCCAAAGCTGAACACGCCGAGCGTGCGCCCGCCGGTCGACGCGATTGCGCAGTTCCAGGTGCTCACCTCCACTTACGATGCCTCCTTCGGGCGCAACGCCGGCGGACAGATCAATGTGATCACCAGGTCGGGCGCCAATCGCCTGTCAGGCTCGGCGTACGAGTTCCTGCGAAACGGCAAGCTCGATGCGCGTAACTATTTCGCGCCGAAGGACGAGCCAGCTCCCGACTACAACCGCCATCAGTTCGGCGGATCGCTAGGCGGACCTCTCGTCCGGAACCACACGTTTTTCTTCGCGGACTACGAGCGGACGCACCTGCGCGAAGGCGTCACGAGGATCACGAACGTTCCGACCCTGGCGGAACGAAGCGGTGATTTTTCGCAGACCCTCTTCAATCGTCCGTTGAATTTTCTGACCGGGCAGCCCTTCCCCGATGGCGTCCCCACGCCCTTTCAAAGCCCGATCGGCCGTGCGATTGCCGCGCTCTACCCGGCGCCAAATCGCGAGGTGCCGTTTGCGAACTATGTGTCGTCGCCGACGCTCCGCGACGATATCGATCAGGCGGATGCACGGATCGACCAGTCGTTCGCAAGCGGCGCCACATTGACCGTCCGATACAGCCTGAGCGATCGGCGCCTGTTCGATCCGTTCGCCGGTCCGGGATTCGCGCTGGTTCCGGGCTTCGGCACGCGCGTGCCGCGGCGAGGCCAGAACGGCGCGGTCACGTTCACGCACATGCCCTCCTCGAGAATGGTGAATGATCTCCGATTCGGGTACAACCGCGTCTCGATCGGCGTCTTAGCCGAAAACACCTCCACGAGTAACACGTCGGTCGGTCTGAACAGCCTGTCGGCAAATCCTCGCGACGCCGGGTTGAGTGTGATCTCGATCGCGGGCTATTCGCCGATCGGCCACGAATACACGACGCCCCAGGAAAGCACGTCCGAGACGTTCCAGCTGTCCGACACCGCCACCTTTTCGAGAGGACATCACCTGGTGAAGACGGGCGCCGAATGGTACGGCGTCAGACAGTCGGCATATCGGGATGTGCAGTCGCGCGGCTTTCTCACCTTCATCAATCAGGGCTACACGGGCAACGCGCTGGCTGATCTGCTCCTCGGAGTGCCCGTGTTGACAGGCGGCGCGCGACTGGACAACCCGCAGAACCTGCGCGCCCAAAGCTGGAGCGTTTTCGCTCAGGACGACTGGCGCCCGACGGCGTCGCTGACGATTTCCGCCGGGCTGCGATACGACTACGTTGCGCCTCCCGTCGATGCCCACAACCGCACGAACCTGTACGACAAGACGACCGGTCAGCTCGTGCAGGTCGGAAGCGGAGGCATGCCGCGCGGCGGATACGTTCCCGATCGGAACAACGTGGCGCCACGCGCGGGGTTCGCGTGGGCCGTCAACCGCGAACGCACGAATGTGATCCGCGGCGGCTACGGCATTTATAACAACCAGGGGGCGCTCGCGACGTCGGAAGGACTGTTCTTCAACCCTCCGTACTTCAACCTCAGCGTGTACTTCCCCGGTGCCGGGACCGCGGTCACCCTCGCGGATCCATTCCCGTCATCGTTTCCGGTCTTCATCCCGCAATCCGCCACCGCCTACCAGCCGGATCTGCGGACGCCGTGGATGGAACATTGGAACATGAATCTGCAGCACATGATCGGGCACACGCGCTCGCTTGAATTTGCGTACGTGGCCTCGCGCGGCCACGATCTGATTTCCGCCCGCGATCTGAACCAGGCGTCAGCCAGCCCGAATCCGTTGAATCTGAGGCCGAACCCATTCTTTGCCGACATCACGTTGATCGAGTCGCGTGGCTCCTCGCGCTACAACGCGCTCCAGATCCGGTATCAGGACCGTCCCGCCAACGGGACGTCAATGCTCGCGTCGTACACGCTCGGCAAGTCGACCGACGATGCCTCCGGATTCTTTACGAGCGCAGCTGATCCGAACTTTCCACAGAACAGTCTGGATCCCGGCGCCGAGCGCGGACGGTCGTCGTTCGACGTTCGTCATCGCTTCACGGCGGCCATCACCCGTCCGCTCCCATTTGGACCAGGCCAAGCGCTCGGGAATCTCGGTGTGATCAGCAGGGCGCTCGCGAACACCGATTTCGAGGCAGTCGCGACGATTCAAAGCGGCCGACCGTTCACGGTCGCGTTGCTTCCCGATGTCGACAACAGCAACACAGGACGCTCAAACCTTGGATTTGGCAACAATGATCGGCCCGATGTCAGCGGCAGCACGTCGGTGACTCAGCCGAGCGCCGACGCCTGGTTCAACACGAAGGCCTTTTCAATGCCGCCGTTCGGGACCTTCGGCAACAGCGGCCGGAATACGCTGACGGGACCGGGATTTCGCAACCTGAACGTGGCGCTGGTGAGGCATATTTTCGTCGGCCAGAGTGGATCCATCGATCTGCGCGCCGAAGCGTTCAACGTGACAAACCGGGTCAACTACGATCTGCCCGACGCGTTCCTTGGATCGCCGACGTTCGGCCGCATCCTCTCCGCAGGCAGCCCGCGGCGATTTCAGTTCGGGGTCAGGACTGTGTTCTAGACTCGCGGTTCGTGGCTCGCGGTTCGTTTCCTCTTGTGGCTTCCGCCTTTAGGCGGAAGGGACTCGCGGCGCGCGGTTGGGAGGCTAGCGGTTGGCGGCTGGCGGCTGAAGCCCGATGGCGAAGAGGTGTTTCTCCCCGCGAATGTAGATCCGCCCATTCGAGATCGCAAGCGACGAGTACACCGGCTCGTCGACGGTGTTGGTGCGGACGATCTCGTGCGTCGGGCCGGCTTTCAGCATGAAGGTCTCGCCGTCCTCGCTGGTCATCGCGATGAATCCTCCGAACGCCACGGGCGATCCCATGAAGTGCGTGGCGACGGGCGGCCGGCCTCCTTCGTACCGGATCGCGCCGGTCTCCGCGTCCAGGCATGTCACCACGCCGTTGTCGGTCAGCAGGTAGACGTAATCTCCATAAAGAATGTTGGAGAGCACATAGCCGGTGCCCTTCGCAAAAATCCAGGCGACTCGTTTGTCGGTCGCGACGGCGCCGGGCCGGATCGCAATCACCTTCTTGGCAGGAAACCCGGCGGTCACAATGACGAGCCCTTTGCCCACAAGCGGCGTATGAATGGCGTTGCTCTCGACACCGGTCGTGCGCCACAACTCCTTGCCGCTCGCCGGGTCGTATCCGATGACGAGCTCCGTCCCATTCGTAACCAGCTCGGTATTCGTGCCAAGGGGTACGAGCACCGGGGTTGACCAGCTGATCTGGACCGGACGCGCGGTTTTCCAGACTGCCTGCCCGGTTTGTTTGTCATAGGCGGCGACGACCGACTCTTTCCCTTCGTCCTCATCGCGCTGGATGATGATCAGGTTCTGATACAGCACGGGCGAGGTTCCGGTCCCGAGCCCAAGCGTCTTGAATTTCTCGACGACTTTCCAGGCGAGCCGCCCGGAAAAATCGTAGGCGTAGAGGCCCTCTGGGCCGAAGTACGCATACACCATCGTCCCGTCGGTGACCGCCGTGGGTCCCGCGAAGCTGCTGCGTCGGTGTCGAGCATCGTAGACCGTCCCTTCGTAGGCGGTTCGATCCCACACCACGTTTCCCGTCTTTGCATCGAGCGCGAGCACCTTCAGCGTGTGTGTCCTGTCGGCCGCGACGCTGTCGGGATGCACCCACACCTGGCCATCGACCGTGTGGCCGACGGCGTTCGCACCGGCGACCACGTCACCTTCGACTGCGGAGGTCAGGAAAATCCGGTCGCCCCAGACGATGGGCGACGAATGTCCTGCCGGCAGTTCCGTTTTCCAGGCGACGTTCTTGGTTGCGCTCCACTCGGTTGCAAGCGCCGCCTCGTTCGAGATGCCCTGGCTGCCCGGACCGCGCCACTGCGGCCAGTTCTCGGCAGCCGACACGGCCGAGGCGCCGATGACCAGACTCATCAGCGAGGTGAAGCGAATGAAACTCATCATGCGTATGAGT
>JBBQEJ010000066.1:0-26090 GCA_038320555.1 Vicinamibacterales bacterium | reverse complement strand
GCGGCCGAGCTCTGCCACGGGCTGCCCGGTAAGGTTGGGGACAACTTCTGGAAGCTCGCTGTCGGAAAGAAATCCGTCATGCAGGACACGGTTCCACTTCTTGTCGAATTCGCCCTCACCCAGGATCGGTTTCCAGGTCTCGCGCACGATGTCGTAGCCGGGACGATCCTGGCCCGCAACCATCAGTCCCAAGACCTCGACGGGCGTTCGACCGCCGAACAGGGGGAGGATCAGGGGCTGCACGACACTGAGCGTGCCTCCAACCGCGCGCGCATCTCCCCACGATTCGAGGTAATGCGCAAGCGGAACGTGCCAGGTTGCCTTGACGGATGTTTCGTCGACCGTGTGCCCGAGCGCGATCGACTGCGGGACCTTCGCCATGGCCGAGGCGAAGTCGAGATCGGCGGGGGCGTCGAAGACGGGATTGCCGCCCAGGACAACGAGCGTTTCTATTGCGCCCGCCTGCATCGCGGAGACCAGCGAAGCGAGCGAACTGACGCTCGGAAGCGCCGAATCCTTCGTCTCGTAGTAGCTGACCGTCTTACCCGTGTTGCCGAGATGCGAGTTCAGCGCGCACACGGCGGCGTGGACGGCTGCGGGCTGGCGTTCCCCGGCCACGATCAACCCCGTGCCGCGGTTCGCCAGAAGATCCTTGGCAAGCGCGTCGATCCAGCGCGGGTCGACACCCCCGTCCGAAGCGCCGGCTCCCGCCACGCCTGCGGCTGCGCCCTCGGGAGGAGCAATGCGGGCCGCGAGCGCTGCGAGGAAGGGAGCGATCTGCCGGCTCTCGAGACGGAGCCGATGATCCGCCATCGCTCCTGTGAGCGAGTAGACCCCTTCAACGGCGTAGAGGCGGTTCATCGCCTGCCCTGAGCCCGTCGAAGGGGCGCCGCCGGAGGCCTGCCCTGAGCCTGCCGAAAGGGTTCCTACACGCCTTCCGGCCGCGAAGCCTCGGGCGTGACGGATCATCTCCGGGTCGGTCAGGAGCGGGTCGGCGTCGAGGGCGAGAATCACCGACGCTCGATCGAGACGAAGCATGAGATCGAGATCGCGCCCCGTGGCGTGCCGCAGTCCCGCGACTCGGCTCTCGTCGCTCACGGCGTCGTAGGTCGCCCACTGCAACCGGGGGTAGCGGGCTCGGAGCTCAGAGGCCAGGCGCGCGAGAGTGGGGGAGGAGAAGGACTCGGAGAGAACCGCAAGGCTGGCACCGCCGTCCGCGGCATGAGCCTCGGACAGCGGCCCCCAGGCCGTCACGAAATCGCTCCACGACTTCTGAGTCCCGTGCATCGTCACCGATTGCGAGCGGTCGGGATCGTAGAGGCCGAGCACGGACGCCTGGACGCGCGAGCTCGACGCCCCGAGGGTCGAGGGGTGCGAGGGGTTTCCCTCCACCTTGGTCGGTCGCCCCTCGTGGCTCTCGACGATCAGGCCGTAGGCGCTCCGGCGGAACGGCATGGTCGTCGCGTAATAGCGGGGAATGCCAGGGACGATCTCCTCGGGAGCGGTGACGTAGGGGACAATCTCTTCGACGGGGCGCCGGCATCCCGCGAGCCCCGCGAGCGACAGCGAGCCGCCGAGGAGCATGATCATGTCGCGCCGGGTGACCCCTTCGGGAAGCTCCGAGGCGCCCTCCGGGAACTCCCGCTCGAGAGCGGTGCGGTATTCGGGGCGTTCCTCGATCTGCGCGAGACTTCGCCAGTAAGTCCGTGTCACCGGTGGCACCCCGAACACTCAGTCGGCGGATTGACCGGTCTGTCGCGCTCGAGTTGCGCCGCGAGCATCCCGACGTCCCGAGGCGGGGTCCACTTCATGTTGGTGACCTCTGAGACGGGGCGTCTGTTGGGACCGGGGTTGCGGTGGCAGTCGAGGCACCAGCTCATACTGAGGGGTGACATCTGAGTGACGGTTTCCATCTCGTCGATGCGGCCGTGGCAGGTGACACATCCGATTCCTGCCGACACGTGCGCGTTGTGGGCGAAGTAGGCGAAGTCGGGAAGCTTGTGGACGCGAATCCAGCGCATCGGCCGACCGCTGGCCGCGCTTTCCCGAATCGGTGCGAGCTTCTCGCTGTCCTTTTTCACGAGCTGATGGCAGTTCATGCAGGTCCGTGTGGGCGGAACGTTCGCGACGGCAGAAATCTCGACCGAGGCGTGACAGTATCGGCAATCGAGACCGAGCTCCCCGACGTGGAGCTTGTGGCTGTACGGGACGGGTTGAACGGGACGGTAGCCCACGTCTGTGTACCACGGAGAAAAGTAGTACCACACGCCCGCGATCGCGAGGGCTGGGCCGAGGCTGCCCGCGATGGCGGCCACCATCGGGAGCTTGTTCCACCATGGGGGAAAGATCTGGCTCACTGGCTACGACTCCGGATCGCCGGAGGACATTTGGCCAGGCCGCGAGTCCGGAATGGAATGATGCCACATCCTCGCTCACTGAAGAATTCTTCAAACGACCGGCCCGCCTCTGCCAAGGCTGCGGCGAGGTCTTCGCCGAAGCGCCGCGAGCTTCGCAGATTGCGCGAGGCGGGAATGTCGTCGATCGAAGCCGGAATCTTATCCACGAACTTGGACCAAGGTCAAGAGCGTCGAGCCTCTCTGTCGGCCGATACAACGCCATCGGTCTCACTCGCGACGTGAGATCGTCCTCGTGACGACGACGGAACTCTTCGATCGGATTGCTCATTGCTGATGGCGGACTGCTGATTGCTGATTGCCGACGAGTGTCGTCAAAGGTCAAGAGGGAAGCCGTACTGGTATAGAATTCCGCGTAGGAAACCTGTGCGCTTACGGAGGTTGACTGGATGAACGTGTTGAGGCCGCTCGAGCTGGCACTCGCTGGCGGAGCTCGACTGACGTGGCCAGCGCTGCAGTTCATCAACCGCCGGGTCAAAGGGCGCACCTTTCAACCGCACTGGGCGCCCGCGCCGCTATTGAAGAGCACGGAGCGCTCGAAGCCCGAGCTCGGATGGCCTCGCTCCACCGACTCCCTCTGTCCGGTCTGCGTCCGCGTCGCGCGAGCCCGTATCCTCTCCGGCGAGCAGTCAATCGAAACGCTGGTCAACGAGCAGGTCGGCGAAATCCAGGCGAATATTCTCGAACGCGACGGGAGGGTCATCATCGAGAAGACCTGCCCGTTGCACGGCACCTTCACCGATACACTGGCCATCAACCCTGCGTTTTTGAAGCGCCTCGAGAGTCTCTTTCCGGGGCGCGACTATCTCGCCGCCGCCGGCAATCTGCACAACCACGGCACCTCTTCAATCAAGTACGGCCGCGGCGCGGTTCTCACGATCGACCTGACGAACCGCTGCAACATGATGTGCGATCCCTGCTTCATGGACGCCAACCAGGTCGGCTACGTCCACGAGCTCACGCTCGACGAGGTCAAGCACCTCCTGGACGATGCGATCAGCGTCAAACCCCGGCGGCAGATGACGGTGCAGTTTTCGGGTGGAGAGCCAACGATCTCTCCCATTTTCATGGACGCTGTCCGGTACGCGCGGCACGTCGGGTACTTCAGCGTGCAGGCGGCGACCAACGGCATCCGCTTCGCTCAGGATGCCCCGTTTGCGCGCGAGGCGCGTGAGGCCGGCCTCCGGATCGCCTATCTGCAGTTCGACGGCGTCGGGGAGGACGCCAATTCCCACCGGAAAGTCGCGAACCTCTTCGACGTGAAGCTCCGCGCGATTGAAAACCTCCACGCTGCCGGCATCGACGTCTGTCTCGTCGTCACGATCATCAAGACCGTCAACGACGATCAGGTCGGTCCGGTCGTCAAGTTCGCGTTGCAGAACTGCGACAAGATCAGCTTCGTTTCGTTTCAGCCGGTGTCGTTCACCGGCCGCGACGAGGAGATTTCCGACGAGGAGCGGCACGCGAAGCGCTACACGCTCTCGCACCTCGCCGAAGACATGAAGCGCCAGACCGGCGTGACCGAGCCATTGCGCGACTGGTTTCCCCTCTCGGCGTCCGCCGTGTTCTCGGACGTCACCGATTTGATGAACGGTCCCGGCGCCGACTGGGGGACGTTGAAGTGCGGCTGCCATCCGGATTGCGGCGTGGGCACCGCCTTCATGGTCAGCAAGCGGACCAAGGAGTGGGCGCCGGTGCCGGCCTTCATCAACGTCGACCGCTTCATGCAGGATGCGCGCGTCATCAGCGACGCCGCGCGGGGACCGGTGCTGACCAAGATTCAGACGGCGCTGAGCCTCCTGCGAAACTACTCCCCCTCGCGGGCGCCAAAGGGGTTCAGCCTGCTCGATCTCGTCAAGAAGTACGACAAGCAGAGCGGCGGCCAGTTTGGTGGCGTCGGTCTCGATGATCCCAACAATCGCAAGGCCGACGAATGGCTGATGATGTTCGTGGCGGGGATGTGGTTTCAGGATCTCTGGACGTATGACTTCAGGCGCACCGAGATGTGCATCATTCCCTATGCGACGCAGATGGGGGAGATCTCGTTCTGCGCGTATAACACGGGCGTGGGATGGCGGCAGATCGTCGAGAACATGTACAAGAACGCAACCGTGGCGGAGTGGTACCGCGAGCACGGCAAGCACCCCGTGTACGCGAATCCGCGCAAGCCGCTCCCGCTTCCCGACAACGCGCAGCCCGTGTCCCTGAGGATCCCGAAGAACGGACGGCTGGAGGAATGGAGGCCGCGTCTGGCCGTAATCGGCGACATCCCTTCGTCTCCTGTCGACCAGCGGACGACGAGCTGACACCACACGCGGCCGTTCGTCGCGGAACGACCTTCTCATGACACAGCCGTACGACGTCCTGATCGCGGGTGGCGGCCTGGCGGGCCTGTGCCTGGCCCGCCAACTCACGCGGGAAGCTCCATCGCTTCGGGTGTTCCTTGCCGAAAAGCGTCCCCACCCGGTTCCCGAGGCCGCCTTCAAGGTCGGAGAATCGAGCGTCGAGATCGGCGCGCACTATTTCCAGCGCGTGCTCGACCTCGACCTACACCTTCGCCAGCGGCAGCTCGAGAAGCTCGGCCTGCGGTACTTCTTTCCGGCGGAGGGGAACCGGCGGATCGAGACGCGCTTCGAGCTTGGACCCCCAGGCTTTCCTCCAGTGCCGTCGTTCCAGTTGGACCGCGGGCGCATCGAGAACATGCTTCTACAGGCGAACCGTGACGCGGGCGTCGACGTGCGCGACGATTGCCGAGTCGCGAGGTTCGAATTCGGCGCCTCGCTGCACCGTCTCGAGATTCAGTCAGCAGGCCGCACCGAGATCGTGGAAGGCCGGTGGCTGATCGACGCCAGCGGACGGCGCGGCTTGATTCGGCACCATCTCGGCCTGACGCGCCCCGTGGGGCACCTCGCCAACGCCTGCTGGTTTCGCTTCCCGCACCGGCTTCGCATCGATGACTGGTCCGACGACCCCGCGTGGAAAGCACGAGTCCCGTCCGCAAAGCGCTGGATGAGTACGAATCACCTGATGGGAGTCGGCTACTGGGTGTGGCTCATTCCCCTCGGATCGGGCAGCACAAGCGTCGGCATCGTGGTCGATGCGACGCTGCATCCGTTCGGCCGCCTGAATCGATTTGATCGGGCTCTCGACTGGCTTCGCGAATTCGAGCCGCAGTGTGCCGAGGTCGTGGCGTCCCACGAGGCGGAGCTCGAGGACTTTCTCGCGCTGCGCGGATTCGCCTACGGCTGCACACGTGTGTACTCTCCGGACCGGTGGGGGCTCATCGGTGAGGCGGGCCTCTTTACGGATCCGTTCTATTCCCCTGGCTCCGACTTCATTGCGATGGGGAACGACTACGTCGCCGATCTGATTCGACGGGAACGCTCCGGCGAAGACGTGTCGGTGCGGGTTGAGCAGTACAACACGACCTACCTTCGGTTGTACGACGCCTTCCTGCGCTTGTACGAGGGACAGTACCCAATCATGGGGAACGCGCAGGTGATGACCGCCAAAGTCGCCTGGGACAATGCCTGCTACTGGGCGATTACGGCCCTCCTGTACTTCCAGCGGAAGTACCGGCAGCCTGAGTTCATCGCGTCAATCGAGAACCTGATGCGCCGGTTCTTTGTGTTGCATGCGCGCATGCAGCAGTTCCTGAACGCGTGGAACGCCATCGACACGCGAAACTACGGCGCCGGTTTCGCAAGCGTGGTGACGGCCGAGTGGCTGCGCCGGCTGCAGGCCGAGCTCGATGGACCGCCGCTCGGCGACGATGCGCTTCGGGCCCGGCTGCACACGAATTTCGCGCTCCTCGAGCAATTCGCGCGCGAACTGCAGGCCATTGCACGTACGGAGCACGGGGACGGGCAGGAGCTGAACCGGTTTCTGCTGCCTGTGGGGACTGACGGAAAGGAGATGGACGTCGAGCCGCTACGCGTGGCGCATTCGGGCTCTCGGATGATGTCGTAGCGTGAAACACAGCTGCTGCGACTCTCGCAACCACGCAATACATTTCCAGAACATGTTGCCAGTGCTCCTGGCCTCTTGATCTCTTGTTTCAGGTCCTGCTTGACAGCCCGGCTTCCTAGACGGCTCGCAGGACGACAACCGAGTCGTTGCCGCCAAACGCGAGCGAGGTGGAGACGGCGCAACGCACCGGCATCTCCCTGGCCTCGTTGGCCACCACGTCCACCTCGCACTCGGGATCGGTTTCGCTGTGGTGCAGCGTTGGAGGGATGACCCCGCGCGCAATGGTGAGCGCCGTAATGGCGGTTTCGAGTCCGCCCGCCGCCCCTAGGCAGTGGCCAATCATCGACTTGACCGACGTGACGGGCAGCCGGCCGGCCCGCTCGCCGAACACCAGGCGGATGCCCCGCGCTTCGGCGCGATCGTTGTGGGGCGTGGCCGTTCCGTGCGCGTTGACATGATCGACCTCGTCGGCATTGACCGAACCGTCAACGAGCGCGCGGCGGATGGCGTCGCCGATCGCGCGGCCGTCGGGCTCGGGCGAAGTGGGATGAAAGGCCTCGCACGTGAGACTGTGGCCGGACACCTCTGCGTAAATGGTCGCCCCGCGCCGGCGCGCTCCGTCGAGATCCTCGAGCACGAGCATCGCCGCGCCTTCGCCGAGATTCATCCCGGCGCGGGCGCGATCGAACGGCCGGCACTCCTGTGGATCCATCACCCGGATGGCGTTGAACCCGCTGAACGTCAGCCTGGACATCGCGTCGGTGCCTCCCGCGAGGGCGGCATCGAGACGGCCGTCGCGAACCGCATCCGCAGCGCTGCCGATTGCCATCGTGCTCGACGCGCACGCCGTTACGATGCACGAGCGCAGCCCTTCGAATCCAAAATGCGACGCGATAATGTCCACCGGTGTGCTCGGAAAATGGTTCCATACATCAGACGGCCGCGAGTGTGCAATGCCTTTCGACACCATCGTCTCGAGATACCGCTCTGTGCGCAGCAGGTCCGCCGTGCAGGCGCCCAGGAGGACCCCGATGCGCGACGGATCGAAGCCGTTCGACGTCAGACCGCTGTCCTCGACCGCTTCCATGGCCGCGACAAGCCCGAATTGATCGCTGCGGGACCACCGGCGCCGCTGCAGCGGGGTGAGTCGGGATGTGAGGCGACCGTACGGCACCTCCGCTGCGATCCGGCTGCGGAAGCCTTCAGTCGGGAACACCGTCACATCTCCCATGCCGCACGTGCCGTTGAGGAGATTCGTCCAGTTTTCCTCGCGAGTCAGGCCCAGCGCGGTCACCATTCCTATCCCGGTGATGGCGACTCTGCGCGGCGTCATGACTGCGGCTCCGCGGCGGCCGCGGGCCACGAGGCCGCGGTTCGTGGCCACGCGGCCAGCGTCTCAATCGCCGCAGCCACCGCGCGCCGTTCGCGCGCTTTTCCGACCGCCGCCACGACCGCCGGCATGAACTGGACCGGAACCAGCGCGATGATCAGAAACGCGCAGACAGCGCGGTGCCAGCCAGCATGATCGCGAGGTCCGTGGCCGTAGACGCTGGCGATGTATCGCCCGATCACGCCATACGTGTCCCCCGCGACAGCGGCCGGTCCGCCATGCCGGCCGCCCGGCCTCCCCAGGCCCGCCGACAGCGACGCCAGGAATTCAGCCGGCGTCGTCCCTGGGGCTTCGGTCCACGTCCGGCCGATGCGTCGCAGTGTGTGCGCATCGCTGCCTGCGACGCAGCCGATCGGCGGCCGGTCCCCCCTCCACTCGCGGCACAGACGCTCGGCGAGAACGTTATGAGCCTCGAGCATGGCGCCGTTCCTGGTCTCGAGCGCCGGAACCGCCGAGAGCAGTCGCAGGTACGTTTCGAGCGGCGCTTGTTCGCGGTAGAAATGCAGCAGGTGATTCAGCGCGAAGAATGTTCTGGATTCGTTCAGCCGCGCCATCACGTCGAACACGTTCCGTCGAAGCGGCTGGATCTCGGCATGCAGCCGCTCCGTGATGCCGTAGACGCCGAGGTGGACCTCGATGTGGCCGTCGGGGAGACGGCAGGAGACCTCCTCGCCGGGCAGGATGTCAGCGGCGTCCGGCCGTTGGTCCCTCAGTTCCCGCCAGCCGTCGATCGCGTCGTGGTCGGTAATCGTCACGATGTCCATGCCGCGGCGCTTAGCCGTGAGATAGACGTCGAGCGGGGAGGAGTAGCAGTCGCGGCTGCGGAGGAACGGCAGGCTCCCGCTGACGTCCGAGTACCGGGAGTGCACGTGCAGGTCGGCCCGCCCGATCCCCCGCGCAGCGCTATGTCCGATCCTCGTATCCGTCATGGCCCTCCGAGCGGCTTGAGGAACATTATCTGAATTACGGTCGAGCCGATCCCACGATACCGCGAGGGTAGCAGGCTGTGGCCGATATCGGCGCGAAGAATCGTTCCGAACGGTGCGCGGACGTTCAACGCGATCCCCGTTCCGGTGAGGGACTGCCAGTTCCGATCCGTGTCGCGATCCCGTCCCGACGCCCGCTCGAGAAAGAGATCGATCCGGTACTGCTCGAAAATGTTGAACGTATAGGATCCACGGATCATCGCCAGATCGTCGAACCGCAGGCCTGACGCGGGCACGCCGTGAATGCGCGTGTCGTCGAACAGCCCGAACTGGTACCGGCTGAACCGATCGAGGCGCTGCCCGCCGAAATAGCCGGCGTTGAAGTGCAGCTTCTGGAAGATCCCGATGAAGAGGTCCCGGGACAGTCCGGCGCTGTACTTGAGGTACGTTCGTTGCGGCGTTTCGAGTCCGTCGCCAGTCGCTGACGGATCGGCAAGCCCCCACGGTTTCCAGCTCGCCCGGTTGTACCAGGCACCGTTGGCCACGAAACTATATCCGCCACGACGGTATTCGTAGGCGCCGCCGGCCCCGTTCGTGATCGTGCTGCTCGGCACCTGAAACGCATCAACCGTCGTCGTGTCCTTGTGATAGGCGTCGAACCGGAGCTGATACTGGAACGTGCCCTTCTGGAACGGCGTGAATTGCCATCCAAGATTGAGCCCGGTTGTTTCCGGCCATGTGATCACCCGTTCGCCCGATCGCTCGCCCTGGGCGTCGTGAACGCGATCGCTCGACGGCACCGCGATGCCGAACATATCCACGCTCGCGTCGAACGGCGTGTGCCCAATCTTCGGGCGTTGAATATTGATGGCCGCGAGCACGCCCGCAAACAGCATCGCGAGCTGGGAATCCTGCCGGCCGCCAAGAGCGAAGTTCAGGTAATTAATGCCGAAGATGGGAAGCGGAAAGCCGAATGACGGATCGATCGTGACGCCCATGGCCATGGCTTTGGCCTTCTGCGTCGCCCGTTCACTGACCACGCGGCCCGTTCCCCGCTTGACGTAGTACCTCAGACCCTGGTCCGTCTCCCTGTACATGATTCGATCGCCAGCTCTCGCCGCCTGCCGGGTCTCGACGAAGTCGCCTCCGTTGACGACGAAGTCGGTGAATTTCACGGACTTTTCCACCAGAAGGTTCCTGCCCGCGATCATCACAATCTGCCGGGCCGTCAGTCCCTCGAACAGGAACAATGGAACGCCCTCGATCGATACGACGGGACGATAGCGCTGCACTTCCTCGTTCGAGACGACAGGCGGGGAGAGGTTGGTCTGCAGCGCTTGTACTTTCACACGCGCAAACGTCCGGCGATCGATCCAGACGGTTCCGCGATAGAGCGACTGTTTCCCCTCGATGGGATCGAACTTCACGACGTAGCAGTCGAACCCGTCCACCCGTTCCATGCCGTCGAGCCGGTAACGATAGTCTTCCCCGAATCGCAGTTGCAGGGGCAGCGACAGGACTTTTTCAGGCTGCAGCAGCGGAAACGGCGGCCGGTTGGCGCCCCAGTGCGATCCGTTGACGGCGAATGACACCTCCTCCCATTCCACCCCGTCAGGTCCGGAAAAATAACGATTCTCGGTGACGACGTCGTAGCCGGGATCGGCTACCGTCGGTCTGAAGTGCTGCTCCATCAATACGCGCGCGGAATAGTGCTGCATCAGCAGATCCTGGGACGCCTGCTGCAGACGGTGGCTCGCGATTATCTCCTCGACCGACAGCCGGCGCTCCGCGGAGACCTCGGTCCGCTCGGCGAAGACTTCGCTGGCCTCCGCGTTGAAATCGACCAGCATGGGACTGCCCGTCTGAGGCGCCTGCACGTGCACCGTCTGTCCGTCGCGACGATACCCGCCGGCGGGAGCCTGGGTTCCCCGGCCGAGATCCACCACAACGGGTGCCCCCTCAATCGGCACGTTGAGCGTGATGTCAAGCGGCGCGCGGTTTTCTTCGGACCGGTAGAACAGATACGTTCCGAACGTCCGGTTCTCGAACAGCAGACGGTAGGGAACCTTCTCCGTGGCGGCTTCCCCCTGGACGCTCAGCTTCAGCGACGACGCTCCGGCGTCGATCGCGTTGACCTGCCCGCTCAACAGGGGCAGCAGCGGGCGAAGCGCGCTGACCGCCGCCTCCAGGGCGCGAGACTCCCCTTCGGCGGCGATCGCCACGACGTCAGATCCCAGGCTCACGACCTGCAGGTCGATCAGTGCGGTTCGCGCCGCGTCCGGATCCTCCGGCAGCCGCTGATCGGTCAGCACCGCCTTGATGGCCGGCGCCACGCGCTTCAACGAAGCGAGCGCCTGATCCGCCGCCGCCCGTGAGGACACCGCGATGAGGTCCACGTAAGGTGCAGTGCTCGCATCGATCAACCGGGGCAGGCTGTCCGACGCCGTGATCGGTCCGCCGATCGCGACCCGGGCAGACGGGGCGGCGGCTCGCAAGTCAGTTGCGGCCGCTTGAAGCGCAAATCCGGCAAACGGCAGAGCGTTCTCCGGTCCGCGCAGTTCGAGCACAGCCAGATGCCCACGGTGCCGCGCGATCCACTGCTGGAGGAGCGCGCGCCACCGCGCTGCCCCCGCCTGATCCGACGGCAGGGCGACAACGGGCCAGAGCCGCGCGCCGCGGGCCTCATACGAGGCGACCCGGGCTTCAACATCAGCAGGCGGCGTCGTGGACCGCTCCAGCTCGATCGGCACTCGCACCGCAATCTCGAGAGGCGGCCGCCCCATGGTCGTCATCATGCGCGCCAGGGTGGTCGCGTCGACCGGATCCTGGAGGGCGACGCGAGGTATACCGGAATCCGCGGCGTACAGAAGACTGCCGAACCACACCATCGCAGACGGCAACAGGATCATCAGTCCAATCCTGCGCGCGCGGCGGCGGCCTGAAGCGGACCGAACGAGGCAGCGCGGAGAATCGTTCGCAGCCGTCCCGGAAAGCCGTCCAGACGGAAGTAATGGGCGAACCGCAGACCCAAGGGAAGCGGTACGCGAGGTGGATCGGGGTCGAGTTCCCACGGATGTATCGTTAGCACAGCGGGCCGGCCGAGCTTGTTGGCCCGCTCGATCTCCTTCAACACTTTTGAGGGAGGGCTCATGCGCAGCCCCCAGCCCCAGCCCATCGGCATCACCTGCCCGAAACGGTCCGCCACGAGCGGCGGCACTTCGACGATCGGCCCGAGCGCAGTTGAGCGCACGTGCGGGCCGCGTGGATACGACACGTCCCCGACGATCTTGAGGGGCGCCATGCTCGCATCGGCCTTGAAGCCCTGCTGCACCAGCACCTCGAGCGCCCATTCGCTGCGGTGGTTGATGGACCACTCCGGAGCGCGAAACGCGGTGACCGCCGGCGTCCCCGCTGCCCCGAGCGCAGTGACGCTGGCGTTCAGGTCCTCAGCGAAAGAGGCGCGATCCAGATCGTACACCCGCCGATGCCAGAAGCTGTGCGATCCCACGTCGTGCCCGGCCGTGAGGATCAGCCCGACGAGTCCTGGATACCGCTCCGCGATCCAGCCGACGATGAAGAAGGTCCCTCTGATTCCGGCCGCGTCGAGCTCATCGAGCAGCATCCGTGTGGTCTGCTCGACGCGGCTCGGAAGACGCGACCATGTTTCGGGCTGCAACAGAGGAACGCCGCAGATGTGAAACCACTCCTCGACGTCGACGGTCAGGGAATTCAGCACGGAGGCGATGGTGAAGGTGAATTGCTGATGGTTGATTGCTGATTGTTGATTGGGGCAATCAGCATTTGGCAATCGTCAATCAGCAATGGTTTTACGGCTGGCTTCGATGAATGCCGCGATCGTGTCCACTGATCGCAAAACCCTGGTGCCGGTATCCTGATCGTCGATCGTCACCCCGAACGATCGCTCGAGCTCGAGCACGAGCTCCAGCACATCGATCGAGTCCAGGCCCAGGCCTTCCCCGAACAGCGGCACGCTGTCGCCTATCTCTTCGGGCTGCATCGGCAGCCGTAAGCTTCGCACCAGCGCTTGTTTGATTTCCGTATGGAGCGCGTCACTCATGGGTTCAGGTTTTGCCTCTTCCCTTTTCCGTTGCTTACGTCAGCCCACCATCGACCGCGATAACCTGCCCGGTCACGTATGACGAAGCCCCCGAGGCCAGAAACGCGACCACCTGCGCGACTTCTGCCGTGGTGCCGACTCGTCGGGCCGCGACGGCCTCCAGTGCCTGCGTCCGCGTCGCTGCGGGCATCGCCGCCAGCATCTCAGTATCGATCATTCCTGGAGACACCGCGTTGACGAGGACGCCGTGTGACGCCAGCTCGCGGGAGAGCGCGCGCGTAAGGCCGATCAGTCCCGCCTTCGATGCGGCATAGTTCGCCTGTCCCGGAAGGGGCATCGTCGCACTGGGGGAGGTGATGTTGACGATTCGGCCCCAACGCCGCAGAAGCATGCCGCGCGTGACGGCCCGCACGCAATGATACGCCCCGTCCAGATTCGTGCGGAGGACGACCTCCCAGCGCGACGCGTCCATCATCACGATGTGCGAGTCACGAGTGACGCCCGCGTTGTTCACGAGCACATCGACAGGCCCGACCTCGCGCGCGACCGTCTCGAAAAAAGCGGCGACGGATTGCTCGTCGGCGACATTGCACTGGCCGGCCCAGACACGCTGCCCGCGAGACCCGGCCGCGGCTTCGACCTCGCGCGCGGCCGCTTCACCAGAAAGGTAGGTGATCGCGACCGCCGCGCCGCGCTCGGCCAGCAGCTCAGCGATTCCACGGCCGATGCCTCGCGAGCCGCCCGTTACGACGGCCACACGCCCGGAGAGATCGAGATCCGACGTCACGCAAATGGGGCCGGCGACGCGCCGGTCGAGTATCGTAACACCAATGTCGCTCGTGGAGGAGGCGCGGGGTTCAACCCGACACGCGTAGTACCGCGCTCACGAGTGCTCCGCCGGACGCGACGCTGTTGACCAGCACCAGCGGGCCTGGCACCGGCTCAGCTCGATACGCCAGGCGAAGTCCCGCGCATGCGGGATCAGGATGCTCGAGACCGGCAATCGGAGGCACCGCCCCGGCGCGCCCGCACAGGAGGGCCGCCACGCAACTCGCCGCGCCCGCCGCGCCGGATTCCCCCAGTGCGCCCTTGGTCGTCGTGATGATCGCGCGGCCGTTGCCGAACAGAGATTCGAGCGCCTTCGCCTCGATCCCATCGAGCGCGCTTGAATTCGCCGCGGCATACACCACATCGACTGCCTCGGGCCGGACACCCGCCTGCGCGAGCGCCTGGGCCATGATGCGTGTCAACGGCTCCGGGCGATCGGGCCATTGATTCAGTCCGACCGACGCGCCGCCCGCGGCGGATGCCAGGAGGCTGCCGTAGATGCGTGCGCCGCGCGCGCGCGCGTCCTCTTCGTTCTCCAGCACGATGACGAAACCGCCTTCCCCCAGCACGAAGCCGTTTCGCGTGGCATCGAACGGGCGGCTGCCTTCAGGGCCGCCGTTGGCATGCGAGAGGACGCCGAAGCGATCGTGCACGCGATAGAACACCTGATACACGGCATCGACACCGCCGGCGACCAACGCCCGAGCGCGGCCGTGGCGCAGGATATCCGACGCGTGCGCGATCGCGGCGAGGCCTGAGACCTCCTTCTGGCTGATGGTCGCGTTCGGTCCGCGCAGCTTCATCTCGAGGCCCGCGAGGCTCGCGGCAATGTTGGCGACCGTCGCGTTGAAGATGAGAGCTGGCGCGCCTGTCGGCCCGAGCGCAAACAGACCACGAAGGAAATCTTCGGTCGGCTGTCCTCCGGCTGTATACGTGCCGAGCACGATGCCCAGCCCGTCGTCCGGCGTCTCGCCGTACGGGACTGCGGCATCGTCGAGCGCCTGCCGGGCAAGCGCAACGGCGTACTGGCCGGCGGCATCCATCCGGCGCAGCTTCAACAACGGAATCCAGCGCGTGGGATCGAAATCCGTGACCAGTGCCGCGCAGTGCGCGCGGCAACTGCTGGTGTCGAACGCTGTCACGGGGGCGAGGCCGTGGCGCCCGGCGATGAGGGCATCGCGGAATGAATCGGGAGAGGTCCCGAAAGGTGAGACGATGCCGAGGCCAGTGATGACGATCCCGGTAGACACGCCCGCGTACGTTACCATTGGCGTCGATGAGGGAACAACGGCGCCGCGGACCAGCCGTTCTTCTCACGTGCGCGATCATCTGCGCGTGTGCCGGCCTCCTTCCCCACGCCGCCGCGCCTGGGCCGCGGGATCTCTTCGACGAGATTTACGTCCGTGGCCGTGGCGTTGAAAGCTCTCTGAAGACCGTCACTGCCCGTTTCACCGAAACAACGACGTCGTCGCTCCTGTCCCGTCCGCTGGTGGCGCAGGGCACCCTGGCGGTCGAACGCCCGTCGAAGATTGTGCTGCGCTATTCCGACCCGGAGCCGCGGACGGTGTTGATCGATCAAAACAGGCTGACGCTCGTCTGGCCATCGCACGCGGTTCACCAGGAGAGCGACATCGCTGCCGCACAGCGGCGGATCGAGAAATACTTCCTCGACAAATCGCCAGACGAGCTGCGCCGGAACTTCACCATCACCGCCACGGAGGCCGACGAGCGCGCGGGAACGTGGCGAATCACGATGGTCCCCACCCGCAAGCAGATTCAGCAGGGGCTGACGCGCCTCGATTTGTGGGTTGATCGCACGTCGATGTTGCTCGCGGCCATGAAGATGACGTTTCCAAATGAGGACACCAAGCTCATGGTGTTCGAAAACGTCGTTGTCAATGGCCCCGTGGATCAGAAGATGTTTCTGGTGGAAAAGAAATAGAAATTACTCGAATGTAGCGTGGTAGTGAATGCCGCCGCTACCCAATCGTCAATCAGCAATTCGTAATTGGCGCCATCGTGCCTGCAACCGAGTCTTCGGGCCTGCCGAGATCGTATTCCGCCAGGTAGCGCTGCGGGTCCATCATCCGCTGCGTGCGGCGCAGCGCTTTCAGCAGGAACATCGCGTTGCGCGGCTCGACCTGCCGTAGCCATTGCCAGACGCTCCTGCGGCCTCCCAGGTTGAGCACCGAGCGACGCCACGTTTCGCAGTAGAGCTCAAAAAACCGGTCGGGGCTCAGCGTTGGCTCCCAGGGCAAGTGGTGCATGTCGAAATGGGCCCACTTGCGCGCGCCGAGACGAGGACGCATTTCTTCGAAGTACGCCGTGCCCGGAAGTGGCGTCAGGATGGTGAATCCCGCCTGATGCAGCGCGTTCCGGTCGACGAAGTCCCACAGCCGTTCGAAATCCTGTTCCTGCCATGCCGGGTCTATCACGAAATTTCCTGTGACCCCGTAACCGATCGTTCGCGCGATCTCGATTGCCTGCTCCGTCTGGCCGACGGTCGCGTCCTTGACCAATCCCTTCAACCCGTCGTCGCTGGCCGCCTCAAGCCCGAAGAAGATATCGAACTCGCCGGCGATCGGCCGCCAGGCTTCGATGCGGAAGAACGGTCCGAGACCGAAGCGTTCGTTTCCAGGAACGGGACGAAGCAGCAGCACATGCATGGATCGACCGGGCAGATTAACACAAGATGTTATACTCCCGGGCTGCCAGCGCTCCCAGGAACCTCGTGCTCTCACCGATCCAGTCCATCGTTTCGTGGGCCCACCGCCGCCGGGTACTCGTCGTCTGTGGATCGTTGATGCTCGTTCTCGTATCGTGCCTCGGCCTCAGACGCCTCGCCTTCGACGCCGATGTTCTGAGTCTGTTGCCGCGCGACGGTGACGCCATCCCGGCATTTCGCACCTTCCTGCAGCGCTTCGGATCCCTCGATCAACTCTTTGTCGTCTTCACCGCACCGGAGGGGCACGCTGTCGCAGACTATTCGGAAGACGTGGACCGTTGGATCTCTGCGCTGCGTGCCGCCCCCGAGATCGAGTGGGTGGATCCCGGGACCGCAGGCCCGGATCGTGATTGGGCCTGGCTGGCTGAGCACCAGCTCCTGTTGCTGCGTGGCGCCGCACTCGACACCGCTCTTGCACGCCTGCAGCCTGCGGGCATGACCAGCGCGCTTGCCTCGTCACGCGAATTGCTGACGATGCCGTCTCCCGCGGTTGCGGCGATGGTCCGTCAGGATCCGCTCGATCTGCTCGGGCTGCTTCGACGGCAGCTCGGGGGGCAGCGCGCAGGGATCACTGTCGGGATTACGGAAGGAGGATACGTCAGCGGCGACGGCCGGCGGCGGCTCGTCATCGCCAAGCCACGGCAGCCTCCGTTCGATACCCGTTTTTCTCACTTGCTGATGCAGCGATTGGAGGCGATCGGCGCGGCGCAATCAAGCGCCGTCCGCTCCGACGACGACGAGGCGCAGCCACTCGAGGTCGCGTTCGCGGGCGGGCACCGCATCGCGCTCGAAACGGAGGCCGTCGTCAGGCGGGAAAGCATCCTGAACGGCGTGGGGTCGCTTGCGGTGATCCTGCCGCTCCTTTATCTCGTTTTCCGGAGCGTATGGCTGCTCGTCTGCGGCGCCCTGCCCTCGAGCGCGTCGCTCATCGTGGCGCTCGGCCTGATGGGACTGGGAGGGGCGACCCTCTCGGCAGCGGCGACCGGGGCGGCCGCCATGCTCTTCGGCCTGGGAATCGACGGGGTAGTCCTTGTGTATGTCGCGCATCGACTCGCGCTTGCGGGGGGGCTCGGCGTCGGAGAATCCGTGGCGACGTTGGGAGGACCCTCGGCCAGCATGCTCCTCGGAATGCTGACCACGGCCGCGACATTCTATGGCCTCGTGTTCGTCGATTTCCCGAGCCTGCAACAGCTCGGGCTGGTCATCGGACACAGCATGGTGGCGTGCGGACTGCTCACGCTCGTCCTTGTCCCGGCGCTCCTGCCAAGGCACGCTCCGCGCGGACCGATCAAAGCGTTGACGTGGCCCTCGCTCGCCTCATGGATCGCGAGGCGCCGGGCGCTTGTGCTCACCGTCTCGGCAGGCGCGACGGTCGCGCTCGGCGCGGCGTCGCTCTGGCTGCGCGTCGATACGTCGCTCGAGCGCATGCGATCGACCACGCCCGGCGCCCTGTACGAGGAGTCCATCCGCAAGATGTTCGGACTGCCGAGCGATGTCTACGTGTGGCTCGAACAAGGCCCTGCGCTCGAGCCGTTGCTCCGGGCGAACGACGCACTGGTTGCTCGCGTGCGCGACGAGGCGCCGGACCTCACGATTGACGCCCCCTCGGTCCTGCTGCCGTCCGACGCGGCGCAAGAGCGTGCGATGGTCCGCATCCGCGCCCAGGCGCCGCAAGCCCACGCGGCGCAGGCTGACCTGGCTCGCGCAGCGTCGAATGCGGGATTCCGGGAGGGTACGCTGGATCCCTTTCTTCAGCGTTTGCCGCGACTTCTCGATCCCGAGCAGCGCCTCACCTTCGACGGTTATCGAGCGCACGGCCTGGGCGATCTCATCGGCCGGTTCGTGTCACGCGAACCGGACGGCTGGACCCTCGCGACGTACGCGTTTCCCTCGAACGGCGGTCAGGCGCGCGCCCTCGAACGGATTGCGGCGGCGAGCAGCGACGCGGGGCGCCTGACCGGACTCGCGCTCGTCAACCGCGAGCTCGCGGCGCGTTTCGTGCCGCAGTTCCTGCGCGGTCTGTCAATCGGATCGCTCGTCGTTGTCGTCATGATTGCCGTCACGTTTCGGACGTGGCGGCTGTCGTTGCTGGCCATCGTGCCGACAGTGGCCGGCCTGATTTGGGCTGCAGGCCTGCTGGCGCTGGCGCGGGTTCCCCTCGATCTCTTCGCGCTGTTCGCCGTGGTGACGTTTGTCGGCATCGGGATCGACTACGGCATTCACGTCGTGCATCGATATCGCGACCACGGCGACGCTGAAGCCGCCGTGGCGCAGCTGGCTCCCGTGGTCGTCGTTGCCGGATTGATCACCCTGGCGGGGTACGGGACGCTCGTCACGTCGAGCTATCCGCCGCTGCGATCCATCGGACTGGTCTCCGTGGTGAGTGTCTTCACGCTCGTCGCCGCGTCTGTGCTGCTGTTGCCGGCGTTGTTAATCGGAAGTCGTAGTCCGCGGTGATGATGATGCGCGTGCAGGCCCTTGTTCCCGCGTTCAACGAAGCGCGCACGATCGCGAAGGTGGTTACCTGCCTGTTCCCCCATGTCGCCGCCGTCTGCGTGGTCGACGACGGGTCCACTGACGGCACCGCGGATGCCGCCCGCCGCGCCGGCGCGGACGTGATGATGAACGCGGGAGACCGCGGCAAGGGCACGGCCATCCGTTCCGGCCTCACGCGCGTGCTCGAGCGCGACTGCTCACACATCCTGCTGATCGACGGCGATCTGCAGCACCTGCCGGAGGAAGCGCCGCTCCTGATTGCCGAGGCGGCGCGGACCGGCGCGGATGTCGTGCTCGGCGAGCGTCGTTTCGATCGCCGGGCGATGCCGGCCTCGCGGTACCATGCGAACCGGATCGGCAGTCTCGCGCTCTCGCGGTTCCTGGGGGTTGCAATTCGTGATACTCAGTGTGGGTTCCGCCTTTTCAGGGCGGACGTGTTGCGGAGCCTGCGGCTGACGGCGCGGGGTTACGACATCGAGACGGAAATGCTCGTGAAACTCAAGCGGCGCGGCGCAACGATCGCGAGTGTCCCGATCACGGCCGTCTACACCGGACAACGCAGCAAGCTGAGACCGGTGCGCGACACGACGAAGACCTGTTTCCTGGCGGTCTACTACCGCTTCCTGGAGCGAGTCTGACTATCGATCTCGGGCGGACCGCGCCGGTCCCGCGCCGCTGGACGGTGCACGGGCTCAATAGCGGAGCCGTCTTTGCCGCGACCTACCATGGCGTGCGGATCCTGCCGGCGTCGCTGTGCTACGGCATCGGGCATGTCGGCGCGTGGATCGCCTGGCGGCTGATGCCTGCCAGCAATGCCGCCCTGGCCGACAATCTCAGAGCGGTGTTCGCCGACGAATCCGAGGGTCGGTTGCGCCGGCGTGCGCTCGACGTTTATCGCAGCTACACGCGCGACGCGATCGATTTCCTGAAAGCCGTGTCGGCGGGCGACGCCAGGGCGCAGCAGATGTTCGAGATTCACCCGGAGCGGCTGGCGAAGCTCCAGGCGCTCCACGCCGAGGGGCGAGGCATCATTCTGGTCACCGGCCACCACGGGAATTGGGAGGCGGGCGGGGTCATGATGACCCGTTTCCTGCGTTTGCCGCTGACCGTCGTCGCGATGCGAGAGGCCAATCCAGAGGTGAACAGGATTCGTCAGCGGATTCGCGATCTGCTGGGCGTCCAGACACTGGAGGTGCGACAGTCGCTCGACACGCCTCTGCAGATCCGCCGGGCGCTGGCGCAGAACCGCTTCGTCGCGCTGCTCGTGGACCGCCACTTCGGACGAGATCGTGTCGCGGTCACGTTCCTCGGACGCCAGGCGTGGTTCCTGCGAACGCCGATCGTGCTGGCGAGCCTGACCGGTGCGCCGCTCGTCCCCTGCTTCATCCGTCGCATCGGCCGCGGCCGGTTTGCTGCCCTGCCCGGCAACCAGATCGTCGTGCGCAGCGATCTTCCGCGCGACTCCGCGATCCAATTCGCCGCGCAGGAGATCGCGAACCAGCTGGCCGACGAAGTCCGGTCGCATCCCGAGTGCTGGTACCACTTTTATCGGTACTGGGATGCCCAGGGGGACCAATACGTCGGTCTCGAATGAGGGTCCAGTCGCCACCTGTCAGGCGTCTGAATAGCGGCGGCATCCGCCGTCACGCTGCAGTCGACACTTAAGACCACACAGGAGAAAGGGGGAAGGGAAGTCATGGTTTTTTCAGAAAATTACTCCCTTTCTCTTGTCCTCCTGTTTGATCTTGGTGGCAATGCGTCGTGACAGTGAAATATCGTTCGAACGTGGCAAAGCGGGATTCTGATCGAGTTCTGAGTAGACGCGGCATCCACACCTAATTGCGACACTACCTCTTTGCGGAAGAGTGGACTGATTCTTATTGAAAAGATCGACTACTCCTCGGCTCCTGTGAAGAGTCGTGATTTCACACCAGCGATAATCTGGAGAACATGGATCCGGTTTCGCACGTGGCCTTCGGCCGCACGCTGGTCGCGCTCGACAGCCGCCGCGCTCTGGGTCCGGGCGCGGTTGCCGCATGCGTGATCGGGTCGCTGACGCCTGATCTCGACGCGGTGTTCATGCCGATCGGATGGGACATCTATCTGCGTCGGCACCAGGGGGGCACGCACTCCCTGATCGGAGCGATCGCGTGTGCGGCACTGACAGCAGCGCTGGTCCGGCTTCAGTCGAAGCGCGGTCGCTATCGATCGCTCTTGCTCGCGGCCTGGGCGGGAACCATGGGCCATCTCCTCCTGGATGTGATATCGGGCGCCGACGTGCGCTTTTTCTGGCCGGCTGGGCCGGCGGTTGCGGTGCCGCTGTTTGCGATGGCCGATCCGTGGCTGGGTGGGGTGCTGGCGCTCGGTCTCCTGGCGCTCGTTGTCGGAAAGAGTCATGCCGCCCTAATCGCGGCCGCCATTCTGATCGCCGTGACGGTACTCGGGGGAGTCAAGGCGGCACTCTACGCGAAGGCACAAGCACTTCGTGACACGTCAAATCGCTCCGTGCAATTCAGGCGGGCTGAGGCCGAGTGGGGTTCGCTCACTCAGTGGATCACGTACGAAACGAGAGTGGATGCAGTCGATTCGCGTCGCGTGAACGCTGTGACAGGCGCCGTCACTCCGCTAATCCACCTGCCCCGGGGCCTGGACGATCCCCTCGTCGTACGGTCCCGTGAGCTGGAGACGGTGCAGAACTTTCTTGCCGCGCACGGCGTGACGTTCGCGATCGTGATCGGGACGGAGCGACGGCAGGTTCTGTGGTCGGATCTTCGTTACTGCGGTCCGCTGGAAGCGCGTGTCGTGCCGTGGGCGCCGACAGCACCCGGGGGCTCACCGGTCTCCTGCGCGCTCTGGTCCGGCGGTGAATTCGATTCCGCGTCGGGTGTTTCCACCGCGTCGATTGTCTACGTGGGCCGTCTCGTGCAGCGCAGGCTGATCCGCTGATCGCACGCCGCAGACGAGAAGATTGGCGAAGGGCGTGCCCTCGCCCATCGGCCTGACGGCGACCTGCAGGCGATGTTGCGTGAGCAGCGACGTCCACTCCTGCACGGTCCTGAAATGAAAACGCTGCCGCCAGTGGCCGACCACGATCGACTTGAGCCGGTTGCCGACACGGACAGCGGTGAACCGCCAGCCACCGGCGAGATCGACTTCCCGGATGAGAATCACGCCGCCCGGTGAGAGGGCGGCGTTGGCACGAGCGATCATCCGCTCCTGATCGTCGGGCGGCATCAGGTGCAGCACATCGAAGAACAGCACCGCTGCGGCTTCCGTCGGCATCACGTCTCGGGCATCGCGCGACAGCACTTCGACCGCAGGCCCAAGCGCCTGCTGCGCAAGCCGCGCGACACGCGGGCGCAATTCGATCCCGACGAGCCGGGCGAATTGCGGCGGCGGCGGCGCCTCGGCCGGCCAGCCTCCTTCCGCCCAGAGACGCGAGGCGTGCACGAGCACCGAGAGGGTCAAGCCCTGACCGCAGCCGACGTCGACGAGCGTTCTCCCGTTCCGCAAGAGTCCAGTGGCCGCGGTTGCTCGATAAAGCGGATCGCCGCGAAGCTTTCCGCGCGCGAATTCCCAGGCGGTGATGCTGAACGGCAGATATGGATCGCTGGCCCTCTCCCAGAGCTGGGCGAGCGGATCGCCGCGGCGCATCGCGCCGGCTGTGGCGTAGGTGGCCGACGCGACCGTCAAGCCAAGTATCGCGCCGACGATCACGCTGCCAAGGAGCAGGTCGCCCCCATAGATCCAGACATTCGTTGTGCGAATCGCTGACAGCGACAACTCGTGGTAATCGTGGCGGCGCACCCAGGCGCCCACCTGCAGTTCCGACAGCACGAGCACTGGTGAGAACAACGGATTGGAGATGTTCGCCGCCAGGTACATCTTGAGGCGGTTCAGGCGGAGCAGCCACCCGACGAGCCAGACCAGAAGCAGATGGAATCCGTAAAAGGGGGAGCAACCGATCAGGATGCCAACACCGAGTGCGGCTGCGTCGCGTCCGGGGCCGCTCGCTTCGGTGCGCATGTCGTAGAAAAGGCGGCGAAGCCGCCGCCGGTCGTAGATCATGGTCAGGCGGGTCGACCGGATACGGCGGCTCAAGGTCCGATCCGCGCGAGGGTGACAGAACCGGTGGCGACCGCCCGGCCCGCTGCAGCCACTTCCCCTTCAATCTTATAGAGTCCGCCGATCTGCCCCACGACCCGCGCGTGCGCTTCGAGAACGTCGCCGGCGCGAGCGGCGGCTGGAAACTTGAACGGCCCAAGCCCCGCGACGCGCAGCGCAATGGGAATCTGCGGGTCGCCCTCCCGCGGCGCCCCCGCTGCGAGGCCCCCCGCCTGCGCCAGCATTTCCACCAGAATGACCGCGGGCACGATCGGATCGCCGGGAAAGTGTCCCTGGAAATAAAAGTCTGTCTCGTGCGTCACGCGCCGCGCGATCGCCAGTTTGCCGGGTTGCAGCTCCACAACCTCCTCGAGCAACCGCATCGGCGGCTGGTGTGGCAACAAGGCGAGCAGGTCCATGAGGGGCATCAGTATACCTGCCGACTTTGCCCATCGCTATGCTGAGCGGGCGACAACGCTCGCAGCGTTCGACCCACCGTCCTCGTTGAACCGACGCCTGTAGTACCCAACCCAGAGCGCGGTGGCGGGAATGCCGATGAGCGACGGCAAAATCCAGGGAACGACCGCGGCGAATCCGGTCAGCTGAGTGCCCAGCAGACGTCCCGCACCAATGACGAGAAATGCCGTATGGAACGCGATGCCGCCCCCAAGCATGGAACCCATGTGCTCGTACCACCAGGCCATCCTCGAGGCGTACGGCTGTCGCGCGAACCGCAGGTTGCTGCGGCCTGAGAGGAAACCGATCGGGCTCAGCGCGGCAAACACCGGCTCGCGTGCCGCGAGCGCGAGCACGATCATCCCGCCGGCAGCCGCAATTCCCGCGAGACCAAGCGCCGTGTGAAACGGCGTGCGCATCTTCCAGGACGCTCCCCGTGTCTCGAGCACCCGCACGCCGTGGTACACCGGAGCGAACGTGATGATGACGAGGTACACCAGGAAGAGCGCCGACAGCCGATCCTGCGTGGCTGCTGCCGCGAATTGCGCAGCGGTCAGTGTCGCGGCGCGAGGATGCACCGCCAGCGGCGCAAGAAGGACGAGCGCAGCCAGGGCCAGGCCGGTCAGCGCGATGACGCAGGTCGCCTTGTAGAAGACGCGCCCGACCTGCACGTGCGTCGTGCCCTCCTTGCGGGCAAAGGCCGGCGTCCAGAACGCCGCGAGCCCCGTCAGGCCCGCCGCGATGTGAAGCGATAGCACGAGTTTGTATAAATGCAGCATGTTCCGTCGCCAGCCTCTCTATCTCTACCCTGAGCCCTGAGCCCTTCCTTAGGCTCCCAGCTTCTCCGCCAATTCCTTGAATCGTCGCCGGCTGACCTCGTACCGGGAGCCATCCTTGAGCATGAGCTCGCCGTGCCCTCCGGCCGTGGGCGAGACCTCGCGAACGGTATCGAGGTTGACGATGGCGCCGCGCGAGATGCGGAAGAAGTGGCGGGGGTCGAGCCGCGCCTCCAGATCGTTGAGGGTTGGCGACATCCAGTACTGCTGATCGGCGGCAGAGAGTCTCGTCAACCCGTCTTCGGAGACGAAGCACAGCACATCGCGTCCAAGTACCACGTGGTAGGTCGATCCTCGGCGGGCCAGAAACCGTGACGGTGGTGCCGCTGCGAGCGTCGCCCTCTCGACCGCGTCGTCCGACTTCAGCCCGGCGCGAATGCGATCGAGCGCCCGCGCGAGGCGCGCGCGGTTGATCGGCTTGAGCAGGTAATCGACCGCGCTCACCTCAAACGCGTCGACGGCGTACTGATCGAATGCCGTACAGAAAATGATGTGCGGCCGCGGTAACGCCAGCGACGCGGCGACCTCCATCCCTGTGCACCCAGGCATCTGGATGTCGAGAAACACGACGTCCGGCACGAGCCGCGCGATCTCTTCCATGGCGCGCCCGCCGTCTTCAGCCTCTCCCGCGATCTCCACATCGGGCACTTCGGTGAGCAACCGACGCAGCCGGGCCCGCGCGGGCTGCTCGTCGTCGACCAGCAGCGCGCGGATCATCGGGCCTCCTGTAGCCGTGCGATGACCAGGGTACGGTCGTCTGCCGCCGGCGCGTTGCCCGAGAACGTTCGAACGTCCGCGAGGGCGGCGTCCACGAGGTCGCGCGGAGTCAGCCCGGCTCTTCCGCGGATGATATCGATGACGCCGTTCGTACCCAGCTCGTCGCCGGCGGGCGCCATCGCCTCCGTCAGGCCGTCCGAGAACGCGGCGAATACATCACCGGGCGACAGCGTGACCACGGCCTCGGGATAGTCCGCATCGGCCGTCCAGCCTACAGCGGGCGCCGTGGCGTCGAGCGTGCGCGCCTCGCCGGTTCGCGACAGGATAATCGCGGGAGGATGCCCGGCGTTCACGTAGGTGAGCGTTTCCCCGGCGGGATCGAAGACGCCGAAGAAGACGGTCGCGAATCGGTTGCCTTCGATCGTGCCGATGGTCAACCGATTGAGCTCGCGCAGGATGGCCCCTGGCGAGAGGGGTCCGTGGGCGGTGATGGCCTGCAGCCGCGCCTGAAAGGCCGCGGCAAGGATCCCCGCATACATCCCCTTGCCGGAGACATCACCCAGAGCGATTCCAAGACGGTCGTCCGACAGCGGCAGGAAATCGTAGTAGTCGCCGCCGACGCCGTCGGCGGGCTCGCACGCGCCCGCGCAGATCACACCGGACGCGCCGCGGATATCCTCCGGCATCAGCCGCATCTGCGTGCGCACCGCATCGTCGCGCTCGCGGATCTGCCGGCGCTGTTGATCGAGCTCTCCGCTGATTCTCTCCACCGTGCGTCCGAGCCGCTCCTGATTCACCGGCTTCAGCAGGTAGTCGACGGCGTGCAGCTCGAACGCTTCGACTGCGAAATGATCGAAGGCGGTGCAGAATACGATGCGCGGCCGCGGTGCCTGCAGTCGCGCGGCCACCTCCAGTCCGCTCAGCGCGGGCATCTGGATGTCGAGGAACACGAGATCCGGCTGCAGCGCCTCAATCCTCGCCATCGCTTCCTCGCCGACCACGTCCACCTCGGCGCTCGACAGCATCCGGCGCAGGCGTTCACGCGCCGGCGCTTCGTCGTCCACGATGAGGGCCCGAATCACCGTGCGATCTCCTGCGGCTGTTGCGCGCGCGGCTCCTGGCGGAGCAGCGGCAGCGCGACAGACACGGTC
>JBBQEJ010000065.1:0-26163 GCA_038320555.1 Vicinamibacterales bacterium | reverse complement strand
GACATCGAGATTCTGCAGGGCCACGTGCGGCCGGACCATGTGCATCTGTTGCTGAGCGCCCCGCCCCAGATCGCGCCGAGCCGTGTCATGCAGGCGATCAAGGGCAAGACCTCCCACCATCTCCTCCAAGATTATCGAAGGCTGCGGGCGGCGTTCTGGGGCCGGCACCTGTGGGGCCGTGGCTACTTCGTGTGCAGCAGCGGGAATGTCACGGACGAGGCCATTGCCGAGTATATTCGGCTGCAAGGTGCCGAGTCCCAGAACGACGACCGCTTCCAAGTTAGCGAGGAGTGAGCCTGCATGCGCGTGTCGGCGCGCCCCTTCAGTCGACTTCAGTCGACCCATAAGCCCTCGCCTTCAGGCGAGGGTATCTCACACTCACGGAATTCATCTCTGCAGCAGACATCGTGGACGGGGATGCCGCCCCAAGCTTGGCCGGGTCACTCAGGCGAGCGAAGAGGGCTTGGCGCGCCGAAGCCCGCCGCATCACTCAGCGGGCGAAGGGCCGGAAATCACCATGTGAATGACGTTCAGCCGGTAGAACAGTCGTGCGTCGAAGGTGCCGTTTTCGACCCGCGACTCGAGGGGGATTGAACTGGACGAGATCACTCGGCGCCTCATACGGCGCACGTAGCCCGGCCTCGTTCTGAGCGCCGCCAGGCGTTCCGACAGACGGAGTTGGAGTGTCGGATCCAACTCGCCGACTTCACGGAGAAAGACCGCCCCCGACTGGGCGAGGGTCGGCCAGGATGTGCCGTTCGGCACATCGGGCTTCTCGACGTCCAGCAGCTGCAACAAACGGGGCTCCGCGTCAGGCAACGCGCAGTTCACGGCGACAAAGGGTCCATACCGCCAGCCGCTGAGGGCGTGTAGCCGCCTGGCGAGCGCCTCGGCCGTTTCATGATCGCCGGTGAAAAGCACGCACGCGTCCGATTGCACCGCGTGCGACAGGTCAAGGTCGGTAATTGGCGCCACGTCTGTTCTCTCCTGAATCGTCAATGCAGCCACATCTCGTTCCCCGATCCTCATGGGGTCCTCCACAAGTCTCGGGGCAACGATACGATGGGAACGGATCGATCGCCATGAGCGGCGCATGCGCAAATCGTGAGCAGGTGCCGAGCGCATAACTGCTTGTATCATAGTGCGTTGCGGCAGCATATGTGGGAAGGGACGGGGCACGTGATACGCTCTTTTGAAACCTCATCCCGTTGTGCTTTTCGCGCATGGCTTCGCAGACCCTTGAAACGTTTCGTTTTGGCGAGTTCGACCTCGATGTCGATGCCGGCGAGCTTCGCCGGAACAACCGGCGTCTGAAACTTCAGCCCCAGCCCTTCAAGTTGTTGCTGCTTCTGGTCCGCAGGGCCGGCAGCCTGGTCAGCCGGGAGGAAATCCGCGCCGAGTTGTGGCCCGACGGGACGTTCGTCGACTTCGATCAGTCGGTCAATTTCTCGATCAAGCAGATTCGGGATGTGCTCAGCGACTCGGCCGAGCGGCCGCTCTACATCGAAACCGTCCCGAAGCGGGGGCACCGATTCATCGCGCCGATGACCAGAACGCCCGAGCAAGCTCGTCCCGTGGTCATGGTTCCAGGCGGAACCGCAACGGGGATACGGCTGGAAAAGGCGCTGTGGACAAATATTGCCGAGCTGCGTATTTCCGAAACGCGGCGCCGGCGCCATACGACGATAGCCCTGGCCGCAATCCTCACGTTGGTCGTGGGGGTGGTCCTGTTCGTCCTGCTCCGCTGAATCTTCCGTCGCGACGAAGCACGTGACGGGAAACGTCCCGCCGGAAAACAGAGATCTGCCGCAGGATTTGGCACTAATATGTCGCATGCGCAGAGCGCGGACCTGTGCCCTTGCCGTCGCGGCTGTCTCTTTCGGCCTGACCGGCCAGGTCCTCCCGGGAGCGCCGAGCCTGGCAGCGCGCGCGCAGGGAGCCCCTGCAGCCCGGCCCGTCAGCTTCAACCGTGAAATCCTTCCGATCCTCGCGAACAACTGCTTCGCGTGCCACGGCCCCGACGAAAAAAAGCGCGAGACGAAGTTTCATTTCGACACGCAGGAGGGCATGTTTGCCAAGCGCGGAGTGATCGAGCGCGGGAATGCCGACGAGAGCCTGCTCATCGAAAAAATCACGGATCCGAATCCCAAAGATCGGATGCCTCCTCCCGAATCCGGGCACACCTTGAGCGCCCGGCAGATAGAACTGCTGCGCCGGTGGATCGATGAAGGCGCGAAGTGGGATACGCACTGGGCCTATGTGTCCCCGAAACGGCCAGAGCCCCCCGTCGTCGCCAACGGTTCGTGGGTGCGAAACCCGATCGATCAGTTCATTCTTGCGCGTTTGGAACGGGAGGGGTTGAAGCCATCGCCGGAAGCCGACAAGGAAACGCTTCTGCGCCGGGTCACGTACGATCTCACGGGACTGCCGCCGACGCTCGCTGAGATCGACGCGTTTCTCGCCGACCCCGCGCCTGATGCGTACGAGAAACGGGTTGATGCTCTGCTGCATTCCCCTCATTACGGCGAACGGATGGCCATGCCGTGGCTCGACGCCGCACGATATGCCGATACACACGGCTACCACATCGACAGTCTCCGCGGCATGTGGCCATGGCGCGACTGGGTGATCAACGCATTCAATAAGAACATGCCCTTCGACGAGTTTGCGGTCGAGCAGCTCGCCGGCGATCTGCTGCCGAATGCGACCCGGGAGCAGAAGATTGCGTCCGGTTTCAATCGCAATCACATGATCAATTTCGAGGGGGGCGCGATTGCCGACGAATACCAGGTCGAGTACGTCGTCGATCGTGTCGAGGCGACCTCGGGAGCGTTCATGGGATTGACGATGGGATGTGCGCGCTGCCATTCGCACAAGTTCGATCCCATCACGCACAAGGAGTTCTACGAGTTCTTCGCGTTCTTCAACACCGTGCCGGAGGTGGGTCTCGATGGACGCACCGGCAACGCAGCGCCGGTTCTCCCGCTGCCGTCGCCCGATCAGCAAGCGCGGCTCGATGAGCTCAATGCGGCAATCAAGACGCGAGAGACGGCGCTCTCCGATGCCGTTGTCACGCCGTTGCAGAGTGAATGGGAAAAAGCCTCGAGCGAGAAAGCGTCCCAACCGGATGCCGCTGGCCTCCTGGCGCATTACGAGCTCGATGGCAACTTCTCAGACATTTCCGGACGTTACCAGCATGGCCGCACGATCACCGGCGAGCCGACGTTCGATTCCGGTCAGGTTGGGAAGGCGGCATCGTTCGACGGCGACACAGAAGTCAGCTTCGGCAATGTCGGTGCGTTCGAGCGCGACGAGGCGTTCAGCCTGGCAGTCTGGTTGAAGGGACGCGGCAACCTCCCGATGGCGGGGTTCCAGAAGCTGGAGAGCGCAGATCGCCGCCGCGGCTACGAGTGGCGGTTCGACGACGTGGCGCTCGTCGGCATTCAGCGGTGGGCGGCGCGCCTGAGCGTCCGGATCGCCTCGGACTCGCCCGGCAGCGCCATCGAGATTCGCTCGCGCGAGCGACTGAGGCTGGGAGACTGGTATCACGTCGCGCTCACCTACGACGGCTCCGGCAAGGCCGCGGGGGTCGCGATGTATTTGAACGGCGAGCCGCTCGGCATCGAGGTGGTTCGCGACGCGCTTGGCGGTTCTATCAAGACCGACGCCCCGTTGAGGATTGGGAGCAAGTCGCTCGGCAAGCCGTTTGTCGGGCAGATTGATGACCTGAGGCTGTACGGTCGCGCGCTGGACCCGCAGCAGGTCCAGGACCTCGCCATTCATCATCCTGTCCGCGTCATTCTGTCCGGCGTCATCGGCAAGCCATCCAAGGACGAAGCCGACCGCGTGCGCGAGTATTTCCTCACGTACGCGGCGCCCGAACCGCTGCGTGCCGCTGACGGCGAGCTCAAGATGCTGCGGTTGCGGAAAGACGCTCTCGTCAAGGTCATTCCCACGACGATGGTCATGGCGGAGATGAAGAAGCCGCGCGACACGTTCATCCTGGCGCGCGGGGACTATCGCAACCAGACCGACAAGGTGCAGCCTGGGGTGCCGGCGGTCCTCCCGCCGCTGCCGGCCGGTGCGCCGCTCAATCGCCTGACGCTCGCGAGGTGGCTCGTCGATCCCGCACATCCGTTGACATCCCGCGTGGCCGTGAACCGGTATTGGCAGTCCTATTTCGGCTACGGCATCGTCAAGACGCAGGAGGATTTCGGGGTGCAAGGGGAGGCCCCCGTGCATCCTGAGCTGCTCGACTGGCTGGCGACCGAATTTATCCGCTCGGCGTGGGACATTCGCGCGCTGCAGCGGCTGATGGTGACGTCGGCGACGTACCGGCAATCATCCAGGACGACGGCCGCGCTGATGGAGAAGGATCCGGAGAATCGTCTGCTCGCTCGCGGCCCGCGCTTGCGGCTGCCCGCCGAGATGATTCGCGATACCGCCCTCGCCGCGAGCGGCCTGCTGAATGACGCGATCGGCGGACCGAGCGTGCTGCCCTATCAGCCGAAGGGACTGTGGGAGGAGCTCGCATTTGGCGACGGCTTCTCGGGTCAGGCGTACGAACAGAGCCATGGGCGCGATCTCTACCGGCGCGGCATGTACACGCTTTGGAAGCGTACCGCGCCGCCGGCCTCGCTTTCGACGTTCGATGCCCCCGACCGGGAGAAGTGCACGGCGCGGCGCGCCCAGACGAACACTCCGCTCCAGGCGCTCGTCCTGCTCAACGATCCGACGTTTGTCGAGGCCGCACGAGCGCTGGCGCAGCGCGCGCTGCTCGAAGGGGGAAAGGAATCGAAGAGCCGCCTGGTCTACGCGTTCCGCCTCGCCACAGCGCGGAAACCCTCCGACAAGGAGATCAAGGTACTGCGGACGTTGCTCGACGGTCGCCTCAAAGCGTTCCGCCAGGACCGGCAGGCAGCGCTCAAATTCCTGGGCGTGGGCGAATCGCGGCGCGACAACAGGCTCGATGCGGCCGAGCTTGCCGCCTACGCGACCGTCGCCAGCGTGATCTTCAATCTGGACGAGACGATAACGAAACAGTGAAATTCATAGCGGCTAGCGACTCAGGGCCGGGTAATACCATGGACATCAAACATCAAATCGATCTGCACCTGACGCGCCGGCAGTTCTTCGGGCGCTCGGCGCAGGGCATCGGGATCGGCGCCCTCGCGTCGCTGCTGGGTCCTGAACTGACAGGCCTGGCATCGGGCATCGATCAGGGACGCGATCCAAAAACGGGCGGCCTCGTCGGCCTGCCTCATTTCGCGCCGAAGGCAAAGCGGGTGATCTTTCTCCACCAATCGGGTGGCCCTTCGCAGCTCGAGACGTTCGATTACAAGCCGGCCCTTCTCCAGTACCAAGGCACGCAGATTCCCGATTCGGTACGGCAGGGACAGCGCGTCGCGCAGACGATGGGGCAGTCGTCGCTGCTCGTGGCGCGCTCGCCTTTCTCGTTTGCTCAGCACGGGAAGTCCGGCACGTGGGTCAGCGAACTGCTGCCGTACACAGCGAAGATCGTGGACGACATCACCGTCATCAAGACGATGAATACGGAAGCGATCAATCAC
The DNA here is from genome assembly GCA_038320555.1 of Vicinamibacterales bacterium. Taxonomy (GTDB): domain Bacteria; phylum Acidobacteriota; class Vicinamibacteria; order Vicinamibacterales; family 2-12-FULL-66-21; genus JALZOC01. The sequence goes on along the minus strand of JBBQEJ010000065.1, from coordinate 20,593 downwards.
GATCCGGCGATCACATTCATCCAGACCGGATTTCAGCAGCCGGGGCGCCCGAGCATCGGCGCGTGGCTCAGTTACGGCCTGGGGAGCGAGAACCAGAACCTGCCCGCCTTTGTCGTGCTCCTGTCGCAGGCCCACGCGATCAATACCGACCAACCCCTCTTTTCGCGCCTATGGGCGAGCGGGTTCCTGCCGTCGAGCTATCAGGGCGTGCGATTCAGGGCGGGCAGCGCGCCGGTGCTCTTTCTCGAGGATCCTCCCGGCATCACCAAGACGACCCGACGTCAGATGCTCGATGCCGTGGCAAAGCTCGACACCCTGAGCCACGACGCGTACGGCGATCCGGAAATCGAAACCCGTATCGGGCAGTACGAGATGGCGTATCGCATGCAGACATCCGTACCCGATCTGATGGATCTCTCGAAGGAGCCCGATTCAGTGTTCGAGATGTACGGCCCTGAATCGCGCAAGCCGGGGACCTATGCAGCCAACTGCCTGCTGGCGCGCAGGCTGGCCGAGCGCAACGTGCGCTTCATCCAGCTCTATCATCGCGGCTGGGATCAGCACAAGGATTTGCCGCGGGATCTCGAGCTGCAGTGCAAGGGAACCGATCAACCGACCGCGGCGCTCATCACCGACCTGAAGCAGCGCGGTCTGCTCGACGACACGCTGGTCGTCTGGGGTGGAGAGTTCGGACGCACCGTGTTCAGCCAGGGCAAGCTCACCGACGCCAACTACGGCCGGGATCATCACCCGCGCAACTTCTGCATGTGGGTCGCCGGCGGTGGCACGACGCGCGGAGCCGTGGTCGGTGAAACCGACGACTTCAGCTACAACATCGTATCCGATCCGGTGTCGGTGTACGACTTGCAGGCCACGATCCTGCACGCGCTCGGCATCGACCACAAGAAACTGACGTATAGATTTCAGGGCCGCGACTTCCGCCTGACCGACGTGCACGGTGACGTGGTCACAAAGATTCTTGCGTGATGCTCCGAGATGGAGGAATGTGTTCGTGAGGATCACGATTCTTACCGCCGTAGTGATCTCGCTGGCCTGCACCGGCACGATTGCGCAGCAGGGGGGTGTCGATCCGACTCCCCCAAATGCCAAGGGGCAGACGCCGGCGTTCCCGGGCCAGACTCGCGCGCCTGAGCGGAAGACGAATGTCGCGTTCGACGTCGTGGGGGTCGCCGAGGGCCTGCAGTTTCCATGGGGCCTGGCGTTTCTTCCTGGTGGGCGGTTTCTCGTCACCGAAAAGCAGCCCGGCCGTCTGCGAATCGTCGGAGCCGACGGGAAATTATCCGAACCGATCGCCGGCCTTCCTCCGGTCGACGCGCGCGGCCAGGGTGGTCTGCTCGACGTCTCGCTCGATCCCGCGTTCGCGTCGAATCATTTGATCTACTGGAGCTACGCAGAGCCACGGGAGGGAGGCGTCAATAACACGGCCGTCGCCCGCGGCCGCCTGGCCGAAGACGCGGCGCCGCGCGTCGACGATGTGCAGGTGATATTTCATCAGACTCCGTCACTCAATTCACAAGCGCATTTCGGTGGCCGATTGGTCTGGGGCCGCGATGGCACGCTCTTCATCACCCTGGGTGAGCGTTCGATCACCGAAGGCCGCATGCAGGCGCAGCGGATGGACGGCCTGCTTGGCAAGATCGTGCGCATCAACTCCGACGGCACGATCCCGAAGGACAATCCATTTGTTGGCAAAGAAGGCGTGCGGCCGGAGATCTGGTCGTTTGGTCACCGCAACGTCGAGGCGGCAACCGCGAATCCAACCACGGGAGAACTGTGGGAAGTGGAGCACGGCACGCGCGGCGGCGATGAGATCAACATCTCGCGCAAGGGGAAAGACTACGGCTGGCCGACGATCGCGTATGGCATCGAGTACGACGGAAGGCCCATCACCGGCGGTATCACGGCGAAGGAGGGAATGGAGCAGCCGCTCTATTACTGGGATCCTGTCATTGCGCCGAGCGGCATGGTGTTCTATACCGGCGATTTGTTTCCTGCGTGGAAGGGAAACCTCTTCATCGGCGGTCTGGCCAGCATGAACCTTGTGCGATTGACGGTGAACGGCGACAAGATCGTCGACGAGGAGCGTCTGCTGAAAGATCTGCAGCCGAAGCCGGAACGCATTCGCGACGTCCGGCAAGGCCCGGACGGCGCGCTGTATCTGCTGACCGATAGCGTCACGGGACGGCTGCTGAAGCTCGTTCCCAAGCGGTAATGTTGAGTGCTGATTGATTGAAATGACAACCGGACGATTCGCGTTCATCGGTCTCTGCATCGCCGGCCTCGTGAGCGTCTCGCTTCAGGGGAACGGCACACAGGCGTTACCAGGCGGAAACAAGGCGTTCATCGACGGGACGGGTCCTGGATGGCGGACGCTTGGCGAAAACGATTTCGCGGGTGTCAACGGCGACGCCGATACCTGGGCATGGCGGGACGGTGTGTTGAGCTCGACCGGCACCCCGATCGGGGTGCTGCGCACGCGGCAGAAATTCACCAACGTCGAGATGGTGATCGAATGGCGGCACCTGAAGCCGGCCGGGAACTCAGGTGTGTTCGTCTGGGTGCCCGATCAAGCGGTCGCGCAATTGAAGCCGGGAGCGCTGCCGGAATACGGCATCGAAGTGCAAATGCTCGATCACGCGTTCAGGGAGCAGTACGAAAAACAATCCGGCAAAAAGGGGGACTGGTTCACCACCCACGGCGATATCTTCGCCGTCGGCAAATCCAGGCTGACGCCGTTCCCGCCTGTTTCCCCGAACGGTTCACGCAGCTTCCCGCGGAAGGATTTGAGCCGCGGCGCCGGCGAATGGAATCACTACTACGTCCGTGCGATCAACGGCGAGTTGCGGCTGTGGGTCAACGGCGAAGAAGTGTCGGGTGGCAGCGGCGCCGAACCACGGACTGGCTATCTCTGCCTCGAAGCCGAAGGCTCCCCGGTTGAATTCAGGAACATCCGCGTCCGCGAAGTGTCGTGACACGATCTCATTCGAGCGTGGGTTACTGATCACGAGGTGCTTGTATTCCGATCTCAACTCCCGATCGAACCGCGCGTCGCGCGGTCAGCCTCGTATGTTGTCAGCATGACTTTTCCCTTTTCCTTTAGCCCTTTCCCTTTTGTCTTTTGCTTTACTTCTTAACTCCCTTTCTCTTTGCCTCCTGTGAGATCTTGACGGCGGGCCGCCGCCGGCGGCCCGTGCAGCCTGACTGCGAATGACGTCGATTGTGTACACCTCCCCTTGACTTTTGACCGCCTCCGGTGACAGATTCCCGCGGATTGGTTCCCGCGCGCGCCCTGGCACTTCCGAGGTGCGACGGCGTCAGGGCCGTGGGCAGGCAGGAGGAGCGATGACGAAGCGAAGCATCCTCGCAGCGGCGCTTGCGACGGCGATGGCGGTGATTGGCGCAGAATCGGCCACCGCGCAGGTCGCGACCGGTACGATTGTCGGGACGGTCAGCGACGCCAACGGCGTCGTCCCGGCCGCCACCGTCACGATCAGGGAAGTCAACAGAGGCACGTCGGACACGTTCGTCACCGATGCCGCCGGAAGTTATACGGCTCCATTCCTCACGCCCGGCACGTATACCGTCGAAGTCGCGGTGCAGGGGTTCAAGAAGTGGGTGCGCGCCGGAGTGATCCTTCAGGTCAACCAGCGCGCGCGCGTCGACGTTTCCCTCGAGCTGGGCGGTGTCGAGGAAACCACGACGGTCGTCGCCTCCTCTCCGCTCCTCCGCACGGACTCGTCGGAGGTCGGCACGGTCATCGAGGAGCGCTCGATCAAGGAGCTGCCGCTGAATGGCCGGAACTTCGCGACCCTTGTTTACCTGACGCCGGGGATCACGCCGGGACAGGCCGGCGAGAATCTCTCGGGCGCCAGCACGTTCAATCCGCGCGGCGCGTCGAACTTCAACGCGCTCGGCCACCAGGCCAACGCCAACGCGTGGCTGATCGACGGCATCGACAACAACGAGTACTCGTTCAACACCCTCATCATCGCCCCCTCCGTCGAGCAGGTCCGTGAGTTCAAGGTGCTTTCCGGCGTGTTCTCCGCGGAGTTCGGACGCGGCGCGGGCGTGGTCTCGGTCGCCACCAAATCGGGGAGCAACATGCTCCACGGCACCGTATTCGAGTACCTGCGCAACGACGCGTTCGACGCCCGCAACTTCTTCGTGCGGAAAGTGCCGCTGGCCGGCGGCGGGCTGCAGAAGGATCCGAAGCCGCCGCTCGACCGGCACCAGTTTGGCGGCGCCCTCGGAGGCGCCCTCGTGATTCCCGGGCTTTACGACGGCCACAGCCGGACGTTCTTTTTCGCCGACTACGCGGGCCTGAGAGAGAAGCGCGGGCAGGTGTTCGTCAACACAGTGCCGACAGCCCAGACGCGGACTGGCGATTTCAGCGATTTCCGGGACACGAGCGGCAACCTCATCGTCATCTACGATCCACTCACGACCCGGGTGAATCCGAATTTCGATTCCACCAAGCCGGTCAGCGCGACGAATTCCCAATTCCTGCGGGACCCGTATACGGGCAACATCATTCCGCCGAACCAGATCAACGTCGTCGGACGCAACGTCGCCAGCATCTATCCGCTGCCCAACGGACCCGGGAACTTCAACAACTACACGTCGACCGTGAACCGCGACACGACCGACCACGTGTTTTCCGGCCGCATCGATCACAAGGTGTCCGACAAGGACTCTTTCTTCGGCCGGTTCAACTGGGGCAAGTTCAAGCTGGACGCGCCGCAAGGCCAGGCGGCGTGCTGTTTGCCGACACCGGAACAGGCCGCCGCGCGGTTCGACCTCGGCCCGTTTGTCGCCGGGATTCAGAACACCCGCCTGACCACTCACGGGGCCGCCTTCAATTATTCGCGCGTCATCTCGCCGTCTCTCGTGAACGAACTGCGGACCGGGTACGCGAAGACGGTACCCTTCACCTTTCAATCGGACTTCGGCACTCATGCTGCCGACTCCCTTGGCATTCGCGGCATCAACGTCACCGAGTTCACGACGGGACTCCCGAACATCAATGTTCCGGATTTGACGGGCATTTCCGGCGGGCCCGCGTTTTTGCCGGTGAACCCCAAGCAGTTCCACTGGCAGGTTGAAGACGCGCTCGTCTGGTTGAAGGGGCGCCACCAGTTGAAGTTCGGATACCGGCTCGTGGACCGGTACCCGTCGCCGTTCACCAACACCGATACGCGAGGCTCGATCAACTTCGGCCGGAACTACACGAACAACCCGGTGACCAATGCCGGCGGCTCTGGCATCGCCTCGCTGTTGACGGGATACATCAACAATGCGGCGCGCGGTTTCCTGCTCGCACCCTACACGCTCCGTACGCAGGAGCACGGGCTCTTCGTTCAGGACGACTTCAAGGTCAGCTCACGGTTCACGATGAACGCCGGCGTCCGGTATGAGATCTTCCGAGCCGAGACCGAAGAGCACAACAAGATCGTGAACTTCGATCCGCTGAATCTGGTGCTGATCTATGCCGGTGAGAACGGCGCCACCCGCTCGGTGAACAAGAAGACGGACTACGGGAACGTGGCGCCCAGGCTGGGGCTGACCTACGACCTGTTCGGGGATGCGAGCACCATTCTCCGCACCGGCTTCGGCATCACCTATTTCCCGGAGCAGCCGTCGGCGTCGAACATGATCGGGCAGCAGGTGCCTTACACGATCTCGCAGAACGTCAGCTTTGCGACCAACCCGACGGACTTCTCAACCGTCCGGACGATTGACGATCCGTTTCCGGCGATCGCGCCGATCAAGCCGCGCACGACTGCCGAGCTCCAGGCTGCCAATCCGCGGGTGCTGGGACATTCGTTCGCGAACGAGACGCCGTATGCGGAACAGTGGCATCTTGGCGTCGAGCGCCGGGTGCTGGCCGCCATGGCGGTCGAGCTCACATACGCGGGCAGCGCGGGCAAGCACCTCGTGTACTGCTACAACCCGAACGAGGTGCAGCCGGGGATCGGATCGCAGGAGTCCCGCCGGCTGATTCAGCCGCTGAATCGCCTGAACAACATGCTGCAATGCGATCCCCGCAACCGCTCGACGTATCACAGCGGGCAGCTCAAGGTGACGCAGCGATTCAGCAGCGGCTTGCAGTTCCTGGTCAGCTACACCTACGGCAAATCGCTCGACTACGGCGGTTCGGCCGCGAGCGGTGGTGGCGCGGTGGGCAACCCGCAGACAATTACAAACCTCGACGCCGGCCGCGGCCCGTCCGGATTCGACGTGCGCCATCGCGGGGTCGTCAGCGGAGTCTGGGAGCTGCCGTGGGGCCCCAATCGTCGCTGGTTGCGCGAGGGCGGGCTGCTGGGCGCAGTCGTCGGCGGCTGGCAAGTCGCCGGCATCGGCTCCTTCACGACCGGACGGCCGTTCACGGTGTTCATGCAGAACGGCGTCAACAACGGTGCGCCGAGCTGGCCGAATCGGATCGGTTCAGGCGAGTTGGACAACCCGACGGTGGATCTGTGGTACAACCCGAAAGATTTCGCCGCCCCCCCGGCCAACACGTATGGGAATGCCGGCCGCGGAATCCTCTACGCGCCGGGACATATCAACGTCGACTCGTCGCTCTCGAAGCGATTCGCCGTCGTGGGGCGAACCAACCTGGAGTTCCGGTGGGACGCGTTCAACCTGTTCAATCACCCCGGCTTCGGGTTCCCCAATCAAAACTTCGACTCGCCCACAGCCGGGCGCATTACCTCGACGATCGTGGACAATCGCTCGTTGCAGTTCTCATTCAAGATCAATTTCTAAGAAATCACTGATCACTCATCGTGCATCGCTGAATCCGAGCTCTCGATTCAAAGATGCGGAGTGAGTGATGAGTGATTCAAGAGGAGTAGGCACCGATGAAACCCGCAGTCGCGAAGATGCTGAATGACCCGCCGAACGGAGTCGATCGGCGGTCGTTTTTCAAGACCCTTGGCGTTGGCGCGGCCGGCGCGCTGGCGATGACCGGGCGGGCGGCGGCAGACGCCGACGCCAATTTCATTCAGGCCAACGTCAAGCGGGCATCAGAGCCGTCGGCGCTGAAGATCACCGATCTGCGGGTGGCCGTGGTCGTGAACGCGCCAATGACGTGCCCGCTGATCCGCATCGACACGAACCAGGGCCTCGTCGGGTGGGGCGAGGTCCGCGACGGCGCGAGCGAGACCTACGCGCTGATGCTCAAGAGCCGCATCCTCGGCGAGAACCCCTGCAGCGTCGACAAGGTCTTTCGAAAAATCAAGCAGTTCGGCGCGGCGGCGCGTCAGGCCGGCGGCGTGTGCGGCATCGAGATGGCGCTGATGGACCTGGCCGGCAAGGCGTGGGGCGTGCCGTGCTGGCAGATGCTCGGCGGAAAGTTCCGCGATCGCGTCAGGCTCTACGCCGACACAACCGAACGCGACACGCCACAGGAGCAGGGGCAGCTGCTCAAGGCGCGCATCGACCGCGGCATCACGTTCCTGAAGCAGGATTTCGGCATCGGGTTGTTGAAGGACGTGCCCGGCGCGCTCTCGATGCCGCTCGGCACCAGCATCGGCGGCGGCGACAGGGTCATGCACCCCTTTACCGCGATCGAGATCACCGATAAGGGCATCGCGTGGCTGTCGGACTGGGTCGGTCAGATCCGTCAGGTCGTCGGGATGGAGATTCCGCTCTCCTCGGATCACTACGGGCACATCAGTGTCAACAGCTGCATCAAGCTGGCACGCGCGATGGAAAAGTGGAACCTCGCGTGGATGGAGGACATGGTGCCGTGGCAGTTCGCCGAGCTCCTGAAGCAGATCAAGGACTCGACGACGACCCCGATCCTCACCGGCGAGGACATCTACCTGAAGGAACCCTTTATAAAGCTCATCGACATGGGCGCCCTCGATATGATCCACCCGGATCTCGCAAGCTCCGGCGGGCTGATGGAGACGAAGAAGATCGGGGACTATGCCATGGAGCACGGCGTGGCGATGGCGATGCACTTTGCCGGCACGCCGATCTCGTTCATGGCGAACGTCCACTGCGCCGCGGCGAGCGAGAACTTCATCGCGCTCGAACACCACTCGCTCGATGTGCCCTGGTGGGAGACCCTGGTGCGAACGACCGGAGGGAACGCCCTCGTCGAAAAGGGATTCGCTGTCGTTCCGGACTCGCCGGGGCTCGGTGTGGAGCTGAACGATGAGGCCGTCAAGCAGCACCTGCGGCCCAAGTCGGGCTACTTCGATCCGACACCTGAATGGGACGCCGTCCGGAGCAACGATCGGCCGTGGAGCTGAGGGGAGGTGCCGCGCGCTGACAGGCGGGGTCTGAAAGACCCCGCCCGACGGCGTCTCGATCGTCTGCCTGCTTACTTTTTCGCCGCCGGCATCTCGATCTTCGTGATCGTCACGGTGTTGTCCTTCGTCTCGCCGGTCACCGTCACGTCGTGCCCCGCGTGCGTTTTGAGGCCGGCGAAATCCTGATTGGCGATGTTGTAGACCTTGTCCCCTTCGCCGACGAACACGTACTTCTCGCCACCCTTCACGCAGGCTTCGACGCACTGGCGATCGGTCATCTCCTTGGTTCCGTGCTCGCCCTTGGCGTGCTTGGCGTTGCACATCCCGTCGCTGATCCGCCCTTTCATTTCAGACGCCAGCATGGGAGCCGACATCATGACGACCGCCGCGAGACACGCCATACTCTTGCGCATACACCCTCCTGTTGAAAACGGCACACAGTCTATACCAGACGACGTTCAGCGGCGGAGCAAAAGACGCCGCGTGCGCGCTCCCAGCTCCCAGCTGGAAGCCGGAAGCTGGTAGCCGCTAAATCATCCTTTGTACCCCAGTAGCCACCGCGGCAGGACGAGCGTGATGGAGGGGAAGGCGGCGATGAACGCCAGCCCGATGAGCAGGGCGATGAGATAGGGCACATAGCTGCGGCTCACGGCGTCGACGTCCACGCGGCCGATACTGGCGGCAATCGTCAGGCCCACGCCGATGGGGGGCAGAAAAAACGCGATACCCATCGCGGCGACGACGACGATGCCGTAGTGCACCGGATCGACGCCCACGACACGGCTGATGGGGAACAGGATGGGGCCGAAGATCAGCAGCGCGGGCAGGCCCTCGAGCAGCGCGCCGATCACGACGAACAGCGCGACGGTCAATGCCATGAACTCCGCGCGTCCGGCGCCGATGCCGGCGATCCACTCGCCCAGCGTCTGCGGCACCCACTCGCGCACGAGGATCCATGCAAAGGCCGACGCGGCCGCAAGGACCCACAGCGTGGTCGCCGTGACGATGCCGCTTTGCGCGAGCTGTCCGACGAGGTGGGCGCGGCGGATGCCCCCCAGCGCGAGCCCCGCCACGAGCGCGTAGACGACGGCGAGCAGCGCCGCCTCGGTGACGGTGGTGAGACCGCTGAAGATGCCGCCAAAGAGCAGGAGGGGCAGGCCGGTTGGCACGGCCGCCCGGCGCGCGGCCCGCAGCAGATCAACGCGCGTCGCACGCTTGCTGACGGGCCAGCTCTGACGCCGTGCGCGGATCGCAATCAGGACGAGAAGAGCCGCGGCCAGCACAAAAGCCGGGATGAAGCCTGCGAGAAACAGGGTCACGATTGACAGGTTCACGAGCGACCCGAGAACCACCATCGTCAGGCAGGGAGGCACAAGGATTCCCATGGCGGATGCGGCCGCTACGACACTGACCGATTCCGCACCTGAGTAGCCGGCTCGCTTCATCGATGGCACGAGCAGCGAGCTGATGGCGGAGACGTCAGCCGTGGTGGATCCGGAGATGCCCGAGAACAGGATCTCGGCGACCACCGCCACCATGGCAAGCCCGCCGCGCACGCTGCCGACGATCGCCATCGCGAAATCCACGATCCGTTCCGAGATGCCCCCAGACTCCATCAAGGCGCCGGCCAGGATGAACAGCGGGATCGACAGCAGCACGAAAGAGTCGACCCCCCCGAGGATCTTGATCGGCAGGATAATCAGGCTCACCCCTCCAATCCCCAACAGGTACGTCATCGACGTGAGGGCGAGGGTGAAGGCGAGCGGCATGCCCAGGGCCGCAGTCGCCAGGAAGCCCGCGATCAGGACGACGAGCGGCGGCGCGCCGAAGAGGAGCGGCAGCAGCACCGAGGCGATTGCGAGCGCAGCCGTCCCCAGCGACCATGAGAGCGATCCACGGTCTCGCCACACGGCGATGCCGTCCCGGCGGAGTTGTTGTACGAGCACGGCCGACATGAGCAGCAGAGACGCCGGCAGCACCGCCGAAATCGCCGCACCCGACAGACCGCTGGCTGGCAGCCGCTCGCCCGCGCTTGCGACCGTGAGACGCCAGGCGGGAACGATCAGCAGCAGAAAGAACGCCAGCAGGACCAGCCGGAGTCCGCGATCGATTGCCGCGCGCCGCGCGTCGGAAAAGAGGCGCACCAGCGCCGTGACGCGCGGGTGGTGCGAGTGGCGGAGCGCCGAGATCCCCCCGACGCACATCAGCCAGACGAGCAGCAGACGCGCGACCTCTTCGGTCCAGGGGAAGGGCAGACGCAGGACGTGCCGGGCGACGACCTGCAGCCCCACAACAGCCGCCTGCGCCACGACGAGGAACCCTGTCGACCACTGCAGGATGAGATCATCGACGGAGACGACGAGCGGTTTGCCGGACGTGACTGTCGTCACCCTCGGATCGTCCGGAGCCACGAAGCAACGTCCAGTACGCGGGCTTCGTGCTCCCAGAGCCGCTCGGCAGGTTGCTTGAAGGCCCGGCCGTCGATCTCGCGGATCGTCATGCCAAGCTTGGACAACTGTCCGGTTGCGCCGGCATCCTCTTGCGGGCCCATCGCGCGCTCTGTCGTCGCCGCGTCGATCGCGGCCCGCTCGAGCGCCGCGCGCAGGTCGGCGGGAAAGCGGGCGAGGCTCGCGGTCGACGCGAACAGTCCGATAACCCCCGCAATGTGGCGGGTGCGCGCCATGAAGTGCGCGACCTCGTAGAACCGCTGTTGCACGGTCGTGCTCGCGTCGTGTTCGTACCCGTCGATGACGCCCGTTTGCAGCGATGTGTAGACTTCACCAAACGCCATCGGCGTCGGGCTTGCCCCCATCAGCTCGATCGCCTTCACGTAGATCGGGGACTGGATCGTACGAATCTTGAGCCCCGCGAGCTGGCCGGGCTCCGTGACGTCGCGGGATCGCGTGACCACCTGGCGGAATCCGAACGAATCGCCCCACGCGAGCGGGCGGACCCGTACCGTGCTCTCGAGGTAGTCAGCCGCCTCCCGGCCGACCGCGGCGTCCACGACGCGGTGGACGTGAGCCCAGTCGCGCCAGAGAAACGGAAAGTCGAAGACCTGGAGCTTCGGCGCGACGCTGCCCCAGATCGCGGTCCCCGAAACCATGAAATCAACGAGGCCCTCCTGGAGCTGCTGAACGACCTCCCGTTCCTGGCCGAGGGTGCCACTCGGAAAGACGCGAATCTTCACCGCGCCAGCCGTCGCCGTCTCTGCCAGCTCGCGGAAGGTGTTGCCGAAGACATGCAGGGCCGTCGGCCCGGCGGACATCGAATGCGACAAGCGCAGCACGATCGGGCCGCGCTCCACGCGTGCCCGGCATCCGGCGGCCAACGCGGCAGTCCCGAGGGTCCCAAGAAACGCACGCCGTTGCATCAGATCGAGCATTATGGGGTAAGGTTGCACCGACTGATCACTAATCACTCTAATCACGATCAGTAATCTGAATCCTTGAATCGAGCGCTCGGATTCGACGATTCGCGATTCGTGATCAGTGATTAGTGATTGAATTCAAGCTCCTATGCGTAGCGATCTCAATCTGGCCGGACGGGTCGCGCTCGTGACGGGCGCTTCCTCCGGTATCGGCGCCGCTACGGCCGAAACGCTGGCCGAGCTCGGCGCGCGCGTCGCGATCGGCTATCACCGCAACAAGTCCGGCGCCGAGGCCACGCGCGGCCGTATCGTTGCCGCCGCCGGCACAGCGATCGCGCTGGCGGCCGACGTCCGGCACGCGACGGAGGTCCGCGGGCTCGTCAAACGCGCCGCCGCGGAACTCGGTCCGATCGATATCCTGGTGAACAATGCCGGCTCGCTCGTCATGCGCCGTGGGATTCGCGAGGTCACCGAAGATCATCTCGACGAGATTCTCGCGCTCAATCTGAAAAGCGCGGTGCTGGCGTCACAAGCGGTGGCGCAGCCGATGATCGACCGCCGGCGGGGGGCGATCGTCAACGTCGTGTCGATTGCCGGGCATACCGGCGGCGGGCCTGGCGCCGGAGTGTACGCCGCGGCGAAAGCCGCATTGACCGCCTACACCAAGTCGCTCGCCAAAGAGCTGGCACCGCACGGTGTACGAGTCAACGCCGTGTCGCCCGGCGTCATCGACACGCCGTTCCATGAGACGTTTTCCACGCCCGAGATGATGCGGAGCTTCGTGTCGACCATTCCGCTCGGGCGCGTCGGCACGGCCGCGGAATGCGCGAACGTCGTCGCGTTTCTCGTCTCAGACGCCGCCAGCTACGTTGTCGGCGAAACGGTCGAGGTCAACGGCGGTCAGCTGATGCGGTGAAACGCTCTAACGTTCCAAGAGTATCGGTGCGAGCGTGTTGTGGCGAGGTGGAATATGACACCGCAGGAACAGCATCAACTCGACGAGCAGGGGTACGTCGTTCTGGAATCATGCATGGGCAGCGAGCTGCTGAACGGACTGCGCACCCGTATTCTGGCGTTGTTCGAGGAAGAAGGTGATCGTGCGGGTAGTGAATTCCGCACGGAGGAGCATGCGCGCCGGCTCGCGAATCTCGTGGACAAGGGGGAAATATTCCGGCGCGCGATTGTGTTGCCCCAGATGCTCGACTTCGTGCGGCGGGTGCTCGGCGCCGACTGCAAACTGAGCAGCCTGAACGCGCGATCGGCAGATCCCCACACCGATGTGGGACAGCCTCTGCACGTCGACATGGGAGCGGTCCCCGACGACAAAGGCTACTGGGTCTGCAACACGGTCTGGATGCTGGACGACTTCACGCTGGAGAATGGGCCCACGCGCATGATCCCTGGATCGCACAAGTGGGGTACGCGGCCACAGGACGTCCTCGACGATCCTCTGGCGCCTCATCCCCAGGAAGTGCTGCTGACCGGCAAGGCCGGCGGCATCGCGGTCATGAACGCTCACATGTGGCACGGCGGCACGGCGAACCGCACGTCGGTGCCGCGGCTGGCCATGCATGCCTTTTACTGCCGGCGCGACAAACCGCAGCAGCAGTACCAAAAGCAACTACTGCGGCCAGAAGTCCAGGCCGCCCTGTCTCCGGATGTGCGACGGATCCTGGCCCTCGACGATCCGATGAACGACGAGTTGAGCGCTGCCGTGACCGTGCGCAGCGGGTTCCTGAAATGAGACGCCCCGAGGCTGCTATTTTTTGTCCCTCTTCTCCGGGAAGAGCGTGACCTCGACGTAGTTGTTCACATTCAGGTACAGTCGGGCCGCTCGCTGCACGGTCGCGGCGTCCAGTGAGCGATACAGATCCGGCAGCGTCCAGATGTTGGTCACGTCCTCGCCCGACTGATAGGCTCCGACTATCTCGCCGAGCAGATAACGGTCCTCTCGACTGTTGGTCTCGAATTCGCGAAGGAACCCTTCCCGAATGTCCCGCATCAAAGCCGCGCTCGGGCCCTCGGTCTTCAACCCCTCAATTTCCTGGAAGACGCGGCGGACGAGTTCGTCGGTCCGCTGCGGATCGCAGCCGAACTCGATGGTCACCGAGTACTCAGGCTGAGGCACGCGGTCGAACCGCGGGTTGACGCTCGGACTGTAGACGCCCCCGAGTTGCTGGCGGAGCGAATCGAGCAGCCGAGCTTCGAGCGCCTGGGTCACGGCTCGCAGGATCACGCGATGCTTCTGGTCGTACTCGAACGGGCCGGTGAACACGATCGCCGCCTGGCTCTTTGGAGCGATACCCTTTTCCACGCGCTTCTGGACGACGCCGGTCGCCGTTTTCGCGCCGACGTCTTTCCACGTCTCATGCCGGCCGAGCGACGGCAGCGAAGCGAGGTAGCGTTCGACGAGGGGGCGCATGGCGGTCGCATCGAAACTGCCGACGAAGACAAACGTGAAGTTGCTCGCGTCCGCGAACCGATCCTTGTAGAACGCGAGCGAGCGGTTGAGATCCCACTGATCGAGGTCCGCGGGTGTTGTCAGGCGGCGGCGCGGATGGTTCTGGCCGAGCGTGTCGGTCAGCGTCTCGACGAATGCATATTCGGGGTCGGCCGCCTGGTTCGCCAGCGCGGATCGGGTCTGCGCCAACTGCACCGCGAAGGCCGTCGGGTCCGCTCGCGGCTGCGTAAACGTCAGGTAGACGAGCTGAAACATCGTCTCGAGGTCCTTCGGGGTGCTGCTGCCGACGACCCCCGTCTCGATGTCGCCGATGAACGGACGAACCGCGGCAACTTTGCCGGTCATGACTTTCTGAAGGTCGGTCGCGCTGAGAGATCCCAGCCCGCCGGCAGAAACCACCTGAGCCGCGGTGCTCGCGGGGATGTAGTCTTTCGCGCTCGCCAGGGACGTGCCGCCAGGGCTCGCGGCCCGCATTCGAATCTCATCCGCGTGGTTCGTCGTCGGTTTGAGTACGACTTTCACGCCGTTGGACAGCTCCCATTCAGTGATGTCGACAGCCTCCCTGGTCGTGGTTCGCGCAATCGAGCCCGCAACCGGCACAGTGCTCAGGAGGGCGGCGCCCCCGGCCGAGTCTACATACGCGCTCAGGCTCTTCCCGGCCTCAGCCTTGAGGACGCGTGAGAGCCGCGCCTCGTTCGGAATTGCCATACCGGGCCGCTCCGGCGCGTTCACGATAACGATGCGGTTGCGATCGCGGAACCAGTCCCGGGCCCGCGTGTTGACCTCAGCGAGCGCGATCTGGGGCAGGAAGCGCTTGTGCAGCTCGTATTCGTCGGCGACCGTGGGCACCGGCTCCTGTTGCAGGAAGTTTCGGATGTACTCCTCGGCGCGGCTGGACGACTCGCGGCTGTCCTGCCCCGCAACGATGCGCTCGTACCCGCGCAGCAGGTTCGCCTTCAAGCGATCGAGTTCGGTTTGAGTGAAGCCGAACCGCGCGGCCCGTTCCGCCTCGGTCAGGAGAGCGTCCATGCCGCGCTCGACACCATCGTCCTTGACGAGCGCGCCAAGGACCGCCTGTTCGCGCGTGCGTGCGAGGAAAAGCCCTCGGCCGACGGTCGTGTCGAGAAAGGGGGCGTCGGGCTTCTGGGTGAGCTCGTCCAGTCGGAGCGAGAGCATTCCTTCGAACAGCCGGTCGATCATCTCTTCGCGGTACTCGCCGATCGTGCCCTGGACACGCGCCGGCAACAGGTTCTCGATTTCGACGGTCGTCTGCGTGGCTTCCTTGTCGGTGTTGATGGCGAACCGCGTGCCCGGTTGCTCCGGCACATCGTAGGTGGGCCGCGGCCTCGGCGACGCCGGCCCGGTCAGCGGACCGAAGTGTTTCTTGATGAGCGCCTCGACGGCGGCCCTGTCAAAATCCCCGACAGCGACGACGCCGAGCAGATCGGGCCGGTACCAATCCGTGTAGAAGCGCTTCAGGACCGCCGGCTGAAAGTGCTGGACCACGTCCATCAAGCCGATGGGAATTCGCGCCGCGTAGCGCGAGTCTTTCAACAGAATCGGAAACTCCTTGTCTCGAATCCGCGCCTGCGCGCCAAGACCGAGCCGCCACTCCTCCGTGATGACGCCGCGCTCCTTCTCGATTTCCGCCGGATCGAACGTCACGTTGTGCGCCCAGTCCTCGAGAATCAGCAGGGATCGATCGAGGACCTCGAGGTCGTCGGCGGGCACCTGCAGCATGAACACCGTCTCGTCGAAAGTCGTGTACGCGTTGACGTGGGCGCCGAACTTCATGCCGAGCGACTGCATGAACCCGATGATCTCCTGCTTGGGGAAGTGCGCCGTGCCATCAAACGCGATGTGCTCGACGAAGTGAGCAAGCCCCCTCTGGTCCTCGTCTTCGAGGACAGACCCGGCCTTGACGACGAGGCGCAGCTCCGCGCGCCCCGCGGGCCGGTTGTTGCCGCGGACGTAATAGCGGATCCCGTTTGGCAGTGTGCCAATCGTCACGAACGGATCAACGGGCATCGCCTGGGTGAGCGGCGCCGTTTGGATGCCGCTCGATACCGGGGCGGGCGTTGACGCCGGGCGCTGCGCGCCGGCAAGTGCCGTCGCAACGACGATCGTCAAGGAGCAGAGGAAGAAACGGAGGTGCGTAGGTTTGCGCATCATCATGAAATTGGCTCTGTCGTGATCAAAGACGTTCCGGGAAAGGCTCCCCATCAAGCGATATTACCTCAGTGGTTTTCCGATATCCTGTGCGGATGATGTCATTCACGCACGCGCACGTTCGCAAGCACAGAGCCGCCATGCGCATGTTTGCTCTGATGGTCATCCTCCTGTCTAGTCGCGTGACCGGCCAGCAGCCGTCCCCCGCCGCCCCGGCGACGGCCCCGGCGAAAGAGGGGAGCACACCCGAGCGACCGTTGGACGTGCTGCCCCCTCTGCCGGCCGATGCGCACGTCGAGCAAACGATGCAGCTCGGCAGCCGGGCGCTCAAGTACACGGTCAGGGTTGGCACGGTGCCGGTCTACGACAAGGACGGCAAGAAGACTGGCGAGGCTGTGTTCACCGCGTACACGATGGAAGGACCCGACCGGCCAGTGACGTTCGCGTTGAACGGAGGGCCGGGCGCGTCGTCCGTGTATCTCAACTTCGGCGCCATTGGACCGAAGCGCGTGGCCTTTGGCGACGATGGGGATAGTCCGTCCGATCCCGCGACGCTCAGCGACAACCCCGGCACATGGCTCGACTTCACCGATCTGGTGTTCATCGATCCCATCGGGACGGGGTTCAGTCGATCGCTCGTCGCCGCCGATCAAGCGAAGCGCGAGTTCTACAGCACTGAGAACGACATCCATTACCTCTCGCGCGTCATCTACGACTGGCTGGTGAAGAACCAGCGACTGCGGTCGCGGAAGTACCTCGTTGGAGAAAGTTACGGCGGGTACCGGGTGCCGCGGATGACACATTACCTGCAGAGTCAGCTTGGCGTTGCAATGAATGGTACGGTGCTGGTGTCTCCGTACCTCAATCCGACGATTAGCGATAACCCCGATCTCTCGCCGATTCCTTGGGTGGTCACGCTGCCGTCGATCGTCGCAGCGAATCTCGAGCGGCAGCACAAGCTCACGCCCGAGGCGATGGCACCGGTCATCGCTTACGCTCGCAGCGACTACGCCGCGGACCTCTTGCGGGGACGCTCGGATTCGCAGGCGCAGTCAAGGATCGTGGATCGCGTCACCGAGCTCACTGGCCTTGACAAGGGGTTCGTCCGTCGCGCTGGCGGCCGCATCGAGATCGGAGCCTATCTACGGGAGGTGTTTCGCGAACAGGGCAAGGTAGGGAGCGTGTACGACTCAAACGTCACGTCCTTCGATCCCTTCCCGTTTGCGCCCGAGCAGCGCGCCAATGACCCGCTGCTCGAAAGCATCATCGCGCCGACGACGACGGCAATGGTGGACTTCGTGACGCGCGTGGTCGGGTGGAACGTGCACGGGCGGTACTTCGCGTTGAGCTACGAGGTCAACAGCCAGTGGGACCACGACAGCGCGGCGTTGCGCCAGGGCGCGGTGCCCGACTTGCGCGGTGCGGTGGCTGCCGATCCCAAGCTGCGCGTACTCATCGTGCACGGCTGGAATGACTTGTCCTGTCCATTCATGGGCTCGGTGCTGACGGTGGACCAGATGCCGGTGATGGGCGACGCCTCACGCGTCGCCGTGCACGAGTATCCCGGGGGACACATGTTCTACAGCCGCCGCGACAGCCAGGCCGCGCTCCGAAAGGACGTGCAGGAGATGTTCGCAAAGCACTGATTGCGCGGGCCGGGCTCGACGCGACGGCGCCGACGCCCGGCCCGGTTCCGTGATTCTGACTAGAACGTCACGCCCACCTGAAACTGGTACGCGCGCGGAGTGACGAAGTGCGTGCCCGTGAACGTCGAGAGGAAGTTATACAGCGCTTCCTTGTTCGTCAGGTTGACGACGCTCAAGCGCACGCGGACTTTCGCTCCGGTGCCGTGGAACAGGTTGTCGGCTCCGAGGCCGAGATCGAGGAGATGTCGCTGCGCGATGCGGGGCGGATTCTCTACGTCGTCCTCGGTCCCTCCGGCAGGAATCCGCAGACGCGTGGCGCCTCCACCTGACGCGCAATCCGTGATCGGCTGGTCCGGCGTGGCGACGGTGCCGCCGCAGAAGAAGCCGATCGCGGCTTGCTGATCCCCCGTCAGCGCGAGCGCGTCGTCGATGCCGCCGACGGCGCCAGCGACAAGGCCTGAATCGTACCGCCAGCTCAGCGCCGCCCAGGCGCCGATCGGCTTGTTGAAGACATACTGAAAATTCGCCGTCGAGTTGAACTTCTGATCGTGGTCGATGCGGAAGTCCGCGTTGCCAGGCTCGACGAGGATGCCGCCATTCCCCGGGGGCGAAAAGATCGCGCTCGTGTGAGCCATTACGACAAACGCGCTGAACCCTCCGTGTTCGACGAGATTGATTTTGCCCGTGAAACCATCAATCTTCGAGTGATCCCATGAAATCGGGAACACGATGGGGGTATCGAAGAGCACGCCGAAATCGTAGGCATTGTGCGTCCGCTTGATGAAGTAGCCGAAGTCGGCTACCACCCAGCGGCCGAATGCCTGTTGAATGCCGAACTCCCCTTGATTGCGTGTGCCCGGTTCGAGGATTTGTCCTTCGCCGAAGACGCCGTTCAATCCGAGGCCGCTCGAGAGGAGCAGGTTCTCGTTATAGGGCGTCTCGAGCGTTCGGCCGTAGGATGCGCGCACGATCGTCCCGCTCCCGGGAATCGCGTACGAGCCCCCAAGGCGCGGCTGCAGGAGCGTGGAGGTCGTCAGGCCGTCATAGTGATCGACCCGAACGCCGACTTTGAAGGTGGCATTCCCCGCCTTGATGTCGTCCTGAATGTAAGCGGCTTGCTGCTTAATTGTCTTTGCCTGGGCATAATCGAGCGGCGATCCTCCGCGCGTCAGATCGAAGGGCAGTAGATCCGGGTTGAAATCAGGACTGTCGGACGAGTTGAACGCGGGATCCGTGAAGCCGACGGTGAACTTCTCGTCGAGCTTCGTCGCGCTGACGGTGCCCCCGAGCTTGAGATTGTGCGCGCCGACGGTATGGGCCAGATCACCTTTGACGCCAATGTTCGTGAGCTTCCGATCCTGAGAGACGCTGCCGGGTGTGTCGGAGAATGGATTCGCGCTGGGGGTGTAGGTCAGGTGATCCTGACGGACGAACCCGTTCGCGGTGAACAGCGTGGTCCCTCCGATGACCTGGGAGTAGCCGGGAGCCACGTTGACGGTGTTGATCTTCTGGTGCTGGTCCTGACCCAGATCGCTTTGATCGACTGTGTTGGGCACATCGAAGGACGACCGTGCGGCCTGCACGTTCAGATGGAACGTGCTGTTCGGGCCGGTGTGGGCATCCAGACGGTCGAAGAAGGAGGCGCTGGTACCATGGTCGTGCAGCGCGACGAACTCCGGCGGATCCAGGAACCGGGCCGTCTGCAGGGCGCTGACCGAGAGGAAGTTCCCAACCGTGTGGGAGCCGCCACCGAGGTTCGCCTCGAACGAGGGGCTGCTGAACGAGCCGAAGGTGCCGGACACGCTCCCTGTCGGCTTCTTTTGATCGAGGCCCGACTTGGTGACGATGTGGACAATGAGGCTGCTCTTGTCCCCGTACTCGGCCGGCGCCACGCCGGTGATCACTTCCATGGACTGCACGGCGTCAGGCGAAATCTGATTGGAATACACGCGGCTTTGCTGGTCCGTCACCGGCTGGTTGTCGATGGAGAACTGTGTTTGCGCGTGATCCCCGACGGGGTGAAAGAAGCCGTTCGAATCGGCCACGACCCCGGGCGACGCGAGCGTGATCACTTGATTCAGACCTGAGGATGCCTCCACCGGCAGCTTGTCAATCATCGTTTGATCGATGTCCGTATGTGCTGTCGGGTCCCGTTCGAGCAGGTCTTCGGCATGACCCACGACTTCAACGGCCGACGTCGTGCCGGCCAGTTTGAGTGTCAGATCCACGTCGATTGGCACTGCACTCCTGACGTCGAAATCCCGCTCGAAAGCATCGAACCCCTGCGTCGATATTTGGAGGTGATAGTTGTTTGGCGGCAGGTTCCTGAAGACGAAGTGTCCCGCCGGGTCAGTAGTCGTGCTGCGCTTGAAGCCGCTGACCGGGCTCCTCAGCTCGACCGGCACCGCGACCATCACGCCCCCGGTTGGATCCTTGACGGTCCCCTGGATCGTGCCGGCACCGCCGAGACCCTGTGCGCGCACGACTGGTGCTGTGGAACCGAGCCATCGCCGCGGTGGCCTACTCGGTCGCCATCGTCGCGGCCCTGCTTCACACCCGTGCCGCCTGGGCGGGCGGTGCCGTGCCGGCCGCGGCCGGGATGCGCCTCCTCACCTACACGTTTGTCGCGCTCGTGTTTCCGCTGGCGGCGGTCACGCGCGGGCGA
>JBBQEJ010000064.1:0-26446 GCA_038320555.1 Vicinamibacterales bacterium | reverse complement strand
GTCGCCGGCGGGGCGGCGATGCGGATCGCCGAGGGCATGGCGCAGCTATGCGGCGCGGCCACATTGCCTGCCCACCGCCGGCGTGGCGTGCAGACGGCGCTCCTGCAACATCGGCTCGCCGATGCCGGCCGTGCCGGTTGCGACATGGCCGTCGTCACCACCCAGCCCGGCTCCGTCTCGCAGCAGAACGTCCAGCGCCAGGGGTTCGAACTGCTCTACAGCCGGGCGATCTTGATTAAGAGCTCAATCACTAATCACTAATCCTCAATCCTGGAATCGCGAATCGCGAATCGCCAGCGTGAATCTCCAGTCGCGAGCCGCTAACCGCCAGCCGCTAGTCGCCAGCCGCTGTACCTAATTTGAGCTCATACCAATTCACGCGTCGTGTCAGCAGAAGACCATAGCTCGCGATCAACAGGATGGTCACGGTCGCCGCGCCCGTGTATGCGGCATCGAAACCGATGTGCTCCGAAATCGAGACGAGCAGCAAATAGAAGATGCACATCGCGAAGCCGATGAACACGTATTGCACCGGATGCAACAGTCGCGCGCGCACGACCTCGAACAGGAAGAACACAACGAAGGTCATCACGATGAAGAGGGAGGCATATTTCACGGCGCGCTCGGCCTGCTGGTAAATATCCACCGGCTGCACGAGGCTGACGCCGCCTGAAGGCGGAAGCCACAAAGACTGAATGGGAAGACGCAAGCCGCAAAGACAATGCTCTCTTGTGGCTTCCGCCTTTAGGCGGAAGAAGAGCTGATCGCCGAACTACTTCGGCACACCGCCCTTGACGATCCGGTGCAGCAGAACCGCCATCCTCTTGGTTTGCGACGGCAGCGTCGTCAGATCCGCCGTTTCCTTCACCGTATGATCGTCGTGTCCCATCAGGCCGACGCCGTCGATAATCATCTTCACTTCCCCGGCAACGAATGAGACATCGGCGGCTCCCGCGCGATCGGGGCTGACGGCGGTGACTGCGCCGAAGCCCAGATCGCGGCTCGCCTGGTCGTACATCGCCAGCAGCCTGACGTTTCCCTCTGTCGGCGCCATCGGCGGATAGCCTTCGTCGAACCTGATCGTCGCAGATGTGTGCGGCAGCGACGCCCCGACAATCTCCGTCATCGTCTGCTTCGCCTTCTCGAATTGCTCGCGGGAGAGCGCGCGCAGATCACCGGAGACCACGGCATGTTCCGCGATGACGTTCGTCTTTCCGAATGCAGAGCCACGCAGCTGCACCGCGTCGAAATCCACGGTCGTCCCACCGAGCATGACGCCGGGATTGAACGTCAGGTGCGGCTCCCCCGCCATCTTCTCTCTGAAGCCATTGAGGATCCGGGCCATCTCGTAAACGGCGCCGTAGCCGATGTCGTCGCGAAAAATCTGCGATGAATGCGCCGGTGTGCCCTCGACGCGAACCTCCCAGCCCGTCGTTCCACGTCGCGCCGTTACCGCAAGCTTCGGATCACCGGGACCATCTTCGAATCCGATCGCGAGATCGGCCCCCTTCGCCGCCGCCACGAGCGCTTCCCTCGCCGCGCTCAACGGATCGCCGGAGTCCTCCTCGTCGCCCGTCATGACGACGACGACGTTCATGCCCTTCAGGATGCCAGCTGCTTGAAGCGCCTTGAGCGCGCCGATCATGACGACGTCGCCGCCTTTCATGTCGATGACGCCGGGACCGCGCGCGGTGCGCTCGTCGACACGCTCGAACTTCTGAAACGGGCTGTCCTTTTCAAACACCGTGTCGAGGTGCCCGATCAGCAGGATGCGCGGTCCCGTGCCCGGATGATCGGCGACGAGATGGCCCGCGCGTTTGAACGGGGCGCCGTCGACCCATCGCGTGTTGAACCCGAGCGCATCGAGCTCGGCGCGCAACGCCCGCCCCACTTCTCTGACGCCCTCGAAATTCTGCGTGCCGCTATTGATGTTGACGACACGCTCGAGCAGCGCCAGCGCCTCGTGATTGTGAGCGTCAATGTAGGTGCCGAGCGAGCGTTCGTCGGAGGTCAAGCCGGATGAGGTTTGCATGAATGGAAGCGCGGTGAGGATCGCGGCAATTAATCTCAGGATCATTGCCAGGGATCATAGCTGACCTTCCGCCTAAAGGCGGAAGCTACAAGGTCAGGGGCATCACGGACGATTCAATCCGAATCCGGTCGGCCTGACATCGCCCCGAAGTAGCGTCATGGGACCGAAGATTGGCTGCCCCAGCCGGCCGGCGTCGACACCGATCGTTCCGTCGAGCCGGTACGCGAGCGGCTGGCGGTTGATGGCTCGACGAATGCTGTCGGCCAGCCCGGGGAGGTTGGCAAAGCTGACGCTGAGATCGATCGGCACCGTGGTGTCGCCACCGGCGGAGAGCGGCAAGCCCAGCGGAAAATCGACGTCTGCGGCGCGCGAGTCCCCGAGGTACAGCGTCCCTTTCAGAGTTCCCAATGTCAGGCTGAACGCATTGGGATTGGTCACTCTCGCCCACAGCCGGACGCCGGCGCCGCCAACGGGCAAGCCTGAGCCTGCACCCATCATGCGGATCTCAGGCTGGTGATCGGGCGCCTGCTCGAACCGGGGGGCCTGCACGAACGCGGCGAGTTTGTTCAGTTCCGCGCATCCGGCAAACAAGGCGCCCGCGAACGCAACTGCGGCGAATTTGCGACACATCGTCGGACCTCCGCCCGGGTAGCTGCAAAATGCCCGCCGAAAGTGCACAGCCTCAGGTGGCAGGTTGCAGGCCACGGGTTGGAGGGTACAAGTCCCAAAACCACAGGCAACGTGTACCCTGAGCCTGAGCCCTGAGTCGCAGTAGACTGGGTGAGTGAGACCCGTGCGCAACTCCCCGGCGGCTCGGCGCGTTGTCGCCGGAATCGCCATCGCGGCCATCGTGGCCTGCGCGTCGACGGCGCTCGCGCAGCGGCGCCGTGGCTTTGGGTACGGCTACGCACCGCTCCGAATGGCCACGCCAGAAAGCTTCGATGGCGGCTTCAATTTCTGCCGCATCATGTTCGGTCAAAGCCCAGACGGCGACGGCGCCAACTGGAGCGTCGACTATCCGCGCGCGGACGTCAATCTCTCGATACGTCTTTCGGAACTGACGCGCACGCGCATCAGCCGCGACGCTTCGGGTGAGCCCAATCACGTGCTGCTGCGCCTCACCGACGACCTCCTGTTCCAGTGTCCGTTCATCATGATGACGGAAGTCGGCGCCGCATATTTCAGTCCACCGGAAGCGGAGCGCCTTCGCGAATACCTGCTGAAGGGCGGCTTCCTGTGGGCCGACGATTTCTGGGGCCCCTGGGCGTGGGACGTGTGGGCCCGCGAAATCGGCAAGGTGCTGCCGCCATCGGAGTATCCGATCGTGGACGTGCCGCTGACGCATCCGATCTTTCACCAGCAGTTCGAGGTCAAACGCGTCATCCAGATTCCGTCAATCGGCGCATGGCGAGGCATGGGCGGCGGCACGTCGGAGCGCGGCGCGGAGAGCGCCGAACCGCACGCCCGCGCGATCTTCGACAAGCGCGGACACATGATGGTCTTCATAACTCACAACACTGATTTCGGCGACGCGTTCGAGCAGGAAGCTGCCGACCCGCAGTATTTCTACACGTTCTCGGTTGAAGGCTACCAGCTGGGGATCAACGTACTGCTGTACGCGCTCACTCACTAGCCAAAAGTGCTTTCATCACATGAGACCAGAAGGTCAGGAGAAGCTCATCCAAAGATCAGAATCTCCTGAACTGCTTGCCTCCTGTAAAACGACTCTAGGGAATGCGCACTCCCTGACCGATCACCTGTAGCTGCTGTGATATCGCCTGCGTCTGCGTCAGTGTGCGCACTGCTGCTCGCCATTGCGGTGAGCTGCACGTCGCGCATCAACGTCGGGCTGCTCGCGATTCCGCTGGCGTGGGGCGTCGGCGTCTATGCGGGACGTCCGGCGGATGCGGTCCTGGCTGGATTTCCGTCTGGGCTTTTCGTGACACTCGCGGGCGTCACGGTTCTCTTTACCCTCGCAGAGATCAACGGCACTGTGGGGCTGCTCGCGCGCCGTCTGCTGGGCCTCGCACGAGGACGCCACGCGCTCGTGCCGCCGCTGATCTTTCTGATCGCGTGCGCGATCTCCACCGTCGGACCTGGAGCGATCGTGTCGGTCGCGCTTGTCGCACCGGTCGGCATGGCGCTCAGCACCCGTGCGGGCATTCCGCCGTTCTTGACCGCGCTGATGGTCGCCAACGGCGCCAACGCCGGAAACCTCTCGCCGCTCAGCGCGGTCGGCATCATCGCCAACACTCGCATGGCATCGGTGGGCCTGGGCGGTCATGAATGGAAAGTCTGGGCAGCCAACTTCCTCGCTCACTGCCTTGTCGGCGCGGCGGCGTACGCGTTGCTCATTCGAACCGCGCGTCCCGCGGAGCCATCAACGGCGGACGCACACGACGATCATCTCACCCGGGCGCAGTGGCTGACGCTGGCCGCCATCTTCGCCTGGATCGCCGGCGTTGTCGGGTTCGGGCTGCCGATCGGCCTCAGTGCGTTCGCCGCCGCCGCGATCGTCGTCATGTCGGCCGCGTCGGATGAGACCGCGGCCATCAGGCGGATGCCCTGGGCGGCGATCGTCATGGTCTGCGGCGTCACCATGCTCGTCGCGCTCGTGGAAAAAACCGGCGGGATGGAGGTCTTCACGTCGTTGCTGGCCAGACTGGCCATGCCGTCCACGATCAATGGCGTGATCGCGCTCGTCACGGGATTGATCTCGACCTACAGCAGCACGTCGGCGGTCGTGCTGCCGACGTTCCTTCCGACCGTCCCGGGACTCGTCCAGCAGGTCGGTGGCGGCAATCCGCTCGCCGTCGCGTTGAGCATCAACGTCGGCGCATCGATCGTCGACGTCTCGCCGCTCTCGACGCTTGGCGCGTTATGCGTCGCCGCCGTCGCCGCACCCGACCTGGCCCGCGATCTCTTTCGGAAGCTCATGATCTGGGGCTTCTCGATGGCGGTCGTCGGAGCCGTCCTCTGCCAGGTGTTTGCGAATGCGTTCGCGGGATGAGATTCCTGAGCGGACGGAGGGAACGGAGACGATTCACGACGAAGAAACGAAGAAAACGGAGACGTACGAAGAAGACTGCGGCCTGACGGTCGTGCGCCGGCCTACGGCCGGCGTAGTGGTGGGCAGAGCCCACCACACCGCGCGTTAGCGCGGCACCGGCGTGCTGCGATCTTCTCCGTTCGTCCTCGTTCGCTCCGTTCCTTCGTTGTGAATCTTCTCCGTTGACTCCGTCTCCTCAGGCGACTCCTACTTCAGGTTCTTCGCAAAGAACTGCACGACGACCGGCCAGGACTCCTGTGCCGCTTTGAGGTTCGCGCCGCCGGCGCCGGCCTGGGCCCCCATGAACCCATGGCCTGCCCCTTCGTACGTATGGATCTCGTAGCTTTTCCCCAGTTTCTTCATGGCGGCGTCTGTGGGTGGCACGGTCGCGCCGATTCGCGCGTCGTTGCCCGCATAGAGGCCGAGCACCGGCGCTTTGACATTGGCGAGTTGTGTCTCGAGCGTTCCGTCGCCGGCGCCCGGCGCGTCACCGTAGTACACGACCGCGGCGTTCAGACCCGGCTGCGCGGCGGCGTATCCGAAGCTTCGCGCGCCGCCCCAGCAGAACCCGACGACGCCGGTCTTGCCATTCGAGGCCGGTAGCTTCTTTCCATACTCCATCGCCGCATTGAGCCGCGCGTTGACGTCGGCCGGCGTCAGTGCCTGAATCGCCTGTCCGACACCCGTTCCGAGCGATTCGGATCCATCGCCGTTGGGCCCTTTGCCGGACAGAAAATCAGGGACGATCGCGATGAATCCGTCCTGAGCCAACTGGTCCCCCGCGGCACGGGTGATGTCCGCGAGACCGCGGATGTCGTGGATCACGAGCACAACGCCTGTCTTGGCGGACCGCTCGGGATAGACGACCCAGGACTTCAAGATCGTCCCATCGGCCATCTTGATGTCGACCCACTCGCCGTGACGGGGCGACTCTTTGAGCGCGCGCGCGGCATGTTCGGCCGTTCCGGCTGGGATCGCGTCGTTCCACGGCACCTCGATCGGCGGCGCTTGGGGCGCCTGGCCTCTGGCGGGTGCGCCGGGCGGCGGGGTGGCGGGAGCCTGATCATGAACGTGCTGGGCAAGTGCGGGTGCCGCAATTGCCAGCGCCGCAGCGAACAACATCACTCGCTTCATACAACCTCCGTCAGAAAGGGAGAGCCATCGTAACCCACGATGAATACGGGTCTCCACCGCTTGCGGTTTACAGCCGGTCGCTGAATTTGAACAGCGCTGCAATTCGTCACATCCTTCTGTCCTCGGAAACGGGGCGTGCTAGGCTCTGCCGCATGGCGTGGTGGAAGCGTGGCAGACCGGTCGAGGACGGACTCAACCCCGACATGCCGCTCATTCGGTTGGAACGTGTCACCAAGGTATTCAAAGGTGACGCTGCCGACGAGGAAACGCGGGCGCTTTCGGACGTCACGGTGGACATCGGGCGCGGCGAATACGTCTCGGTCTCGGGGCCTTCGGGCTGCGGAAAGTCGACGTTCCTCTCAATTCTGGCCATGCTCGACACGCCGACGAACGGCCGCTATTTCCTGAACGGGCGCGCCGTCGATGAGCTCACGCCTGCCGAGAAGGCGCGCCTTCGCAACATCGAGCTCGGCCTCATTTTCCAGAGCTTCAACCTGATTGCCGACATGAGCGTATACGAGAACGTCGAGTACCCGCTATCGCTGCGAAACGCGAGTCCCGCAGATCGGAAGGCGCGGGTCGAGGCGGCATTGGATCGGGTTGGACTGGTCGGACGATCGAAGCAGCGCCCGGGCCAGCTCTCGGGAGGTCATCAACAGCTCGTCGCCATCGCGCGCGCGATTGCCGGACGGCCGCCCATCCTGCTGGCCGACGAGCCGACCGGAAATCTCGATTCGAAAAGCGGCGACGCGCTGATGGACATGCTGGGCGAGCTGCACGCGGACGGCGCCACCGTGTGCCTCGCGACGCATGACCCCCGCTACATCGCACGCGCCGAGCGCCATCTCTATTTGTTCGATGGTCAGATCGTCGCAGACCCTGTGGCCTGACACCAATCGCTGTGTTTTTCTGGAGAAGACAAGAAGATCAAGTGTTTTTGTCTTCCAAAGAGATTTCTCCTGACCTCGTGATCTCCTGTTATAAGACGGCGTCTAGTCCAGGAATTCACTTCCCCTGCATCTTCTGGATCGCCGCGCGGAGTTGCTGCTTGGTCGCGTCGCTCCCCACGAAGAGATCGTTCGGCCACCGGCTGTACTGCAGCATGTCGGCGTAGATCGCCTCACTCTGATACAGATTGAAGCCCATCCCCGCGAGGTATTGCAGGCGGAGGTTGCGGTCGCGGTTGATCGCCGCATCGGCAAGCCAGGGGGCAAGGTCGGATTTCATCCCCGCGTAATTTGCAAACAGATCGATCGCCGAGTACATGCCGATTTCGCCGAGGGATCGGGCGACCGGCGCCATGGAGGGTTCGCTCAGATGGCGTTGCACGGCCTCGACGTCAATCTGCGTCGGCTCCGCCTGTCCGAGCAGCACGAGATCGTAGCCCGCGCCGTTGTTGGTGTTTCCCCAGACGACGCCTCCCGGAAAGACCTCGAGGAACGTCGCGATCTCGCTTTTCACGGCGGCGGTGTTGCTCTCATAGAGCTGCACGAAGAGCGTGACGGCGCCCCCCGGATTGAGGTGCGCCTTGACGGTCTCGAAGAACTCCTTCGTGTAGAGCATCGCGGCCCCTTTGACCCAGGGGTCGAGCGGGTCCGACGTGATCGCATCGAACTTCTCCCTCGTCGTCAGCAGGTAATGCCGCGCATCGTCCAGTTCGATGTGGGTCTTGGGGTTCGCGACGACGTCGAAGTTGTGCTGAGCGAAATACCGTGAGACGACGCGTGGGACGAGCGGCTCGATTTCCGCGATGGTCAGGCGCTTGACGTTCGGATCGACCGACACCGCTCCGGCGGTCACGCCGGCGCCGCAACCAATCACGAGGACCGAGCCGGGGTTTTTCGGAATGAGCGTCGTGAGGTGGCCGAGCATGCGTTGCAGGCGCATGTCCTGCGGCTCGCTCGACGCCTGTACCTTGCCCGCGTTGTGGTAGTTGAGCACGCCGTTCGACAGACGCGAGACCGCGACGGACGCGTTCCATCCTTCGCCGACGTAAATGATCTCTCCCTCCCCCAGTCGCGTGGCCGCGTAGCGGCCGTAGGCGACGAGCACACCCGGAACGGGATGAATCGTCCGTGCCAGCAGCACCGCGCCCCCCATCGCGGCGGCGAGCAGGAGCGTGCCGGCGAACTGGAAGCGGGTCTTCTTTGATTCCGCTTCCGCGGCGGCAGACTCGAGCATCAGCAGCGCGGAGACGGCCGAGATGATCACAAGCACCTGCTGCGCGCGCTGGCTGCCGAGCCATACGACGAGCAGCAGGCTGGCCGTGACCGATCCGATGATCGCGCCGAGCGTGTTTGCGGCGTACACACCGCCGACCAGACGCGCGGGATCCTTGCCGCCGGTCGCCACGGAGGCCAACGCCATCGGAAAGCTCGCGCCCCACAGAATGGCGCCGGGCAGGACCGCCCAGAGGCAGCGGACGAAGTCCAGCTGGAAGTTGTACCAGGGGTCGGTTGAAATGGACGGATTGATCGGCCAGTACGGCAGCGACTGCGTGAGCATGTACGCCGTCCATGCCATCGCCACGCAGAGCAACATCTGGCACCATCCCAGTGCGAGCCGCGGCCGGGCAATGCGCCCCGCGATCGCCGATCCGAGGCTGCTGCCGATGCCGAGTCCGAGCAGGAATACCGCGAGGATAAGCGAGAACGTGTAAACGGTCGCGCCGAAGAGAAGCGAAAGCAGCCGCGTCCAAATCACTTCCGCGCCAAGCGCCGTCATCCCCGAGAGCCCGATGGACACGTACACCGCCCACGCGCCCGAGGCGCGCTCGAGAGGCGCGGGCGAAACAGCCGACTCTGTGTGGGGCGTGGTCTTCGCAAGGAGCAGCGCGAGCCCGGCGACGATCACATTGAGGCCGACCGCCACAAATGTCGCAACGGCGCTGTCGTGGACGCGAAGAAGGTAGAAACCCGCGAGCAGACATCCGATCACGCCGCCGGCAATGTTGCCGCCGTAGAAGAACCCCAGCGACGAGACGCCTTCAGGCGTCGATTCGACCCATCGCGAAATCGCCGGCAGCGTCGCGCCCATCAGCAGCGTCGGCGGCAACAGGCAAATGCTGGCGGCAACGCCGCGGAGCAGAATGCCCGTCACTCCGCCACCACCCCAGTGGAAGTAGAGGCCGCCGAGAAGCGGCATCCCGAAGAGCAGCAGCATCCCGGAGACGGCGATGCCAAGCTCCAGATATGCGTAGACCCGGAGCGGATGCTCGCGGGGCGAAATGACCCGCGCGAGGAACAGGCTCCCGAGGCACATCCCGCCCATGAACGTGCCCAGGAGAACACCCATCGAGACGGCTGACGAACCAATGACCAGCTGCAGGAGCTGGAACCAGACAATTTCGTAGATCAACGCAGCGCATCCGCTGCCCACGAAGAGCAGCAGCAGCGCCGGCAGCACGCGGCGCGCGGTCATTCAGGTACACCTCTCCAGTGTGGAAATATCGGCGGATGGTATCACGCGGAAGGCGCGATTCGGTTCAGCGGACCCGAGGCAAAAGTGTGGCGCACTGCTGCGCCCGTCATGTTATCGTGCGTCGAAATCAGATCGAGAGGGTCAGTCCTCTTCGTTTGATCGGACCATCTCTGAGTCAGTCCTCAGCCTGCAGAAAACCTGCGACATTCCTGGATATTCCCTGAGACTCTGCCTGCGTCTTAGGATACCCTCACCGTCGGGCGTAGAATGAGGCGCCCAGGCAACCGATGGACATCAAACCGCGATGGCCTTTCCTCCCAATGCGGTACCTCTTGCCGTTGGTGACTGCCGGCTGTGTTTTCCTTCCTTGGGTCGGGGCAGCGCAGGGGTTGATGGGCACCCTCATCGGAACGGTCAAGGACGCGCAGGGCGCCGTGCTTCCGGGTACCGTCGTCCGAGTCAGCTCGCCAACGTTGATTGGCGGTCCGGTAACGCAGACGACCAACCAGAAAGGACAACTACGATTCCTGGCTCTGCCCCCGGGAGCATACGTGCTCGACGTCGAGTTCCAGGGATTCAAGACCTATCACGAAGAGGGCATTCGGATCGGCGCAGGCGCGACCATCGAGAGAACGGTTGAACTGCAGCTGACCGGTCACGAGGAATCGATCGTGGTCGAGGGCGCCGGCTCGCGCACGGAGGCACGAGACCCCGGATTCGGAACTCGCTTCGGCCACGAGGACCTTGGAGCGATCCCGACGCGACGAGCCAGCATGTTCGACTTCATCAGGGCCGCCCCTGGGGTTTCGCCCACTTCCCCGACCAGCAGCACTACCACCACCGTGTCCGCGTTCGGATCCGGCACCAACGAGAACCTATTTCTAATCGACGGCATGAACTCGACCTGCCCCTGCAACGGCGTCTCGCGAGCGGAGCCGGGCGTCGACTTCATTCAAGAAATACAAGTACAGTCTGTCGGGGCGTCCGTCGAGTTTGGCAACCTGCAGGGCGCAGTCTTCAACGTCATCACCAGGCAGGGAAGCAACCGTTTCCTGTTTGACGCCTCGTACTACGGGCAGCCGGCCGGATTGACCAGTCAGCCGGTACGACTCGCCTACGGCGAATTCGAAACCGGCTACGAACGGGCGATGTACCGCGACGCGACGACGACTCTTGGCGGTCCTGCCGTTCGCGACCGCCTGTGGTTCTTTGCTGGATATCAGCATCTCCGCGATTACGATAGTCAGCCAGGGACCGATCCAAAACGCCCGAGGACCAACGAGCAGGACAAGATTTTCGCGAAGCTCACGTGGAAACTGACCCCGCGCCTGCAATTGCTCCAAAGCGTTCATAACGAGTCCTGGGTCAGGCCTGATCCCCCGACGAGTGTGACGCCGTTCGACGCAACTCTGCGCCGAAGCGCATCAGTGCCCGCCATGACATTCGGCCATCTGACGCACACGTTGTCGGCCAATACTGTGTGGGATGCGCGCGTCGGACGGTTCGTCTATTCGGAAGAGCGCGAACCGAGCACAGGCAATCGAACGATACCGAATCGGTTGGACCGTGCGACGGGTATCTCCAGTGGCGCTCCGCCGCAGATCGGATGGCTGAAGCTCCTTCGCACGACCGCCAAGGCGACCATTAGCCACTATCGGACGGGGCTGGCGGGCGCCGATCACCAGTTGAAGATGGGCGGGCAACTGGAACGGGGCGAGCAGCACGGCGCCAACGTCATTCCGACCGGTGTGAGGTTCGAAGACAAAGACCGGCTGCCGTTTCAGGCCATCTCGAGCGATGCCTCTCATACCGGCGGGCTGTTCATCACGGCGGCCGCGTTCGCGAGCGATGCCCTCACGGTGGGGGACCGGCTCACGATCAATGCCGGAGTACGTTTCGACCACAGCCGCGCGATCAGTCAGGACCTGCGCGCGCTCGATCCCGAAGGGCGTGAAATCGATGGGACCGTCCGCGGCCTCGGAACCATGTACACCTGGAACGTATTGTCGCCACGTCTGGGTGTCACCACGAAGCTCACCAACGATGGGCGAACGGTGCTGCGGGGGACCTACGGCCGGTTCAGCCAGGGCGTGCTGACGGGAGAGTTCAGCTCCTTCCATCCGGGTGTGACCCCGATCACGACGGACAAGTTCGATCCGGCAACCGGTGGGTACACCACCCGGTTCAAGGTGGTGGATCCGAAGAAAAACCTGCTCCTCGATCCCGAGATCCGTGCGCCGCACACCGACGAGTACTCCATTGGCGTCGATCGCGAGGCCGGTCGGGGCCTGGCGCTGGCGATGGCTTATGTCCATAAGACGGGCAGAGACTTCATCGGATGGACGGATGTCGGCGGTCTCTATCACGAGGAGTTGCGGACGCTGCCGGACGGCCGCGGGCTGACGGTATTCGTGCTCGACAACTCGACGGCCGATCAACGCTTCCTGTTGACGAATCCTGCCGAGTACTCGCTGACGTACAACGGCCTCGTGACGGCCGTCGAAAAACGTCGCTCCCACGGATGGCAGGCGTTCGGCTCCTATACGTTCTCGCGGGTATCCGGGCTGCAGGCGTCCAGCGGGACAACCGCAGCGGGCGCGCAGGCCAGCACCGTTGCCGCACCGACCATACCGTTCGGGCGCGATCCGAACGATCTCACCAATGCCCGCGGCCGGTTGGCAAACGATCGACCGCAGGTGCTCCGGATCATGGGCAGTGCGGACGTACCGAGGACAGGCTTCGTGATCGCCGCGAATCTCCAGTACTTCAGCGGCAAGCCGTGGGCCGCGACAGCGCTGATTGACCTTCGACAGAATAGTCAGCAGCGCGTTCAGCTCGAGCCGCGCGGCGCGCGTCGGCTTCCGTCACAAACGCTGCTCGATGTACGGCTGTCGAGGACGATCGCTGTCCGCGGCTGGGGACGAATCGAGATTCTGGTGGACGTGCTCAATGCGCTCAACGACGCCGCTGAAGAGAGCCTGGGAACCGAGACGCTGATGACCGACACCGAGATCAGCACTACATTCGGTCAGCCTGCCACATTTATCGATCCGCGCCGCGCGATGATCGGCGTGAGGCTGAACCTGGGGCGGTAGGATCTCAGGTACCAGTTTCCAGTTTCCTGTACGGATACCGCCCTAATTGCCAAGTGCCAGTGACTGGGAACTGGCAACCGGCAACTGGCAACTTCATTTCGGTAGCTCGATCAGGACGATATTCGAGTTCTGCCGCGAGCGGTCGAACACGATGGACTCTCCGTCACGCGTGATGTCGAACGTCCGTAACGCGCCCTGATTGCTCAAGCGGGTGAGTTGACGGGATTTTCCCGTGGCGAAATCGAGGAGCCAGAAATCCAGCGACGGAATGCGTGGCAAGAACACCAGGCCCTTGCCATCCGGCAGGAAGCGATAGCCGCCAGGTCGGACCATCTCGTGCGGCAGTTCGACAGGCGTGCCGTCCGGCCGTATTCCAAGTAAGGCGACCTGGCCGATGACGGACCGACCGGCATAGACAATCAGACTGCCGTCGGGCGACCACACCGGATTGACCCACTTCCCTTCGCGGATCCGGACGTACTCTCCCGTGTTTGCTTGGATGATGAACAAGGCCGGACCCTTCGCGTCACGGCCGCCAGTCACGATCCGAGTCCCGTCCGGCGACCAGTCAGCGGCGCCCTGGCCGGCCGCCCCATCTATTTCGATGGACGGGGCGAGCGTTTTTGCGCTCGTGCCGTCCGCCGACATGATCGACAGGTGGCGTTTCCCTTCCCGTCTGACGATGACGGCCAGGCGGCGTCCATCAGGGGAAACCGCGGGCGGCTCGGACAACGCCCCGTCTACGCCTCTCCAGACTTCCGCGGCCCGGCCTTCCTCGACCTTCCAGAGTCCATCGCGCGCCCCGCGAGCGGACAGAAAAAACAGCGACGGCCCGCCGAAGCGCGGGGCCAGCACCCGTCCGGTCTGCACCGGTAGTTGATAGCGCTGTGCGTCGTGGTCGTCGGCGAGCCGATCCAGCAGCGGCACCTGCCACAGGCTCGCGCTCGGGTTGGCGACAGTGGCGACCACGCGTCTGCCGTCGCGGCTGGCCGACACCGACGTGTATTGATCGACACCCGAGGGCACGCGGCTCGACACCCCGCTCTCGACATCGAGCGACCACAGCCATGGTCCGGACCGATCCTCCGCACGCGCCACGTAGAGCAGCCTTCGTAGGTCGAGCGGCGCCAGGAAATTTATGGCCAGATGCTGCGTCGTCACTCGCTCCGGCAATCCGCCAGAGGGTCGAAGGCGCCACACGTCTATTTCCGTCTCGTCCTGCGGCTCCGATCCGCGGCCGAAGTAAATCCATTGGCCGTCTGGTGACCAGACCGGATTCATGTTTTTCAGCGGGCCAGGCGGGAAGATCGGCCGCGGGTCTGCGCCGGACTCATCTTCGGCGAGATAGATGGGGTCGTCGCCGTTGGCTTTATCGATATAGACGAGGCTGGTGCCTTTAGGAGAATAGGCGGGAGTGTTGGCGCCAGCTCCGAGGAACGCCCGTGGCGTGCCCCCCGTCCAGGGTATGAGCATCAACGGCTTCCCATCCCCGGGATTGAACCAGATCTCCGAACTGTCAGCCGAAAAGCCGAGTTTCCGTACGATGAATCCGCTGGAGGCCAGCGGCGGGAAGTCTCGTGTCAGATTGTGATAGATCCCCGTGCCCACCTGGCTTACCCAGAGGTCGAACTCACCATCGAAGTCGGAGAGGAATGCCACGAGCTCCCCATTGGGTGAGATTTCCGCCCCCTCTTCAGTGCCCTCCCAATTCGTGAAGAGTGAGAACTGGGCGTTTGGCAGCGGATTGTCAACAGGCGTCGGTGATGCGCCCCAGGTCGACCAACGCCCAAGGGCGGTGAAGAGGCTCAGCACGGCGACGGCGATGCCCAGCGGCGTCCGCCAGCGACGCAAGGCCGCCGCGACCGAGGGCGCCGTGATCGTAGTTGACGACAGACTCTCCAACCCGAACGCAAGATCGCGCGCCGACTGAAACCGCGCTTCGCGCGCTTTCTCCAGACAGCGCGACACGATCCGATCGAGCGCCGGTGAAA
The DNA here is from genome assembly GCA_038320555.1 of Vicinamibacterales bacterium. Classification (GTDB taxonomy): domain Bacteria; phylum Acidobacteriota; class Vicinamibacteria; order Vicinamibacterales; family 2-12-FULL-66-21; genus JALZOC01. Next base: position 11,725 of record JBBQEJ010000064.1, on the reverse strand, counting down.
CGGTCGCCGAGAGCGGCTCCGTCGGATCTTCTTTCAGGATGGCGGCCGTCGTCTCAGCGGTTGTCCCGCGGGCGAACGCCGAACGACCGGTCAGCATCTCGTAGAGGACCGCCCCGACGCTGAAGATGTCGGATCGGGCATCGACGGATTCGCCGCGGACCTGCTCCGGCGACATATAGGCCGCCGTGCCCACGACCATTCCAGCCGACGTCTGTGTTGGGAGGCCAGGGCCGTGGGGCGTGTCGTCGCCCGGCCGCGTCAGCTTGGCGATGCCGAAGTCGAGGATCTTGACCCGCCCGTCGTTCGTGATGAAGAGGTTGTCGGGCTTCACGTCACGGTGGACGATGCCCTTATCGTGCGCGGCGGCGAGCCCCTCCGCCGTCTGCCGTGCGTAGTCGAGAGCTTTGCGCGCCGCCAGTGCGCCTCCCTGCAGACGGCTGCGGAGCGATTCCCCCTCGAGCAGTTCGGACACGATGTAGGGGGCGCCGGCATGCGTGCCGACATCGTAGACGGCCAGGATGTTCGGGTGGTTGAGTTGCCCGGCGGCGCGCGCCTCTTGTTCGGAGCGATGCAACCGGCTCGCATCCTTCGAGAACGCCTCGGGAAGCAGCTTGATTGCTACCTCGCGTCCCAGACGTTCATCGCGCGCGCGGTAAACCTCCCCCATGCCGCCCGCACCAAGCCAGCCGACGATCTCATACGGACCGATGTGGGTCCCGGTCGAGACTTTCATGGGAAGGCGCGGATTATAGCGCGGTCTGCACCTGTGTCTCGGTGGATCCCGGTCCGCGCACATGGAAGGTCACGAGCAGCGACCCGAAGTGAATGGCATCGCCATCGACAAGATGGATCGGCGAGGTGACGCGCTCGCTGCCGCGAAACGTGCCGTTCTTGCTGCCGAAATCCTCGAGCACCGTGCCTTCAGCCGTCACCACGAGCCGCGCGTGACGGCGGGAAACCGTCGACGCGTCGAGCCTGACCTCGACATCGGGGTCGCGTCCGATGACGTGCTCCCCTGCTGACAAGGGAAAGCGCTGCCTGCCCCACTCAATCCAGCATAACGGTCGATCCGGTTCCGTTTCATGAACGCCCGGCGACGTGGTGGCGTCCCCGCAAAACGCGTAACCAAAGCCGTGCGCTGTCCGGATGAACAGAGGTGTGCGAGCCCGGTCACCGAGTGCCTCGCGAATCTCGGCCACGAGGTTCGAGAGATTGGCCTCGGCGACAAAGGTGTCAGGCCAGAGGCGCTGTTGCAGTTCGGCCTTCGACAAGACTTTCGGGCGATCCAAGACGAGTGTCACGAGCAGGTCGAACGCCTTGGGGGCCAGGTGAATCTCGCGGCCTCCATGCGTCAGCTGCCTGGTGTCCAGATCGAGGGTGAACGCGCCGAAGCGGATGCTCACGCGGAAGCTTGGGCAAAACCTGCGAAGTCCCTGGACAACTCCTGAGACTTCGGTCTCTTGTCGCCGATATCTTACCCCACGAGCCCTGATGAACATCAACCGCAGTGAGCCAAATAAGGAGATTATCGATGCGACATTCAACTCAGATGCGTGTCATCAATGCGATCACGCTTGTGCTGGCAGTCGTGTTCGTCTCGCTGAGTCCATCCGTAGGACAGGCCCAAGCCGACAAGCACACGCTGACCTGCGGTCACGAGAAGACCATTGGGCAGGCGATCAAGACGCTGAAGCCGGGAGACACCCTTCTGGTGAGCGGAACCTGCAATGAGAACGTCGACCTCGGTGAGGAAGTTCACGGGATCACGTTGGACGGTCAGGGGACGGCGACCATCAACGGGGATCCGAGTGTGAACACCATCACTGTGACGGGCAGGGGAATCACGATACAAGGATTCACCATCACCGGAGGCTTTCAGGGCATCGCGGTCCTGGACGGCGGGTCGGCGGTGATTGACGGCAACACGATTCAGTATGCGGCGTTCAACGGAATCACCGTGTTCCGTAATAGCACTGCCCAAATCATCAACAACACCATCCAGAACAATCCCTCCAGCGGGATCCAGCTGCAGAACAGCTCGAGCGCTCGCATCGGGTTTACCGGCCCTCCCAGCAACAGGGTCAGCGCGCCGAACACGATTCAGAACAATGGAGCGCCGGGAATCCAGGTGTTGAGAGGCTCCTCCGCACAAATCTTCACGAACACGATCCGGAACAATGGCAGCCATGGGGTCTCGGTGGACCGAAACGCTCAAGCCGAGATCGCAGCCTGCATCATCACTGGCAACGCGGGCGATGGCATTCGGGGGATGAGGAATGCCGGAGTGGACATCGGGACCGATGCGACGGGCGCGACGCCTCAGTTCGAAGACGATACCAACACCGGGACCAACGATGGATTCGGCGTCCGCTGCTCGATCGACGGTTTCGTGGACGGACGCCTTGGAGCGCTCACAGGAACATTGGGAGTCAAGAGTTTCGCCGAGAGTTGCGTGGACAGCATCCAGTAGGGGCGCTGAGTTGCTGATTGCTGATTGCTGAATGGAACCTCTCCTCAATCAGCAATCAACAATCAGCATTCAGCATTCAGCAATTCTTTATGATGCCGATCGGCTACGATAAGCACGACCGTGTCATCTGTAAGTTGCGTTCCACGCGGCCTGAAGCGAGAGCGGCAGCGTGCGGCAGGTCTGGCACGACTGCCGTCTCACCTTCTGTGGCTGCCGGTTCTCCTGTTGAGCCCGTCGCTCGACGCCAGGGCTCAGCAGCTGCCGATCAAAACCTATACGACAGCCGACGGTCTTGCCCACAACCACATAAACCGCATCGTCAAGGATTCGCGCGGCCTTCTTTGGTTTTGCACCAACGAAGGCCTGTCGCGATTTGACAGCTACACATTTACGAACTTCGGCATCGAGCAGGGACTTCCGGTTTCATCCGTCAACGATTTGCTGGAGACGCGTGCCGGCGAATACTGGGTCGCCACCGATGGCGGGTTGGTGCGTTTCGATCCCAAGGGCACGCCGGGTGACCGGATAGTCAGTAAGAAGGAGACCATCAATGCCGGCCCGATGTTCAGCGTCGTCCCCATCGCCGGCGAGGACCAGCGGGCCAGGGCTGCTACGGTCGTGCGCGAAGCAAGTGACGGCACGATATGGGTCGGCACCGACAACGGACTTTATCGGCTGACACACGAGAATGGCCGCCCGTTGCTGCATTCCGTGAACATCGGTATTCCCTGGGACAATCAGGAGCAGCGCATCGTGGCGGACGTGCTGGACGATGCGCAGGGCTCGATGTGGGTTGCGGCGCCGAGCGGCCTGTATCGCCGCTGGCCGGACGGCAGTTCCGCGCGTTACACCGAGCGCACCGGCTTCCCAAACGAATACCTTCAGGATTTGCTCGAAGATCACGAGGGGCATTTATGGGCGGGCACACGGCTTGGCGGCTTCTTCCGGTTCAGCGCCGATGGCTCACATCGCCCGCCCGTCGTCGAACTCGCCTTTACGATTCCCGATCTTCCGACATCGTGGGTGTTTCAACTTCTTGAAACGTCCGACCATCGCTTCTGGATCGCGACCGCCAGGGGTGTCCTGGAATTCTTTCCCGCTGGTGACGGTCAAGGCCGCCGCTTCCGCTCCTATTCGACACAGAATGGCCTGACGTACTTCGACATTACCGCGCTCACGGAGGACGGCGATGGCAATGTGTGGCTCGCCACGAACAACGCGGGAGCCATGAAGCTGGCGCTCAACGGATTTACCGCCTACGGCGAGCGAGACGGCCTCAGACAGGTGAGCTCGGTCTTCAACGACCGCGCGGGCAATCTGTGTTTCAGGGGAACGCTTCTGGGAGACGCGAGAACCAGTGTCTTCGAAGGCGGGAGGCTCGATCTCGTGAGCACCGACCAACCGGGGTTCTATCAACGAATCGGCTGCTTCGATGGCCGGCACTTCGTTGGATTCCAGCCAGCCAGTATCAAGCCAGATTTTTGGGGCTGGGTCAGCGAGCAGATCACGCTGCAGACGCATCGCGGCGAATGGTGGGTCGGCACGGGTGCGGGGCTCTACCGCTTTCCTGCGGCAGATCGCCTCGACGCGCTCCGGACCTCGCGACCGCTGGCAGTCTATACGACGAACGACGGGCTCGCGACCCCGCAGGTATTTCGGCTCTTCGAAGACTCGCGCGGCGACGTGTGGGTCTCCACGATTGCCTCGGACACGAATGGTCTTGCACGATGGGACCATCTGAGCGCGCGGGTGATCGACATGGCCGGCCTGCCCGGGCTTCCGTCGGTCAAACAGACCCTGCCGCGTGCGTTTGGCGAAGACGCCGCCGGCAACGTATGGGTGGGATTCGATGGCCAACTGGCCCGATATCACGACGGAACCTTCCAGCTGTTCACATCGAGCGACGGCGTTCCGCCCGGGGCCATCAGGGAGATCCATCGGGACCACGCCGGTCGGCTGTGGCTCGCCTCCGCGCAAAGCGGACTCGTTCGGGTCGATAACGTCACGACCGAGCGGCCGACATTTGTCGCATACACGACAGCGCAAGGTCTGTCGAGCAACGACATCGAAGCCATCACCGAAGATCGGGACGGCCGCATTTACGCGGGTGGGGGGCGCGGCCTGGATCGACTGGCCCCGACGACGGGACGCGTTAAACACTTCACAACGGCGGATGGCCTCGTCGCAGGGCGGTTTCGAGCCGCGTTCCGCGATCGTTCCGGCGTCCTGTGGTTCGGCACGACCAGCGGCCTTGCCAGACTTGCGCCAACTCCGGAGAGGCCGGCAACGCCGCCGCCTGTCCTGATTAGCGGCGTCCGGGTCAATGGCGTGCCGGCGCTTGTCTCGGCGCTCGGCGAGCGAGACGCCTCGCTCGGCGATTTCGCGCCCAATCAGAATCAACTGCAGATCGATTTCGTGGGACTTGGCTTCGGGTCTGGTGACCTGCTGAAGTACCAATACAGACTTCAGGGCAATGAAGCCGACTGGAGCGCGCTGAGCCAGCAGCGCAGTGTGACATACGCAAGCCTCAGCCCGGGGCGCTATACCTTCGTCGTCCGTGCGGTGAACACGGACGGGATCGTCAGCACTCAGCCTGCCGCCGTCACCTTCGCAATTCTGCGTCCTGTCTGGCAGCGTGCATGGTTTCTGGGTCTCGCGACGCTGATGATGTGCGGGTTCATCTATGCCGTGCACCGCTACCGTGTCGCACGTTTATTGGAAATGGCCAACATGCGCACGCGAATTGCCACCGACCTGCACGACGACATCGGCGCCAATCTGACGCGCATCGCCCTGCTGAGCGAGGTCGCGATGCAGACGTATGCCGGCGGGACGCCTGCCAATCCCGGCAGCTCATATCGCGCTCCCGAAACCGTGAAGGAAGACGCGCCGCTCGTGTCTATCGCTCGAATTGCCCGCGAGTCGGTGGCCTCGATGAGCGACATCGTGTGGGCCATCAACCCCGCGCGCGAAACGCTGCTCGACCTGACCCGCAGGATGCGTCAGCACGCCGAGGAGATTTTCACGCTTCGCGACATCGAGCTGCGCTTCGATGCGCCCGACACCCAGGACGAACTGCGATTGGGCGTGGACGTCCGTCGCGACCTGCTGCTGATTTTCAAGGAGAGCGTCAACAATTCAGCCCGCCATTCCGGGTGTTCGGGAGTAGAGATTGACTTTCACGTGGAGGGATCTCGTCTGGTGTTGATGGTGGCTGACAACGGGGCCGGGTTCGATATGTCTCTCGAGAGCGAAGGCCAGGGCCTCAGGAGCATGCGCCGCCGCGCCCAGAGGCTGAAAGGGACGCTGGAGTTCATATCCGGCCACGGCATGGGCACAACCGTGACGCTCACTATCCCGTTGTGAGTCAACCCTTTTGCCTTTTGCCTTTTGCCTTTCCCTACGCATCTACGTAGTTACCCCCGCCCCGACTGCGGTGCTACAAACGGACGTGACTGCCGCGACTCCAGCGACTCAGAAGTGCTGGCGGCGGCTTTCTCCAACGCACTTTCCGGAGGCTCTCATGCGCCGCACATCTGAGACATCATCGGCCCTGAACCGCGTCAAATCCACTCGATATTCGAGAAACAGGCTCGGTGTCGCGCTGCTGATCCTCCTTGCACCAACATGGACGACCGGCTGCGGGAGTGACAAGTCAACGCCGACACCCACGTCTCCGACAACGCCAACGACCCCTGCACCTACGGCCACGGCCGTCTCGATTAGTGGCGACGTCACGCTGACGGGGATCGGCGAGACCTCACAGCTGACGGGTACCGCAACCCTCAGCGATAACACGACGAAGGACGTGACGACTGCTGGGAGATGGCAAGTGGGCGATGCGAGGGTTGCGACCGTCAGCCCCACCGGCCTCTTGACGATCGTGGGTTTCGGCTCAACGTGGCTCGCGTTTACTTATCAGACACGGGCTGCGTCTCAAACAGTGACGGCCACGCTGGCAGGAACCTTTGTGATCGCGGGACGGGTCAGAGAGCCAGGCGCCAGCGGACTCCCGAACGTCGCCGTGGTCGACACGATGTCGGGCCGCTCCGCGACAACCGATTCTGACGGGCAGTTTTCTCTGGCCGAACTGCCGCGGCTTCAGGCGCACTTCAAAGTCGACAAAGAGGGATACGAGCCGGCAGAAGTGGATGCGACGCAAGCGAATGTCGATCTGCCCATCCAGCGCGTCGTCCGTCTCACCGCGGGTGAAACGGTGACGCCAGCTGCCTTGGCGCCGAACGATCTCTCGTACACTATTGGCGACAACCGCTGCAGCCCTTGCCGCCTGATTCGGGTGGTCGTTCCCCAAGCTGGCCCTGTTCAGGTGCACGTCACCTGGACGGTCGCGGCGTCGAAGATGAGTCTGTTCGTCGAAGGGCAGGTGGTGGAAGGTGGAACGCGTGAGCTGATCGCCGACGTGGCGATTACTGCTCCACGTGAGGTTCTCATGTACCTTGGAACGACGTCGCCAGGCACTCTGTCGAGTCACACGACTTTCACCTTCGCAACATCAATGCGCTAGCGCTTCGCCGCGCGGCTTCGCGCGCTTCGGCTGTTTCGACGGACAGCGGCTATCCTGCCAGAATGCGTAGGTACCTATGGGTCCGTTTCAGGCTAAGTTTGACTTAGCTACGATTTCCAAACGATCTCCCATGAACAACATCGCGGGCAAGCCGCATGCGCAAGCTGTCCGATCATCGGATATCTCTATCCGGGTCGTGATCATCGAAGATCTTCGCGAAGTGCGGGAAGGTCTCACGATGCTCGTCGGCGGCACCAGTGGTTTCTCGTGTGCAGGCAGCTATCGCACGATGGAGGACGCGCTCGCGGGCATCTCAGGGTCCAGCCCCGACGTCATCCTGACCGACATCGGATTGCCCGGTATGGACGGCATCGAAGGCACGCGAATTCTGCGCGACCGCTTTCCGGCCGTGCCGATTCTTGCGCTGAGCGTGTACGATGACGACGAGAATGTCTTCAACGCGATCTGTGCCGGAGCCTCAGGCTACCTGCTGAAGAACATTGCGCCGGCGCGGCTGCTGGAATCGCTGAGAGAAGTCGTGGATGGCGGCGCGCCGATGTCGCCCGACATCGCGCGGCGCGTGATCACGCTCTTCCGCGAGTTTCGTCCCCCCGCGCGCGCCGCGCACCATCTGACGCCGCAGGAAACGGAACTGCTGAAGCTCATGGTCGAAGGGCATCACTACAAAACCGCCGCCCGTGAGATGGAGATCTCAATCAACACCGTGTCGTTCCACTTGAAACACATTTACGAAAAGCTGCAGGTCCACTCCAAGACCGAGGCCGTCGCGAAAGCCCTGCGCGAACGCCTGATCTAAGACGACATTCCTTTCTCTTATCCCTTTTCCCCTGGCGGAATCCATTTCCGATTCGATCAGAAAGCCGGTGCCCGTCAGGGAGAACGTGTCGGCGAGTATGGCTACAAGAACAATCTGCGGGTCGTCCATCCGTAACTGGCTCGCCGGGTGTAGCGCAGCACTCTGGCGCTGCCAATCGCGCCTGGTCAGCAACTTACAGCCGTGGCCCAAGACGGCTGCAAGAAATATCCACCCGACCGTTCTAGGAAGGAGGCAGGAACCCCAGAAAGGAGCCGCGCAATGATCCAGACGGCCACCACAGCAGCAGGCGCGCTGCTCAAGCGGGATCCGCGGCTCTATCAGATCTTCACTCTCGCATCGCTGCTCGGCTACGGGATGTTCGTCCTCGACTTCGAAATCGCCGGGGGCCGGGCCGCCACGATCCTCGCGGTTGCGCTGCTGACCCAGTACGGCTGCACGCGGCTGTGGAAACTGCCGGCCTTCGATCCGCGGAGCGCCCTGATCTCCGGCCTGTCGCTGTGCCTGATGCTGCGGACAAATTCCGCGGGCCTCGCGCTCACCGCGACGATCATCACCATCGCCAGTAAGTTCCTCCTTCGATTCAACGGCAAGCACCTCTTCAATCCCACGAACTTTGGCATCGCGGCCATGATTTTATTCACGGGGCAGGTCTGGGTATCGCCTGGCCAATGGGGCAATGTCGCGTTCTTCGCGTTTCTGATGGCCTGTCTCGGCGGGCTGGTCGTCAACCGTGCTGCGCGGAGCGACGTGACCTACGCCTTCATCGCGTTCTACATGGCGCTCGTCTTCGGCCGATCGATCTGGCTCGGCGAGCCTCTGGCCATTCCTCTCCATCGACTCGAGAACGGCGCGCTCCTGCTGTTCACCTTCTTCATGATCTCGGATCCCAGGACGACGCCGAATTCGCGTGCGGGACGGATCGTGTTCGCGCTGCTCGTGGCCTGTGGCGCCTGGTACGTGCAGTTTCGATTGTTCCGGACGAACGGGCTGCTCTGGTCGCTCGCGATCTGTTCACTGACGGTTCCGCTGATTGACTGGCTCGTGCCGGGGTCGCGCTATGAGTGGGCGCGTCCAACCGCCGGCCGGGTTTTTTTCAGGAGGCCGCTGAAAAGCGCGGCGTGAAAGAGGTAGCTCATGAAACGGCTGATACCGATGCTCGTGGTACTGATTGTCTGGGCCGTCTTGCAGGGTCCGGCACTTCTCGCCTTCTGCGGCTTCTACGTGGCGAAGGCGGACACGAAGTTGTTCAACAAGGCTTCGCAGGTCGTCCTCGTACGTCAGGACGACAAGACTGTGCTGACGATGGCAAATGACTTCAAGGGGGATCCGAAGGAGTTCGCGATAGTCATCCCGGTGCCAACGGTGCTCCAGAAGGATCAAATTCACGTCGGCGACAAGGCGCTGCTGGATCACCTGGATGCCTATTCAGCGCCAAGGCTGGTCGAGTACTTCGACGAGAACCCGTGCCAGCTGATGATGTACGACCGCGCGGTGCCGATGGCGGCAGCTTCACCGATCGCCGGTGGTCGCGTCGGCTCCGCCCAAGCCAAGAGCCGCGGCGTGACGATCGAGGCACAGTACACCGTGGGGGAATACGACATCCTCATTCTCTCCGCGCAGCAGAGCACCGGGCTGGAGACATGGCTGCGCGAGAACGGCTATCGGATTCCGCCTGGCGCCGCCGGGGTGCTGAACAGTTACATCCGTCAGAATCTGAAGTTCTTCGTCGCAAAGATCAATCTCAAGGAACAGGCGAAGCTCGGCTACTCGGTGCTGCGGCCAATCCAGGTTGCCTACGAATCGCCGAAGTTCATGCTGCCGATTCGTTTGGGAATGGTCAACGCGGATGGCCCGCAGGAGTTGTTCGTCTACGCGCTGACGCAGAAGGGACGCGTCGAAGCGACCAATTATCGGACCGTAAAACTGCCGACCGGCACCGACCTGCCGCTCTACGTGAAGGAACGATTCCCCGACTTCTACAAGGCGATGTTCTCGCACCAGGTGATGAAAGAGAACATGAGCACGATCTTCACCGAGTACGCGTGGGACATGGCCTGGTGCGACCCGTGCGCCGCGGATCCGCTCTCGAGCGACGAGCTGCGCCAACTGGGTGTGTTCTGGCAGGGTGAGTCGAATCCGAGGCCGCTTGCTCCAGCGCAGGCGAGGCCGTCGCCGCCGATCCGTTCCGGGCCGCAAAACGTTTTCATGACGCGGCTGCACGTCCGCTACGACGCTGCGCATTTCCCGGAGGACCTTGTCTTTCAGGAAACCGCCGATCGCGAGAACTTCCAGGGACGCTACGTCCTGCGTCATGAGTGGAAGGGCGGCGGCTCGTGCGAGGCGGCTGTTCGCTATCGCTCCGAGCTGCCCCAACGTCACGAGCGAGAGGTGCAGAACCTGGCGTCGCTGACCGGATGGGACGTCGCTCAGATTCGTCGATCCATGAACGGCGGCAAGGTTCCGACGCCCGAGCCGGCCCAATGGTGGCAGCAGATCTGGAGGTAGAAGGCGGAGTCGGTAAACCCGGCCCTACGGGGGCGTAGTACGATTGTTTCATGCGCTCCTCAGTGCGAACGGCGGTGTTGCTCTCCACGGCGCTGGGCATCACGCTCGCCCCAGCCTCTCCAGTGGGTTTAACGCTTCCCGTGTCCGCAGACCGCATCTGGTTTTGTCCGGGACCAGGCACGCTCGATTACCTGCGCCTGTTCGAGCGTCCGGACGAGTGGGCCCGCGCACGGGCCGTCGTCACGGTCTTCAAGTTCTACGCGCAACATACGCAGACGCCAGCTGCGGCGATCGTCGGGCCCAATACGTACGACGCGCTCGTCCGCGCGGACGCATTCAGAAAACTGACGTCGTGGAAGATCAAGACCGCGCTCGAAGCAGGGTCGGTCAAGGAATTCTGGTGCACGCCGGACGCGAGCGGCATGGAGGCATCGATCCGATCGACACTCGATGCGGTGAAAGCGATCGAAAACGCCGGAGGCACGCTCACTTACCTCGCGATGGACGAGCCGTGGGTCTCGGGCGGCGCGAACGTGTGCGGCGGACCGGCCCTCGAACCGACGGCCGATCGCGTCGCGACGTACATGACCTCGGTCGCGCGAGCATATCCGCGGCTCAAAATCGGCTTGATCGAAGCGTATCCTTTCTCGAGCGCGGACGCGATCGAGACGATGGTGCAATTACTGCGGGCGCGCGGCGTGCCACCCGCCTTTCTGCACATGGACGTTGACTGGCACGCGCTGAGGCCCGGAGACTTCGCTCGCGACATGAAGCGGCTCCAGGCATTCGCCACGTCACAGGACATTCCATTCGGCATCATCATCGTCGGCTACAACGGCGAAGCGGATGCGTTGTATGCGATCGATACCGGCGGCATCTCGAACCTGATCGCCGACGCGTTTCAAACATGGGACGCGATGCCGCAGCACCTCGTGTTTCAGAGCTGGGTCGTTACGGCGGCGGGGCTGTTCATAACCCCGTCCAACTTGCGGGAGGACCGGTTGTATACGCACACGAACCTGGTCTGGCAGCTGTTTCGACGGCTTCGAGGGGGCACCGGCGGAAATGTCGGCACCGCCGTCCCACGAAGTAATCGTTAGAACACTTCATAGAAGATCCGGCCATCCTGTTCTCCAATAAGCCGCAGCGCAATTCCCGATTGAACGTACTGAATGAGATCCGGCGAGGCGGTGCGGCTATCGAGCACGACGAATGCGATGCCGGCAGACGCGAGGGACGAGGCCGCTTCGCGTGGGTTCATGACGATGGATTCGTCCGACAGCTTGCCTCCCGATGACAATCGCAGGAACGAGCCCACGACCGGCATCGCCGCATATTCGCGGGCGACGCGTGGATCGAGGCGCGCAACTAATCCACCGACGATCGG
>JBBQEJ010000063.1:0-26511 GCA_038320555.1 Vicinamibacterales bacterium | reverse complement strand
TGAAGTGATCGACACGCGGACCCGCAAGATCGTAACGGCGCTCGCGGATGAGAAGGGACGCGCGGTCCAGAGCGAGAAGGTCGTCGAGGTGGTCATGTCCGACGGACGACCTACCCGAACCGGGGATCAGTTCGGCATCGGGCGAAAGAAATAAGTCAGATCGAGACAGCGGAGTGTTCGAGAGCGAACTGAGAAGTCTTCACCACAGAGATAGCGGAGTTAGCAGAGACTAATATGTTTTGCTCTGTTTGCTCCGCTAGCCCTGTGGTGAACTTGTCAGCCTATCCGTGTTTGAAGAACTGGACGGCGCGCTCGTGTTTCTGGGCTGCGCTCCGGGTCTTGAACGTGCCCAGGTTACGCCTGCGGCCGCTCTTCGGGTCAATCTTCCGAGAATAGAGCCGATACCGCGTCGCGTACCCATGCACCCTTGATCTACAAGACAACAGCTCAGCCCGAATTCGAACTGACGGACCGGGCCTATCCGGGAGAACGATGCGATCCAGACTGCTTCTCGTCCTCGTGTTCGCTGCCGTAGTCCAGGTGGCCCTGTCCGCCCAGCGCGGCGGCGTGCCGCCCGGTCCGCAGCAGACGAGCACGCCAGAGGCGCCCAGGTTCCGTTACATGGGACCTGCACCCGCCGGGCGGATTGCCTCGGTCTCCGGCGTGCCGGGCGATCCCAATACCTACTACATGGGCTCGGCGTCAGGCGGTGTATGGAAGTCCACCGACGGCGGCCGGACGTTCGTCCCGATCTTCGACGACCAGAACGTCTCGGCGATCGGATCGATCGCAATCGCCGATTCAGATCCGAATACCGTCTGGGTCGGTACCGGCGAGCCGTGGGTGATTCGCTACAGCGACGTGATGGGTGACGGCGTCTACAAATCGAGCGACGCTGGCAAGACGTGGCAGTACATGGGGCTGGCCGAGACCGGCCGGATCTCTCGCGTGCTCATCCATCCCGCCAATCCGAACATCGTGTACGTCTGCGCCCAGGGTCATCTCACGGGACCTCAGGAAGAACGCGGCGTGTTCAAGTCGATCGATGCCGGAGCCCACTGGCAGCGCGTGCTGTTCGTCGATCGCAACACGAGCTGCTCCGGCCTCGACATGGACAAGACCGATCCAAACACACTCATTGCCGGCACGTGGCAGGTCGAGCAGCACACTTGGGCCGAGCTGAGCGGCGGGCCTGGCAGCGGCGTCTACGTGACGCACGACGGCGGCACGAAGTGGGCCAGGGCGACGGCCGGCATGCCAAAGTCGCCGGTCGGCAAGATCGACGTGGCGATCGCGCAGTCCAGTACCAAGCGGATGTACGCGCTGATTCAAACCGCCGACCAGGGATCGCTCTGGCGCTCTGAAGACGCGGGCGCGACGTGGAAGGTCGCGAGCTGGGATCGGTCGCTCATCGGCCGCGCCGGCTATTACATCAAGGTAATGATCAATCCACAGAACCCGGACGACGTGTTCATCTCGAGCAGCAGCTTCCATCGGTCCACCAACGGCGGCGCCACGTTCAGTGGCAACGGCGGCGTCAATCCCTTCCAGGGACAAGCGAGCTGCGGCGACTGCCACGACATCTGGATCGATCCGAAGGATCCCGTTCGCTACGCGCTGACCGATGACGGCGGCGCGAGCATCAACACGCCACAAGGTCCGGTGCGAGTATCACTGCCGAACGGCCAGATGTATCACGTGCACGTGGACAACCGCGTGCCCTATTGGATCTACAGCAACCGTCAGGACGACGGGACGATGCGCGGTCCCATGACGGTGTCCGAGCAAACCGGCAATGGAGGCCTGCCGGAAGGCAGCACGATGCCTCAGCCAGCATTCGGGCGGGGTGGACGTGGGGGCGGGGGCGGACGCGCCGGCGGTGGCCGCGGCACTACACCCCCGTCGGGAGAGCAGCCGGAAGCAACCGGGCAACCGCCAGTGGGAGGTGGACGAGCCGGCGCACCAGCGCCACCGGGGGCGCCCGCCGAGGGACAACCCACGCAGTTACGGGGCGGCGGCAATCAACTTCAGTGGCAGCCCGACATCGGCGGATGCGAGTCTGGTTTCACGCTTCCGGATCCCACCGATGCGAACATCGTCTACGCGTCCTGCTACGGAAACAAGGTCACGCGGTGGGATGCGCGCACCGGGACTGCGCGATCGATCGAGCCCTGGATGGTCACGCTCGACTCTCCGCCCCACGAAGCAAAGTACCGCTGCCACTGGACCGCGCCGATGGCGATCGATCCGTTCGATCACACCACCGTGCTGTACGGCTGTCAGCTCATCCTGAAGACCACCAACGGCGGCCAGTCGTGGACCGAGCTCAGCCCGGATCTTTCGACAAAGGATCCCTCACGGATCGTCTCGAACGGCGGCATCGTCGGCGACAACCTCGGGCAATATGCCGGCGAGGTCGTGTGGGATATCGAGTACTCGAAGATTCAGCGCGGGCTGATCTGGGCCGGTACGAACGACGGCAAGCTGTGGTACACACGAGATAGCGGAGCGAACTGGACAGACGTCACGAAGAACTTCAAGGATCTGCCCACGTGGGGCACCTTCACGCAAATCTGGCCTTCGACTTTTGATGCGGGCACCGTTTATACGTCCGTTGCCTTCCATCTGATGGACGACCGCAGGCCCTACCTCTATAAGTCGACCGACTTCGGCGCCACATGGACGAAGATCACCGGCAACATCCCGGCGGGCCATCCGCTCGACTACGTGTTGTCCTTCTCGGGCAACCCGAACAAGAAAGGGATGCTCTTTGCGGGGACCGGCCGCGCGTTTTACTACTCGCTGGACGACGGCGGCACATGGGCGAGATATAAGGAGGGCCTCCCGCCCGCGCCTGTCAGCTGGATCACCGTTGAACCCCGCTTCCATGACGTCGTCGTCTCGACGTACGGGCGCGGTTTGTTCATTCTGCCGAACATCACGATCCTCGAACAGACCGGCAATCCAGCGCCGCCGCTCACGAACACACAGGTCCTCGAACCTGCGGCGATCTTCCGGCAGGCGCGAAGCGTGTTCACGCAGACCGGCCGTCCCCACTTCACGTTCTTTCTTGCGACAGCGCCGGCCGGGCCGATCCAGATGGAAGTGATGGACGCATCCGGCAAGACGATCAGGAAACAGCAGCTCGTGGCGCACCAGGGTTGGAACGGCGCCGACTGGGATCTGCGCTACGAGGCGCCCACGCTCGTCGCGCTGAAGACGACACCTCCGGAGAATCCGCAGATCTGGGACGAGCCCCGATTTCAGGGACGCGACACGCGGACGATCACGCACTGGGGCATCACGCCGCAGACCGGGATCCCGATGGCCGCTCCCGGTACGTATCAGGTGCGCTTCACGACTGATGGCAAACCCTCCGCGCAGACGCTCGAGGTCGTAAAGGATCCCGCGGTGGCATCCTCCGTCGAAGACCTGACGCTCTCAACACAGACGCAGGTGCGCATTCGCGACGACATCTCGGCAACCTCGGAGATGGTGAACCGAATGGAAATCTGGCGGAAGCAGATTGAGGATCAGCTGAAAACCAACCCGGCAAAAGCGGGAGTCATGAAGGCGCTGAACGATTTGAACAAGGCCGTGCTGGACGTTGAGCTCAAGCTGGTATCGCGCTCGGAGATGCTGAGCGACGACAAGTACTTCCCCGAGGCTTACAAGGTCTACATGAACCTCATCTGGCTGAGCGGCGGCGTCGGCATGGGTGCGAGCGACGAGGCCGGCAGCATCGACTACCGGCCGACCGAGACGCAGATGCAGGTGCTGAAGGTGATCGAAAAGGATCTCGCGGCCGCGAAAGCCGGCTTCGACCATCTACTGTCGAGCACACTGCCGGCGTTCAACAAGGCGATGTCGGGGAAGGTTCCGGCGATCGGGATGTAGGGCCAGTCGGCCGGTCGGTCGGAGCGAGTCTGGACTTGGGTCGCGCCGACCTGCAGCGCGCATCTCGTTCTTGCTCCCGCGGACGTCGCGTGGAAAAGCTGCGCCCTTCGCATCGGGTTCTGCGACCCGCGCTCACACCTGCGGGCAGGTGTTCGCTGAAAAAGTGTGCGTCTCGAATGTGTGAACGGAATCAAGAATGGTCTTCGACCTGCAACCCACTTTGGAAGGCAAGCTTCTCCGGCTTAGACCGCTTCAGCCGGAAGATTGGGATCAACTTTACGCGGTGGCATCAGATCCGCTCATTTGGGAACAACATCCGCACAATGACCGTTACAAAGAGGAGGTCTTCAAGGGATTCTTCCGCGACGCCCTGGTATCGGGTGGAGCATTGATCGCCATTGATTCCACGGATGGTCGGGTCGTCGGCTCGTCGCGATTCCACGGATACGACGAAGAGAAAAGCGAGATTGAAATCGGCTGGACGTTCCTGACCAGGTCACACTGGGGCGGCGTCTACAATCAGGAAATGAAACAGCTCATGCTCGGGCACGCTTTCAGATTCGTGAAGAACGTTGTCTTTCTTATTGGTCCGGAAAATCTGCGCTCTCAGAGGGCCGTGGAAAAAATAGGCGCAGTTCGTGCCGGATCAAGGCTCGATGGAAATGGCCGGGAGACCTTCGTGTACCAAATCACGGCTCCACGTTCACTCTAGGCGATGGGCCGCTCACGGCCACTTGTACTCGAACGGACCGACCGCCATATATTGCCCTGAGTGATCGTACTCGATGCCCCCGGAGACCCGGAAGCGAGTTGTCGCGCCGAGGTCGCCGCGCTTGAGGATGATTCCCTGCGGAAGGATCACGCTGGGGTATGATTCGGCGCCCGAGACGGCATTCCGGATCGGGCCGCCGTCGACATCAACGTACTCGCCGCATCCGAGATGCGTGTTGACGCCATCGAAGGCGAGGTCGTACGACACGGCGTAGGGCCCGTGCACCTTCGGCCAGGTCCAGCCCAGGACCTCCCAGGGGCCGCCGACCTTCCCTGCAAGGAGCGCTTCGATCGCCCCGCGTTGCGCAGCATCCGCGCCCTGGTCGATCAGCACGAGCGCCTCGCCGTTGCCCTCATGGATCGCGCCGGGCCAGTTGACGTAGACGGAGAAGTTCAGCCCGTCCAGATTGATGTCGCCGTAGGAGCCGTCCTCGACGTGCCACGTCCAACCGCCTTCGCATTTGCCGGTCGTCGGTCGCGCATTGAAGTTGCAGGGGCAGCCCCAATCGCAGTTGCACGCGACGAGAACTTTTCCGGTAAGGCGCCAGCTCGCTGCCATCGTCAAACCTCAGATCGTCGAGACGTTAGATTCGCGGCGGTTGAAACCCCGGCCGCCCGCGATCTGCTCTTTGCCGCCCGCCTGTCGCAGCTGCAGGCTCAGCCGGCGCCAGAGCGCTGAGAGGAATCGACATGCCGCATGGCCTGATGACGCGGCGCTAGGGCTGGAGAGTATTCCGCGACCGAGCGAACGTCAACGCTGGGTTACCGACGCAAGAAACTCTTCCAGCGCTCGGTTGAAACGATCGGGGCTCTCGAGCATCAGGAAATGGCCGGACCCCTGCCACCCTTCGTACTTGATGAGGTTGGGGAACATCGTACGTAGATGCGCCTCGTAGCCTGGCCGCTCCGTCGGTCTCTCGGCCATCACGACCATAGCGGGCACGCCGTAGGTTTCGCCGGGTTTCAGCGGTTCGAGCGCCAGCATGCCTTCGAACGCCGACGCCATGACGTGCTGCGGCGTCGCCAGCATCTTCGCGCGAATCTCGTCGCGCATGGCGAGCGGCGTCTTGTCCGAAAACATCGAGTCGATCATTTCGAACGCGGACTCCTTGTAGGTTGGTTTGCGCCATCGTTCCAGGAACGCGCCCATTTGCTTCTTCTGCTGTACGAGGGCGACCTCGTCTTTGGGCGCCTCTGGCACATACGCGTCGACCAGCACCAAGGCTTTGGTTTTCTCCGGAAACAAGCGCATGAACGTGAGCGCCACGGGACCGCCCATGCTGTGCCCCACGAGGACTGCCCGGTCGACGCCCTCCTTTCGCATCACCGCGTCAATCGCGCGCGCGAAACGCTCCTGCGTATACGCGACGTCGGGCTTCTCGCTCCGTCCGTGGCCCGGAAGATCGATCAGCAGCGCCCGGTGCTTTTCGTACACCGGAGCTTGTCCACGCCAGAACGTGAGATCGCACGTCCAGCCGTGGATGAAGACGATAGCGTCCTTCCCTCGACCGTAGCTTTCGTAATGAACCCGCGCGCCGTCGTATTTGGTGTCGGATCCAGTGAGCGCGACCGCAAGCAGGATGAAAACAACTGTCTGGCGCATGACAGGAAGTATAGCCGCGTCGTGGTATGTTCCGCGGACATGCGCGTTCCGGCTGCGGTCGTCGTCGTGTTCCTCCTGGCCACTGGCAGCGCGGACGCGCGCTCCCAGGAGGCCGGCCCGAATCAATACGCCAGTCTTTGCGCCCGATGTCACGGCGGTGATGGAAACGGCGGCGAGTTGGGGCCCGCAATTGTCAACGGGATCGCCGCACGTGCCGACGCCGACCTCACGACGCTCGTGCGCGACGGACGGCCGGACAAGGGCATGCCCGGCTTCCCCCTCGCGGATCGGGACATGCGTGCGCTGATAGCGTTCGTGCGCACCCTGCGCCCGCCTCGCGGCGCCGCACCGGTCCGCACGAAAATCGAGACGGTTGACGGGGGCGTGCTGGAGGGTGTCGTGCTCAACCAGACATCAGTCGATCTGCAATTACTCGCGGACGACCACCGCGTGCACCTTCTCCGGAAGAGCGGCGGCAAATACCGGCCCGTGACCTCACAGATCGATTGGCCGACCTACCATGGCCAGGCCGGCGGAAACCGCTACAGCACGGTCGATGAGATCAACGCGCGCAACGTCAGCCGCCTGGCGCCTGTGTGGATGTACAACGTCAGGACACCCTCCCAGCTCCAGGTCACGCCGGTGGTGGCCGGGGGCATCATGTATGTCACGGCGGTGAACCAGTGCGACGCACTCGACGCCGGCACAGGACGACGAATCTGGCAGTTCAAGCGTCCGCGGACGAAAGGACTCGTGGGGGACGCCGCGAGCGGGATCAACCGGGGCGTGGCGTTGGCCGCCGATCGCATCTTCATGATCACGGACAACGCGCACATCCTCGCACTCGACCGTTTCAACGGCGCGCTGATGTGGGAAACCGAGATGGCCGATCCGCAACAACACTACGGTGCGACGTCCGCGCCATTGGCGGTCGGCGGCCTGGTGGTATCCGGTGTCTCAGGCGGTGACGAAGGCATTCGCGGGTTCCTTGCCGCCTTCGATCAGGCGACTGGTAAGGAAGCATGGCGGTTCTGGACCGTTCCCGCGCGAAGCGACCCGGCCGCGAAGACCTGGAAGGGGACCGACATCGATCATGGGTGTGCCGCCACCTGGTTCACCGGCACGTACGACGCTGCCCTCAATCTGCTCTACTGGCCGACGGGCAACCCGTGCCCGGACTACGATGGCGGTCAGCGTGAGGGGGACAACCTCTATTCCGATTCGATCCTCGCGCTCGATCCAAAAACCGGCGTGCTGCAGTGGCACTTCCAATATACGCCGCACGACCTCTGGGATTGGGATGCGCAACAGCCGGCGGTGCTCGTGGATACGGTCTGGGAGGGGCAACCGCGGCGTCTTCTGCTGCACGCCAACCGCAACGGATTCTTTTACGTGCTCGATCGCGTGAACGGCTCGCTGCTGCTCGCGAAGCCATTCGTCAAGAAGCTCACCTGGGCGCGTGAGATAGGCGCAGACGGACGTCCCGTCCTCAACCCCAACCAGGAACCCACCCCCGGCAGCACGAAGGTGTGCCCCGCTGTCGAAGGAGCGACCAACTGGTTCTCCACGTCCTTCAATCCGGCGACCGGTCTGTACTACGTGCAGGCGCTGGAGAAGTGCACCATTTACACGAAGACGCCTTCACAATGGGTGCAGGGCAAGTCCTACTACAGCGGTTCGACGAAGACGGCGCCGGATGAGACGCCGCAAAAGGTATTTCGGGCGATAGACATCAAGACCGGCACGATCGCGTGGGAACTTGCGCAGATTGGTTCCGCTCACTCCTGGGGCGGCACGCTGACCACCGCCGGCGGGCTTGTCTTCTTCGGCGAAGACAGTGGCGCGCTGATGGCCGTCGACGCCGCGAGCGGCGCGCCGCTCTGGCAGTTTCAAACGAATTCGACCTGGAAGGCATCGCCGATGACATACGTGTTCGACGGCAAGCAGCACATCGCCGTGGCTTCCGGATCGAGCGTCATCGCCTTCGCGCTCGTCGAGCCGCGTTGACGGGCTCATCAACACAGAAGACTCCGACCCGTCTCAGACACTAGCGAGCGGAGTGGAGCGGCCGACGGAGCGGCCGCGTAACGAAGCGAGCAGGAGCGGCCAAAGGCCGCGACGTTTCAAGGTTAGATGCACGCGATGCAGTCGATCTCCACCAGCGAGTTGCCGGGAATGCCGCCGGCGGCCGCGATCGTCGTCCGCACGCCTGGCTCGGGTCCAAACGCGCCACGGAACACCTCGTTCATACCGGCGTAGTCCTTCAAGTCGTTGAGGTAGACGTTGACCTTCAGCACCTTTTCCATCGATGACCCTGCGGCCTCGAGCTGCGACTTCATCTGCTCGAGAACCTTCTGCGTATGCAGCTTGATATCCCCCGCCTCGTGATAGCCGATGCCTGAGATGAAAACCAGATTTCCGTAGAGGACCGTGCCGTTGAAGAGCGGTGGTGTCTCCGGCGGCTTGCCGCTGCGGTAGAACACTTTCTTGACCGGCTTCTCCGCCGGTCCACCCTGCGCGAGTGCGGTTGCGGGAACCGCCACGACAGCTGCCGCGGCCGCTGCCGGCGCCTTCCTCAAAAACGCTCTTCGATTCGACTTGGTCATCGCTCTTTACCTCCTGATGGGCGTCGCAGGCGGCGGAGCGTCTCCCCGGCCTCGCTGCGGCCCGGGACCCGCACCACGCGCGGGTGGGTTCAGTCCATCCCACCGCGCATCGCCGGTTTGATTGTAGTTGGGCGGCAAGGTGCGCCAGTCCGGCCGGGAGATTCCGTTCAGGTCGTACACGACCTTTCCGTCGAGCACTGTCAGCTCACACATGAGCCGGTCGGTAGCGTCCATGCGGCCGCCATACATGTCCACGAGCCCGAAACGGCCCTTCTCCACGCGCAGCACCGCGACATCCGCCACGGCGCCGACTGAGAGATGGCCCAGTCCGTCCTGCTTGATCTCTCGCGCGGGGTTCCAGGTCGAACGCGCGATCACATCGTCGAGCGTCATCCCCATCGCCAGGAACTTGTCCATGACGTTCAGCATGTCCTTCATGCCGGCGTTCATGCTCCCGATGTGCAGGTCGGTCGAAATGGAGTCCGGCAGGAATCCTTCCTTCATCGCGGGGACTGCGATCCGCCAGAGGAAGCTGCCGCCACCGTGGCCGACGTCGAAGATCACGCCGCGCTTCCTGCCCTCGAGCAGTCCAGGATTGACGTGTCCTGATGGATCCAGCTCGCCGCGCAGCCCCGAATACACGTGCGTGTAGATGTCCCCTGGACGCAGCTTTTTCGTCACGAGCTCCGCCACGGGCCGTTCCAGCTTGTTGGATCCAAAATCCACCATCACCGGCACATTCGCGAGCGTGCCAGCCTCGACGGCGCGCTCGACCGGCGCCCATTCCGGCCCGGCATAATGCGCGGTCTTGATTCCGATGATCAGCCCTGGAAACCGGAGGGCCATGTCAGCGGTTGGCCTGGCTTCCATGTCGGCGAGGTCCTGCTCATACGCCCCGCCGCGCATCCCGTTGCCGACGATGTTGAGGAAGGCGAGGATGCGGGTCTTGGAGCGATCGATGACGCGCTGCTTGAAGTCTTCGAAATTCCGCCATCCGGCGCATCCGGCGTCCGCCACGGTCGTCACGCCGACCCGCAGCGTGAACCCGTCCGGATAGACGCTGTTGTCACCCGCGTACGAGCGCCGCTCTCCGGTCCCCGTGTAGGTGTGCGTATGGATGTCGACGAGGCCGGGCGTCACGTACAACCCCGAGACGTCTACCGTCTTCAACGCATCGGCCGGATCGATGTTCGCCGCGACGGCCGCGATCTTGCCGCCGGCGATCGCGACATCGCGCACGGCGCTGATCTTGTTCCGCGCATCGATCACGTGCCCGCCGCGAAGCAGGAGATCGTACTTCGGCGCGGCGGCCGGGGGCGCCTGGGCCGCCTGACGCTCCGCTGACAAGGGAAAGGGCAAAAAGGAAAAGGGGAAAGCGAGAAAGGCAAAAGGAACCAGGGAAAAGGCAACAACGAGCGCTCGTCGCTTCATCGGTCAGCCCCTCCGTGCCGTGCGGCGGGTGGCGGTCCACGTCGCGCCGAGATACTCGCCCATGTCCAGCGGGCCGGTCATCTGATCGCCGGCGATCTTGCCGGAGAAGGTGAGGTTGACGGAGTCACCGTGCTGCTCGCCGTAGGCGCTGCGGATTCGGACGCTCTCGCCGTCGATCGTGCCCGCGATCTCCCGGGTCACGAATTCACCCTGGTGGAATCCCCCGAGGTCGTTGCCCTTCTGCGTCAGATGCAGTGTGTGGTTCGCCGTCGCCGCGGCGTATTGAATGCGCACGTTCCATTGACCGGTAAGATCGGCTGCCGGCGCTGCCGGCGTCGCCGGCTCGGTTTGCGCGGGAGGCTTCGACAGGACCGCCACCAGGCGGTCGGCGACAATCCGCTCATCGCCGGGAGCCATCATGTACGGCGTGACCGACACACCGGTCTGCGCGGATTGGCCGGCGCCGCGCGCCGCGTCCAGCGTGATCCGCGGATCGCCCTCAAAGAGCAGGCGCGCGACCGCTTCGCCGGTGATGCCGAGCTTCTGGCGATCCCAGAGGATCCTCAACGACGGCGTCCGGTTTGACAGGCCGTTCGGCTGATTGACGGCGGTCGTGACGCCGGCAATTGTGGACACGCGCTGGTTGATGTGATCGAGCCAGCCGGTCCAGCGCTTCCACTCCGCCTCATGATCGCGCTTGACCCACATCTCGACCGCCATCAGCATCCCGATGGCGTCTTCCTTCCCGACTTTGAGGGAGCGGGTCACGCCATGATGGGGCGCGCTGTGGACCCAGGCCGCCCGCACCAGGTCCTTCCGCCCGAGCAGCAGCCCGGCGGTTTGCGGCCCCCGCAGGCATTTGCCTCCGCTGTAGGCCACGAGCGTCGCGCCGTTCTGCAAGTGCACGTTGGGAATCGTCAGGATTTCTGCCGCGGCGTCGACGACGATCGGCACACCCTTCGCCTTGGCGATCGGCGCGATCGCTTTCACATTGAGCGGGCTGTTGTCCGCGTTCGGGCCGGCTAAAATGTAGATCATCGCGGCCCGCGGCCCGAGCGCCGCCTCGAACTCGGCAAGCGTCGACACTTCGACGACGCGCACACCTACGGAGCGAAGGGCCGCGTCGTACACATTCCGCGAGTGCGTCGGAATGATCGCTTCGTCTTTCGGGAAGCCGCTGAGGTTTGGCAGGCGGACGTGGAGGTCCGGATTTCCGCCGGCGACGCACGCCGCGGTCGCCAGCGTCAGCCCCGCAGAGCAGCCATTCGACACGAGTCCCCACTCCGCTCCGGTGAGCGCCGCGAGCCGCGCGCCCACGGCGTCGGTCAACTCGTCGAGATGCACATACTTCTGCGCCGCCGAATCCATAGCGACGCGCACCTCGGGGAGCATCGTCGATCCGCTGATGATCGTGAAGGTGCCCCGCGCGTTGATGAGCGGGCGGACACCAATCGATTGGTAGACGTCCAGGCCGCTGTGGAGACCTGTCGAAGCCCCGGGCGCGGCGGCAGCCGCCGCCGGAGCCTGGGTCTCTCCTCGCATGACCGCAGGCAGAGCCAGGAGGCTTCCGAAAACGCCGCCTCGTCTCATCAACTCCCGGCGACTTATTGTGGAATTGCTCATCGCGGCGGACTCCTCATTCCAAAACGAACGACACACACTCTTAAGACCACACAGGAGAATGGGAGAAAGAGAGAACACAAAGGATCTTCTCCCTTACTCCCTTTCTCCTGTGGGATCTTTTCGGTGTTCCTAGAAGAAGAACTTCAACACCATCTCCACGGTCCGCGCGGTGCTGACCGTGCTCGTGATGGTGCCGAATGTGTTCGGCGCGCTGATGTCGCGCGCGGATGGTCCGAAGCTCGGCGTGTTGGTCAGATTGAACGCCTCCGCCCGGAATTCAAAGTACCGCTTCCCGCCCGCGTTGAACTGCTTGGCCAGGACCGCGTCGACGTTCTTGTAGCCGGGCGCACGCGCGACGCCGATGGGACAGTTCCCCCACGTCCCGAGCGGCACGGCGGCGAATGCGTTGATATCCAGCCAATGAGTGATGTTCTGGTCGGAGGGAACCGGGTCGCCGACGCAGTTGGGCCGCTCGTTGCCGCGCACCCCTTGCAAGGAACGAGCGCGGCCGTCGGTGACGGTGATCGGAAAGCCCGTGTGTGCCTGGAAGATTCCGCTCAACCTCCAGCCGCCGATGATGGCGTCTGTAAGGCTGGATGCATTGCTGGCCCACTTGCGGCCCTTTCCGAACGGCAGCTCGTAGTTGGCCGAGTAGACGAAGTTGTGCCGGGCGTCAAAGAACGCGGGACCGTAATTCCACTCCGGCTCGTAAGCGTTCATCCAGTACGCGCCCTCGGCAGCGACACCGCCCGAACCGTAGTAACCGAGGTTGTTTGTTCGCGTCCGGCTCAAGGTGTACGACGCCAGATACTCGACACCCTTCACGTTGCGTTGCCGGAGGGTCACCTGCAAGCCGTTGTAGTCGCTGCGGCCACGGGCTGCCGTCGTCGAGATGTTCGTGATAAGTGGCGCCGTCGCGTAGAGCGGCCGCCGCGTGTTCAACGGCGCCCACGTCGTTGTATCGCTCCCAATGCCGGGCAGCGGCTGGTTCCCTTCGACCGGCGTCACCAGGTGCGTCGCCTTGTGCCCGACATATCCCACATTGGCTGACATCGAACTGCTGAGAAGACGCTCGACGAACACGTTCCACTGCTGGGTAAATTGTGGCCGGAGATTCGGATCCCAGGCGCGCACTTGACCCGAAGGCTGGTCGAGCGGTTTCAGCTCCGCAAAGCCCGTGGCCAGCGTGCCGGCGCCCGTCGTCGCATCGTACTGAACCGCTGACTCGAAGAAGAACGGCGGGTTGAGCGGAAGACGGAGGTTCGCGCCCGTACCCTCCATGTACTGAGAGATGCCGTAGCCGCCGCGCACGACCCATGCGTCGGTGGGCCGCCACGCGAAGCCGAGGCGCGGCTCGAAGCCTTTCTTGTAGGCCGTATAAAGCGCGCGACTCTCGCGAGAGCCATCCGCGGCCAGGATCTCCTGGCCCGTCTTCAGATCGAAATTCCCCTGACGGTTGTCCTTCTCGACAACGGGCTGCGTGTATGCCCACCGCATTCCGAGATTCAGGGTGACCGCCGGGGTGATTTTGAAGTCGTCCTGCACGAAAAGCGCGATCCGGTTGTGGAGGTGCGTCCAGGGATCCGCAAGGCTGCCGCGCCCCTTGGTGCTGACTTGATCGAGCAGGAAATCGGAGAAGGCGAAACCGGTAAAGGACGCGCTGTAGCCGAAGAGACCGAGCAGCCCGTTATTGCCGGCGTAGAACCGCTGCTGGACGTAGTGCAGCAACTGCCCGCCCGACTTCAGGGAGTGACGCCCCTTGAGCCAGGTGAGCTTCTCGTTGAGCTGATATGTTTTATCGACGGTATTGGTATCGCTCGCTCCGGCGCCAACGCTACTGAGGCCACCGCCCCATCCGATCGAGCTGAGGCCCGGGATCGGCTGTCCGCCGGCAATCCCGAACGTCGCGTTGGCATTCCCTATCCCGGCCCAATCGAGCGTGTCGCTGATGATGGTGATCTGGTTGTATCCGCCGAGCACTTCGTTGACGAGCGACGGGTTGAAGATGTGATTCCAGTTCACCGCCACGTTTCGGAACGGCGCCGTCGTGAGGTTCCCGAGGAGCAGCGGCAAGGCGCGCTTGTCGTTCCTCGACTCGTATTCGGCAAGCGAGAAGCGTCCGAATATCTTGTCGTTGGCTGACGTGTTCCAGTCCACGCGCCCGTCTCCCTGTTTGGCGCGGATGGTGGTCAGCGTTTCACCCACGAAGTTCCCTTGAATCCCACCGCTCACGACACGGTTGGGCAGCGGGTAGAGGGCAAGATTGTTCAGGATGCCGCCGGCGATCGAGCTGATCCGGCCGGCCGGAATCTGGTTGCCTGAAAACGCCACGGCCGTGACCGGGTCCTTGATGGCGGCCGTCACGCTCGACAGATCGCCGCGGCGCCAGGCTTCCGGCGCGACCGAAACGGTCTCGAACCCGGGCGCATTGAACCGCGTGCCCTGGTAATTCCCGAAGAAGAACAACTTGTTCCTGAGGAGCGGACCGCCAAGCGTGCCACCGTAGATGTCCTGCCGGCGGTCCGGCTTGGCCGCGTGCGATCGATTGTTGGACCAGGAGTTTGCGTCCATCTTGCTGTCGCGGTAGTACTCGAACGCATTGCCCCGTATCAGGTTCGATCCGGACTTGAGCACGTTGCTGATGACGGCGCCGGCCACGTTCCCGGTATCCGCCGCATAGTTGTTGGTCTCGACGCTGATCTGCGCGAGCGCGTCAGGGCTCGGCTGGTACGCCACGAGGTTGTCGATCGACTCGTTCATGTCCACACCGTCGATCGTGTAGTTGTTGGTCTGCTCGCGGTTCCCGTTGACATACGGCCGGCCGCCGCCGAAGTTGCGGATAGCGGTGAACGTGCTCGGATTCGGCGAGATGACCCCCGTCAAGAGCAGAGAGAGCTGGCCGGTGTTGCGGCCATTGAGGGGCAGCGCGCTGAGGGTCGTTCCGGAGATGACCTGGCCCACCGTCGCGGTTTCGGTCTGCAGGACCTGTGTGTCGCTTTTGACCTCGACGGTCTCCTCGACCGCACCCAGCTCCAGCTTGAAGTCGAGCCGCACGACCTGCTTCGCTTCCACCTGGATCGGCTTGGTGGCCGCTGTCTTGAAGCGGGACAGTTCGGCCTTGATCACGTACGTCCCGACGGGAAGCGATGTCACGGTGTAGTTGCCGGCGTCGTTCGAGACGGCGGTATAGTCCACGTTGGTGGCCTGGTTCGTGGCCGTCACGGTCGCCCCGGGGACGGCAGCGCCGCTCTCGTCGGTGACGATGCCCGTCAACGAAGCTGCGCCGGTCTGTGCAAAGGCTGTGGCAGGACCGAGAAGTCCAAGGACCAGCAGTAGGAGTACGGTGGACAATCGACGTCGCGGCGTTCTCATGGTTCCTCCGTGCGATTCACGCGAGTTGCCGGTCGTATCGGGCCCGGCATGACAAGCGGTCGCGTCCGCATTCACTGGGGGCATAGGCGGTGACGGCACCGCCGGTGTTACATTTGCGTAACGATGGCTCAGCTGGCGCCTCCAGTCAAGCGCGGCTCGCGCCTGAGCAGCGGAGGGGGCAGGAGGAAGCTGATGTCTTCACCACAGAGGCAACAAAGTTACCGGAGCCAAATTGGGTTTTACTCGGTTAACTCCGCTGACTCTGTGGTGAAGACGCTCCGCTGTCTCCGCCCTCTCCGGTATCTCACCGCTCGGTGAACAGCAATTCACCGAACTTCTGATACTCGTGGAAGCTCTTGCCCACCCGCGCCCAGTCCCACTCCGTCATCTTCCCATCGTCGTAATCGACACGGTAGAAGTTGGCGCGCCACCGGGTGCCGGACTTCGGCGGAACATTCTGCAGGGGCTTCAACAACGCATACGGAATGAAAAACTCGGCGCGCCAACCCTCGATCGACGCGTGCGGCTCCTTCGGTCCCCCCATGGTGCTGGTCGCCTTGCGGGTCAGCCGATCGCGCTCGAAGTGCCACGGCCTCCACCCCAGAAACTGGCCGCCGAAGTTGGGGATGAGGATCGGGAGCTCGTGATTGAGCGGGGAGATTTCGTACTCGAGGTACACCGGGTAGCGCTCGTCGGTCCAGAGGAACACTTCGAAGACGTCCTCGTTCCACAGATCCATGAAGTCCTGGTCCATGGTGGCTGTGACTTTCCGGTCCGTGCCCTCCATCAGAAAATACAGCCCGGTCTTCGAGTAGAGCATCTTGAATCGCGCGTCGTACGGGTGGCCGTCCGGCTGACGGCGCCGGAGCGCTGTCCACTCGGCCTGCCGCCACGCGGCATGTTCACCTGTGCCGGCGACCTCGAAGTCGTCGGCGGGCTTCACCGACAGGAGCGGCCGTTCTGGGGTTTGTGCCTGCACCCCATCATGATAGCCATTCGACGGCGCGATGAGGAACCATCCGGCCAAGAGCAGCATCGATTTGCTCCGCAGCCGGCCAGAGCTGCCTGATATTTGTCTCACGTTCCCTGCAACCTTTCTGCTGCATGCGCTGAAGGAAGCACCGCGAACGCTCAGGCGGCAGCCACGCGTGCTTCGCGCCCCGTAGGTTCTCCATCACTTCGTGATGCTGGCGACAGATCGCGAACGATGCCGTGGATTATAGGTTCGCCCACAGCGCCACGGCAAACACCGTCGTGACGTAGACCCAGACGACGGAGAATGTGTAGTGCATCACCGTGTTGAAGCGGTGGCCGCGCCAGATCAACGGCGAGTAGAACCACCACTGCATCACCATCCTGAGGCCCCAGAAAATCGTCAGACCAGAGAGAACCGCCCGGCTCAATCGCGTGGGCTCGAGCAGCGCGGGGCCGCACGTCAGCAGAAGCGCGGAAAACAGGGCCAATGTGAGCACCAGGAACACGCTGTGCGCCTGAAATATCTGGCGGTTCACGAGCGACAACCGCGACATCTCTTCCCGCCAGTGGAAGTGCCCCGGAACCATCAGGTTCACGACGACCAGCGAGGCCATCACCACGCCCGCAAGGCGCAGATGCAGCAGCAACGTGTCGGGGCTGAGAGTCATCAGGACCTCCTGAGCACGAAGACGCGAACGAATGGCGTAATCGAGAATTCCGTGTGAATGGCGAACCGGGCGCGCGTGAAGGAACGCTTCCAGGTCTGCCGGGACATGAAGTGCAGGAAGCCAGGTCCGAAAGCGGCAAAGTTCGCGCAATCCCGGAGATGCTCGGCGACAATCACGCGGCCAGCCGGCGTGAGTACACGGTGGAGCTCGGCAAACAGCGCACCGCGCGCCTCGTCTGTGCGAAGTTCGTGGGCGGACAGCAGCAGGAAGGCTGCATCGACGGATGCCGCGGGTGCAGGCAGGCACCGAAAATCAACCAGCTCGGTGTCAATGGGAGCTCTGTGCAGCCGCCTCGCCCGGGCTATCGACGGCTCGGTCATCTCGACGGGATCGAACATGTCGAACACGCGTCCCCGAGATGGGGCGAGCAGCCTCCGCACGATCGGGGTCGACTCGTCCACCCCGGAATGGATATTCAGCCACGCACGCGGACGAAACCCCAGCGCATCGCGTATCCAGTCCCACTCGGTGAGACGCGAGCGGTCGTAAACAATCCACGATGCGGCGAGTGACCCCGCGATCCAGAACCCAGCCAATCCGACGGCCGAATACAGGAGCGATCGGATGGCGATCGTGACAGGCAATCTGCCAATCACCGGTCCGGCGGCCATCACGACCGTTATCGCGGCCGCGTAGAACGGCCAGTTGAAGCGCGCGATCTGCCGAAGGCCGCGCATCACGCGCTCACTCCTTCTCACTGAGGGCATGGCGGACGCCGCGTTCCCATCGGTAGTCGATGTCCTTGACGTGAAAGGCGGCCGCAAGGACCGGCGTGCATCCGTCAAACGCGGCTTGTTCGAAGAACGAAATGCGCCGGACGTCAACCGCCACCGGTGCAGGCCGCCAGTTGGTGCGCCTGGCGTTGATGGCGATGATCGCGTGCGTCTCCTGTTCGTAGTCGAAGGTAAACGGCAGAGGCCCGGCGAAGCGCCGCGCGTCACGCACAGAGTGAAAGGGAGAACCGGCCGGAAGCGCGGCAGTCGCCAGATCGGCGGTCACGTCCAGATCGCCGCCGTGATCGCGAGTCCGCACCGTCACGTGGATCCGATCCGCCGACGGGTCGATGCTCGCCTGGCAGCGGTGATAGTTGTAGTGCGTCAGCAGATTGCCTCCGGCGACCATTCGGGCCCGGTTCGCATCGCTGCGGAGGATTCGCAGCCCGCGCATTACCGGCCCGGTCGCGGGAGCGAAGGTGGTGAAGATGCGATATCCGGCAAAAAAGAAATCCTGGCCCATCCGCTCCGGCAGCCCCGCGGGCCTGAGTGATTCGGCTTGCACGAGCGCAACTGCGACGAACGCATTCCCTGCGTATGTCTCCAGTTCGAGACCGGGCGGCAGGAGCCGACGCAGCACGTTCGGAGGCAGGGCGTAGGTTAACGTCAGGCAGGCGCGAAGGTGCGCCTGAATCGCAATCGGGTGTCGACGCCAGCGAGTGAGAAGCGTGCACGGCTCCCTCGAGGCTGCGGCGATCCAGGCGACGGCGAGGAACAGGAGACTGACAGGGATCAACCCGGCCGGCCAGAACAACAGCGGGCGGGCCACGGTGAGCTCGATTGCGTTCATGGATAACAGGACGGTGGTCTGCACGGCCGCGCAACAGTGCGCGGCCCGGCCTGACAGGACCCACAATGCGACGGCGACCTCGAAGAGCCCGACGGCGGTGAGCACGCGCTGACCAGCGGCGCCGGACAGTCCCGGGACCGACTGGACGATCTGCAGATGGCGCGGCGACCCGTGCAGGAGCTTGTTGAAGAGACCGTGAAAGAGCCAGACCGATGCCACGAACACCGTCGACAGGACGCCCGCGTATCGAACCATCCACGCCCTGATGCTTGTCATATTCGCTATTCGGGATTCGCGGTTCGCGGTTCGCGGTTCGCGGTTCACTGTTCGCGATTCGCCATTCGCGACTCGCGACTCGCGACTCGCGCGACGGCAACTACTCCCCCAGCATCTTTGCGACTTTGCTCCCCATCTTCACCATGCGAATCACCGCGGGCGTCGGAAGCTTCCGTGTCTGCTCGCACCAGGTCGTCATCAACTCGAAGAACTGCAGCAGGTCCGCCAACCGCTCGCGTGTGTACAGGTCGGCGGCGCCGGGCTTCTTCGTCTCCGCCACGGCCTCGCGCAGCATGGCCAGCGTCGGGTCCGCCTCACGCTTCTTGCGCTCGTCGACGATGATTCGGAACATCTCCCAGACGTCCTTCAGGCTTTCGAAGTGGTCGCGGCGGTCGGCAAGGATGTGCGTCACGCGGACAATCCCCCAGCCCTGTAACTCCCGCAGGCTGGTGCTCACGTTCGACCGGGCAACCCCGAGCGTCGCGGCGATCTCCTCGGCGTGCAGGGGCGTGGGCGACAGGAACAGCAGGGCGTGAATCTGGGCGACTGTGCGGTTGATCCCCCAGCGCGTGCCCATTTCCCCCCAGTGGAGAATGAATTTCTGCTGGACCGGCGTCAGTCTAGTTTTTGTAATTTCTGTCATTTCTGTTATGACAGAAATTACAGGAACAAAGAGCGATTGTCAAGCCGGGCCCCAAACCGCACATCGGCCTTTCCGAAGGGGCACTTGCGGCCGCAGGCTGGGCAATCAACAATCAGCCCCTCGACCGAGCTCGGGCTGATCCTGAACATGTCGAAGGGTCAGCAATCGGCAATCAGCCATTCAGTGAGGATGCTCTGTGACCGTTCCAGCGCCCGTTGCAGCAGGAAACGCCGGACTCGTTCGCGGCCTTGGGCTCATGGCTGCCGCGGCCGTCGTGATCGGCGACGTCATCGGCACGGGCGTCTTCCTGAAGGCGCGCGTAATGACCTGCAACGTCGGCACGCCGGGGCTGGTCGTCACCGTGTGGGTTGTCGCCGGACTCCTGAGCCTTGCGGGCGCGCTCACCTACGCGGAACTGGCGGCCATGATGCCGCGCGCCGGGGGGGAGTACGTCTTCATCCGGCAGGCATACGGGTCGCTCCTGAGTTTCCTCTACGGATGGACGCGATTTTTCGTGGCAAGCACGGGGGCGATTGCGAGCCTGGCGGCCGGCTTTGCGATTTTCATCAACGTCCTCTCGGGGGGCGGGCTTGAGGCGCAGGGGTTCACGTTCGACCTGTTCGGCTATCACCCCCTCGTGACCGGCCAACAGGGCGTCGCGATTGCCGCCGTGCTCCTGGTCACGATCGTCAACTGCACAACTGTCGCCGTCAGCGGCCGCATCGCGTTGATCCTGACCGTTTTCAAAATCGCGCTCGTCCTGGCGATCGGCCTGGGCGCCATGCTTCTCGCAGACGGTTCGTGGGGGCACTTCGCCTTGTCCAACGAGGGGGGCGCCTGCGAGGGCGTGGCGGCCGCCGCACGCGGCGGCATGGCGGGCTTCGGCGCTGCGATGCTCGGCGCGATGTGGGCGTACAACGGCTGGAACGAGGTGACCTACGTCGCGGAAGAGGTGAAAGACCCTCGTCGGAATCTGCCGCTGGCGCTGATTGGTGGCATCGGCGTGATCGCTTCGCTGTACATCTTCGTCAACGTAGCCTATTTCTACGTCCTGACGCCGACCGAGGTCGCAGCTGTCCCTGCGTCGTCGGCGGTGGCAACCGAGGTCATTACGCGCATCCTCGGCCCCGGAGCGGCGACC
This sequence comes from Vicinamibacterales bacterium, assembly GCA_038320555.1. Lineage (GTDB taxonomy): Bacteria > Acidobacteriota > Vicinamibacteria > Vicinamibacterales > 2-12-FULL-66-21 > JALZOC01. The sequence goes on along the minus strand of JBBQEJ010000063.1, from coordinate 5,882 downwards.
CTCATGGCTGGAGTCCTGGCCATGTCGATATTCGGTGCCCTCCAGATTGCGACGCTGGTTTGTGCGCGCGTTCCGTACGCGATGGCGCGCGACGGGATGTTTTTTCGAGGCCTGGCACGCGTGAGCCAGACCACGCACGTCCCGGTTCGCGCGCTGGTCGCACAAGGCGCGTGGGCGGTCATCCTCGTGCTCTCGGGCTCGTACGACACCCTGACCGACTACGCCACGTTCTCGATCCTGATCTTCGTCGCGCTCGGAGCGGCGTCCGTATTCGTCTTCCGTCGCCAACTGCCCAATGCCGATCGTGCGTACCGTACTTGGGGCTATCCGGTTGTCCCGGGATTGTTCCTGCTGGTCGTGGGATGGCTTCTGATTAACACCGTGCTGACGACGCCGGGACGTGCTGTCGCGGGTCTCGTGCTGATGGCGGCTGGGTTGCCGTTTTTTTGGTACTGGACGCGGGTGGACAAAGAGGGAATTGCAGATTGATGATTGCTGATTGTTGATTGACGATGGTTTATTTGACGATTGCTTATTGATGGCCAATAAGGAACGAAAAACGGAGCAGGGTGCGACGGGCGCGGTCGTGCCGCCGATCGAGCCGATGCTCGCAAAGCTGGCCGAGGAGATTCCTGCGGGCGGCGGGTTTCTTTACGAACCCAAATGGGATGGATTTCGCGCGATCGTGTTTCGCGGCAATTCAGACGTGTTCATCCAGAGCCGGGACCTGCGCCCGCTCGATCGATATTTTCCTGACCTCCACGAGGTATTCCTCCATAAACTGCCTGCGGGCTGTGTGATCGACGGGGAGATCGTGATCGCGGGACCGAAGGGACTCGACTTCGACGCGCTCCAGCTTCGACTCCATCCTGCAGCCACGCGCGTCGCCATGCTGGCAAAGGAAACGCCGGCGGCGTTCGTGGGATTCGACGTGCTGGCTGTGGGCGGCCGCGATCTGCGCGACGCGCCGCAGAGTGAACGCCGGACTCACCTCGAAAAGTTACTGGCGAACGTCGACGCGCCTATTCATCTGACGCCGATGACGCGAGACCGTGCCGTTGCCGTGCAATGGCTGGAGCGGTTCGAGGGAGCGGGGCTCGATGGTGTGATCGCAAAGCCCGAGCTCGGAGCCTATCAGCCCGGCAAGCGCGCAATGATCAAAGTGAAGCACGCGCGCACGGCCGACTGCGTCGTCGCCGGGTTCCGCTGGCACAAGAGCGGATCGGACGCCGTCGGCTCGCTGCTGCTCGGGCTCTACGACAAAAAGGGCACGTTGCACCACGTCGGGGTGACCTCGTCGTTCACGATGGTGATGCGCAAGCAGCTCGCCGAGGAGCTGGCGCCGCTGCGCAGGAATGCTCTCGAGGATCATCCATGGCGCCAGTGGGCCGAGGCTGATGGCAGCCAGACGGCGCGCATGCCCGGGGGACAGAGCCGGTGGAGCGCCGGAAAAGATCTTTCGTGGGAACCGCTGCGGATCGAACGGGCCTGCGAAGTGAAGTACGACCACCTGCAGGGCGATCGGTTTCGTCACGCGGCCATCTTCCTGCGGTGGCGGCCCGACAAGCCGCCGGCCGATTGCCGCTACGATCAGCTGGAGGTCACGAAAGCATACGAGCTGGAGAAGGTTTTCAGCCTGTCAGCCAGCAAGGTACGCGCAACCAAACAGGAGTTACGGGAGAAACGAGAGTAAGAAACTTTGTGCCTCCCGTTCCTCCCGTTCCTCGTGTTTCAGCGCCGGGATCTAACGACAGGTTACCGGTAGGCGACGCAGTCGATCTCGACGAGCGTGCCGTCAGGGATCGCCACCACCGCGACCGTCGTCCGAACCGGCGGGTCCGAGCCGAATCGGCCGATGTACGACTCGTTCATCCCCGCGAAGTTGCTCATGTCGGTGAGGTAAACGTTCACCTTCAACACCTTGTCCATCGAAGAGCCGGCCAGCTTCAAAGACTCCTCGATCTGATCGAGCACGTTCTTCGTCTGGGCCTTGATGTCTCCGCTGAAACCCGTGCCGGGCCCCTTGCCCGAGACGTAGACCATGTTTCCGAACGACAGCTCCGGACTGTAAAGAGGCTGACCGTTCACGGTCTTCGACGTCGGGGTCAGCTTCCGATAGACCTGTTTACGCGGGGGCTCGGTCGGAGTCTGCCGTGCCGCCACAGGTGCCGCGATTGCCAGCGCAGGCACGGCCGAGGTCAGGAATTTTCTACGAGTGTTTCTAGGCATAGCGGTCCCTTAAGAAGGGGAAAGGAGAGTAAGGGACAAGGCAAAAGGCCCCTTGTCCCTTACTCGATCAGAAGAAGAGCTTCCCGCCCAACTGGACCTGACGCATGCTCCCGGCGGAGGTGATGCGGCCGAACGACGCCGCGGCAAACGTCGAGCCGGGGTTGCCGTAGTTGACGTTGTTGAAGAGGTTGTAAATCTCCGCGCGCACCTGGAACCGCAGCGCGCCTCCAAGCGGAATGTTCTTCATCAGTGACACGTCGGTGCTGGCGAATTTGGGGCCTCTCAACACGTTGCGAGGGGCGTTGCCGAAGGTGAACTGCGCGGGGAGGGCGAATGCGGACTGATCGTAGCAGTTCATGAGCTGACGGCGCTTGGTCGGATCCGGGTCTGCCACGCAATTGAGTGCCGGCACCGCGCCAACCAGATCCGGACGCTGCTGTCCCGTGATGCCGATGTTCGCCCTGTCGGTGCTGAGCGTGACGTTGACAGGCGTCCCGCTCTGAACCGTGGTCACGCCCGAGACCTGCCACCCGGCGACGACATACTTCAGAATCGGCCGCGACGAGTTCTTCAGGAACGGCACATCGTACAGGTAGCTCGCCACGAACCGGTGCGGAACGTCCCAGTTGGCAGGGCCATAGTCCGCCCAGATGTCGTAGTTGTTCATCGTCTGGCCGCCGCCGTTCGAGTGCGTCGCCATGTCGCGGGTCCGCGACCACGTGTAGTGGGCATCCACCTGCAGCCCCTTGCTCATGCGCTTGCGCAGGATGACGCTGACCGCATCGTAGTCGGCGATCAGGTCGTTCTGAATGATGCGCCGGCTGCGGAACTTCTGGCTCGGCCGCCGGGGGTCCACCGTGCCCGCGCCAGGCTGCGGGGTGTTGTTGAAAAAGCTGCGATCCAGATGACTGGTGTTGGAGCCGACGTACTCCAGGTCCAGCGCAGTTCCCCGGCCGAGCTCTCGCTGGACGTCGAAGCTCCACTGGTCCTTCCGAGCGTTGGGAAGTTCCCGCGTGGGCGAAATCATGTCAGGCGCGACGGCCGGACCCGCCACACCCAACGGGGTGGCAAACGACAACGTGGGATTGGCGGGGTCCGAGGTGAACGTCGACACGGCCGCGAGCGGAGGGTTATTGGTCAGGAACGTAAACGAGTTCATCTGGTTCGGGTTGAAGTAAATCCCGTAACCCGCGCGGAGGACGGTCTTCTCCGAGAGACGATACGTCGCGCCGAGCCGCGGAGCGATGTCCTTATTATTCGGCTCGGTGAATTTGAAACCCTTTACCGGGAAACCGGCAAAGGTGTTGGACGGGATGATGGTCTCCATATCGTCAGCCAGCATCGACGCGTAGCCGGCGTACGTCTGGACCGGAGTGTTCCGCTCATACCGCAGCCCCAGGCTCAGCGTCATGTTTCGCGAGGCCTGCCAGCTGTCGTTGACAAAAAACCCGTTCCTCCAGCCGCCCACATGGCCCTGGAGCTGGTCGGTGGGTGTGATCACCGTTCGCGGCAGCCCGAGCATGAAGTCCGCCATGGAGTAGCCGGTGATGTCGCCCGTGAACGAGAAAAGGCCACGCGGGTCGTTCGCCGCGCGCCGACCGGTTGCCAACCGGCGCAGATCGAACCCGGTGCGCACGTTATGCGATCCACGGTTGTACGCCAGGACGTTCGAGGCCTGAAACGTCGTGTCGAACTGGTACCAGTTCGTGCCACCGGCGGAAAGCGAGCTGAAGTTGCTGATGTTGACGCTCGGGATGCCGGGATTATTCCACCTGGTGTCGCCGTTGAATCCCGGAATGCCCAGGCCCGTTCCAACGCCGCTCTGGCCGTTGACGGAGAACTGATTCAGCGTGTCGAAGTCGATGCGGTGGTAGGCGATCCGGAAATCGTTGAGCAGGTTCGGCTTCAGCGTATGGGTGTAGGAAAACAGCGTGTTCTTGTTCACGCGGGGCTGCGTCACCCCGGTGATCGGAATCGCTCCGATGCTCGTGTTCAGGCTGTCGTGCCAGTTGTAGCGCGCATACAGCCGGATCTTGTTGCTGACGTTTTGATCCACGCGGCCCAGGAACTGGTCGATGTTGTCTTTGTTCGAACCGTTGGTCTGGACGTTATTGGCCGTCCCGGAGCCGTTCGCTGTCGGGAAAAAGTCCAGAAGCTTCAGCGCGACCGGAGACAGCTGCGACTGCGGGATGATGTTGCCGGAAAACGGCAGGCCGGTCAGAGGGTTTTTCACGGCGGTACTGATTTCGGAGAAGTTCCCCTGACGCATCAGCGCCGTCGGGACCGAGCCGAACGTGGCGCTCAACGACTCCGCCCGTACGCCTTCATACGCGCCCATGAAGAACGTCTTGTTGTGGCCGTCATAGAGCTTCGGGATCACCAAGGGGCCGTCCACCTCGAAGCCGAACTGGTTGCTTCGCAGCGGATTCTTGGGATTCGCCGGGTTCTCGAACCATCCGCGCTGGTTGAGCGCATCATCCTTGAAGAAGTTGAAAACGGAGCCGTGCGGGGCGTTGGTCCCGCTCTTGGTGACCACGTTGATGTGCACGCCGAGGTACGACCCGTACTCAGCCGAGGTGCTCCCCGTCTGGACGTCGATTTCCTCCACGGCATCCGCGATGGGACGCATGCTGGTCGCCGCCAGCAGGTTGGATGAGGAACTGATGCCGTCGAGCGACAGGCTGTTCTGAATCTCTCTCTGGCCCGCGCCTCTGAAGCTCAGGCCGATGTCACTGTTCAGGCCGCCCAGAACGCCTGGCGTCGTGCTCGCGAGGCTCCAGACGTTGCGTCCGCTGAGCGGCAGTTCGACGATGGCGCGCTTCCCGATGGTTTCCGAGACGACGGCGCTGTCGGTGTTGAGCACCTGTGCCTTCGCTTCGACGTTCACCAGCTCGGTCAGGCCACCCACTTTCAGGACCGCGTTCGTCCGGACGACCTGGTTGTTGGCCACCTCGACGCCGCTGGCCTTGAACGTCTGAAAGCCCGACATCGTGACGGTGATCTCATAAGTGCCGGTGCGCACGAACTGGATGTTGTAGTACCCCTCGGCGTTCGTGGTCGCCTCGTACGTATCCTTGGTGCCGACGTTGACGGCGACGACCTGGGCGCCCGGCACAACAAGGTTGCCGCTATCAGTCACCGAGCCGACCAGCGCCGTCTGGGAAGCCAGCTGCGCCGACGCGTTGCTCGCGAGAAATAGCCCGAGACACAGAAACGACGATATTCGACGTAGCATCCTGTCCTCCCTTAGTGGGCGGTGCTGACCACCCTACAGGTGTTGCCTATGCTTTCTTTTCGAGCTCCTGACGCAAACGACGCGCGACGATCTTCTCTTCGCCTGGCTGCATCATCCAGACACCGACGACAAGCGAGTCCGCCTCCGATCTGATCGCGATCGAGGGCTCCCCATCCTGCAGGGCGCGGACGACTGCCGCCGCCTTCGGTCCGGTGGATGTGGGGTCCCAGGTCACGCGGACGTGTGGGACGTGATTGGCCACCGCTGGCACGAAGATCTCGGCCTTCACGCCGGGGACGGCCGAAGCGCTTTTGCGGATCTCCTCCGCGCGCCGTTCGAATTCGCGTCCTTCGCGTACGTGGTCTTTCCCCACGAACAGCTGCAGGGCTGCCAGCATGCCCACCATTTCTTCCTTGTT
>JBBQEJ010000062.1:0-26770 GCA_038320555.1 Vicinamibacterales bacterium | reverse complement strand
GGTTCTGGGTGATCGACGACATCAGTCCGTTGCGTCAAATCACCGACGAGGTTGCGCGCGCCGACGCGCATCTGTTCAAACCGGCCGACACGATTGCCGTAATCCCCGGAAGCGACAACGGCACCCCGACGCAAAAGGACGAGCCGCAGACGCAGAATCCACCCAATGGAGCCGCAATCGACTACTACCTCAAGGGCGCAGCGACCGGACCCGTGTCGATTGAGATTCTGGACGCCCGGGGGGCGTGCCTGGCGATCTTCACCAACCAGGTGCCGGCCGATAACTCATGCGGCGGGGCTGCGGCGGGCCGTGTCGGGGGTGGAGGTCGCGGCGGCGGCGGGATTCCGAACACGTCCGCGTTGTGGCGTCCCGTGCCGGAGCCGTTCGCTACAGGGGCGGGCATGCACCGCGTCACATGGACACCCGGCGGAGCCGGTCGAGGATTTGGCGGCCGAGGACGCGGCGCAAGTGCCGCCCCTACTGGAACCTTCACGGCAAGGCTGACGGTGAACGGGAAGAGCTACACGCAGACGTTCACAATTACTAATCAGTAAGACTGCTTTCACAACCAGGCGGGCCCGCTCTCGCGCCGAGATCGCGGAGTATGTCGCGCAGAGAGCGCCGAGGACGCAAAGGGGCGCGGGAGGGGCCGGGTCGCCCGCGCGGGCGACGACGGGACGGGCGACCCGGTCGCCCCCGCGCTTCTCGGCGTGCTCACCGTCCTCCGCGCGACATACACTGCGATCTTCGCGAGAGACTAGTGATTCTGTCAGGATTCAGTCTGTGACAGCTCCGGGCCGGCCGGCTTCCACGAGGAGCGACCCGCCGGTCGTGACCGGCAGGTCCCGGATGGTCACCTTGTCCAGCACCCTGAAATCCGCCCGCATCGAGGCCGGCGTGGCGGTGCAGGCGACGTAGCCGCGCCGCGCGCTGTGATACTTGATGTGCGGATTGTCCTGCCGGATCTTCTCCCACGCGGCCGACACGTCAGCGCCGTCGCTTCCGGATGAAATCGAGGTGTTCGTGAACTCGACTCCGATTGTCTGCGACCTCGGGTTGCGAAAATCGAGCTTCAGATCCGCGCCGTAGTGCACGTGCACGTCACCCGACAAGACGATGGGGTTGGAAGCCTTCGTCTCTTTCAGCCGCGCATACAGCCGGTCGCGCGCAGCCGTGTACCCATCCCACTTGTCCATGGAGAATCGCCCATGGGGATTGACCGCGACGGTATCACGCGCGAAGGTCGGCACTTGCTGCGCGATCACTGTCCACGTCGCGTCCGCGTTCGGCAATTGCTCGAGCAGCCACCGCTCCTGTTCGGTGCCGAGCATCGTCCGCGCGGGAGCGGATGCGGCGGCGCAGTCGCTCGCCAGCAGGACGCCGCAGGCCTGGCGACTGCGGTACTGGCGCGTGTCGAGCACGCTCATGTCGATCAAGGTCCCGAATCGAAGCCGGCGGTACAGCCGCATGCTGGGGCCTGACGGAAATGCCGATTGCCGCAACGGCATCGTCTCGTAGTACGCCTGATACGCGGCCGCCCGGCGAAGAAGGAAGACCTCGGGCGGCGTATCGTGTTCGTCGGCGTCCGCCGCGTAGTCGTTATCGACCTCGTGGTCGTCCCAGCTGACGATAAACGGCGCGGACGCATGCGCCGCCCTCAGGTCGCCATCGGATTTGTACTGCGCGTATCGATTGCGATAGTCGACCAGTGTAAAGATCTCCTGGCCCTGATGCTGTCGAACGACTGCGGGGTTGTGCCCGCCGTCGGCCCGATCCTCGTAGATGTAATCGCCGGAGTGGAACACGAAGTCGAATGCTTCCTCCGCGATGCGCCGGTACGCCGTGAAATATCCCGCCTCGTAGTGGCTGCAGCCGCACACGGCGAAACGCAGGCGATCGACGGCTGCGCCGGCCGCAGGAGCCGTCTTCGTTCGGCCGACTTGACTGATCTCGCTTCCGGCGCGGAACCGGTACCAATACTCGCGGTCCGGCAGGAGGCCGTCGACCTCGACGTGAACGCTGTGTCCAAGCTCCGGACGCGCAAGGGACATCCCCTTGCGCTCAATCGTTCGGAACGCACTATCGCGCGCGACCTCCCACCCGATTTCGATCCTGGCCGCCGGCATGCCGCCGCCGTCGAGCGGATCGGGCGCGAGCCGCGTCCACAGTACGACGCTGTCTGGCCACGGATCGCCGGAGGCCACGCCGAGCGTGAATGGGTACTTCGAAAACGCGGGCTGCGCCAGAATGCGGGTCGACGCGAGCGGCTGCACCATCCCGGCGACTCCCAGCTTCCAGGCCGCATTCAACAGCTGCCGCCGCGACATGGCGCTCAACGTTCGGTCGTAGAACCGAATCGCCTCAGACATTAATGCTCCTGCTGTGCCTGCGGGGGCGAGGGACTCCGGGTTTGCCTATTTTCCGCGCAACTTGGCCACCGGCCCGTCGACGCCGTTGGGCAGTTGTTCGTTGGCGAACTGATCATCGTCGCCCGTCGCCTGCTTCAGTCTGAGTAGCTCCGCCTTCAGTGAGGCCGTGAGCTTTTCCTGGCCTGCTGCCCCATAGAGATTGTGCAGCTCCTGGGGGTCGTTCACCAGGTCGAACAGTTCCCACTGATCCTTCTTCCAGAAGTAAATCAGCTTGTGCGTACGGGTGCGGACGCCGTAATGGGCGCGCGTGTTGTGGTCGCCGGGGTCATGGTAGTAGCGGTAGTACATCGACGTCCGCCAGTCGGACGGAGTCCGGCCGCGTAACACGGGCAGCAGGCTGCGTCCCTGCATCCCCCGGGGAATCGGCAATCGCGCCGCCTCAAGGAACGTCGGTGCGAAATCGACGTTGAGCGCCATCGCGTCGCTCGCGCTCGCGGGCTTGATGACCGCGGGCCAGCGGATGAGAAACGGCATCCGCAGCGACTCTTCGTACATGAAACGTTTGTCGAACAGACCGTGATCGCCCAGGAAGAATCCCTGGTCGCTCGTATAGATCACGATGGTGTTCTTTGAAAGGCCGGCGTGATCCAGGAACGCGAGAAGGCGTCCGACGTTGTCGTCGACTGACTGGATCGTCGCGAGGTAGTCCTGCATGTAGCGCTGGTACTTCCAGCGGCCGAGCGCTTCGCCGGTAAGCGTGACCGGCTTGCCGTCGCGAGTCACGCCGACCGACTCCGGTTTGACCGCCAGCCAGTCCGCGAGCCCGGTTCCCTCGAGGCCCGGCGGCGGCTGCAGCTTCAGATCCCGGCGCGTGAGATCTGCGGCGACGCGCTGCAGGTTTTCGTGGAGCGCATCAGTACGCGTGGCATAGGAATCCCAGAGCGTCTCGGCCTCCGGTATCCAGCGATCCGTAAACTGGGCGCGGTGCGTTGCATCCGGTTCCCAGGGCCGATGCGGCGCCTTGTGATGCAGCATCAGAAAGAACGGTTGGCTCTTCGGCCGCGTCTTCAGGAAGTCGATCGCCAGATCGGTGACCACGTCGGTGACGTATCGGCCCGTATAGGTCTTCTCGCCCGAGGCGGTGTACAGCACGGGGTTCATGTAGGCCCCCTGCCCGGGAAGGATCTCCCAGCGATCGAAGCCAACCGGATCGCTTCCGAGATGCCACTTGCCGATCATGCCGGTGTAGTAACCGCCTTCGTGCAGCAGCCGTGCGACGGTGACGCGCGAGCTGTCGAAGCGATTGAAAACAGGCACGCCGTTCAGATGGGAGTACTGTCCCGTCAAAATCGCGGCGCGGCTAGGCGTGCAGATCGAGTTGGTCACGAACACGTTGCGCAGCAGCATCCCCTCGCGCGCAAGCCGATCGATGTTGGGCGTCTGATTCACGCGCGACCCGTAGGCGCTAATCGCGTGCGCCGCGTGATCGTCCGACATGACGAAGATGAGGTTCGGGCGATCGGCGGCAGCCGCGGGCGCGGCGATTATTGCACCGAGGAGCGCGGCCAGGACACGCGTGCGCATGGGCGGATGGTAGCAGAATCATGAAATTGCTGATTGACGATTGCTGATTGCTGCTTGAAAAACCAGAATCGACAATCAATCAACAATCAGCAATCCAAAATCAGCAATTCAGATGATCTTCTGTCCCAGCGCGGACGAGGCGAGTTCTGCGCCGAGGATGGCGGTCATGTTGCGGTCGTCGAGGATCGGATTTACCTCGACGAGATCGAGGGCGCGCAACAGGCCTGAGTCGGCCACGATCTCCATCAGCATGTGGGCTTCGCGGTAGTCGAGCCCTCCCTTCACCGGTGTGCCGACTCCCGGGGCGATCGTCGGATCGCAGACATCGAGATCGAACGAAACGTGGACGCCGCCGGTCCCGTTGCCCGCAATCGACAGGGCCTGCTCGGCGACGACGGCGATGCCGGCGCGGTCGATGTCTTTGATCGTGAAAACGCGCACGCCCGACGCGCGGACGATCTCCTTCTCGCGCTCGTCCAGATTGCGGATGCCGATGAGGACTGTGTGCTCGGGGAGCACCTTGGGCGTGAATCCGCCGATCCGCGACAGCTCAGGTGGATCGGGACCGAGCAGCGATGCGAGCGGCATGCCGTGCACGTTGCCGCTGCCGGAGCTCGACGGCGTGTTCATGTCACCGTGGGCGTCTACCCAGATGAGTCCCAGTGGTTTGACCTCGCGCCGCACGAAGTCGGCGGTGGCCGCGACCGAGCCGGCCGCGAGACTGTGATCCCCGCCGAGCACCAGCGGGAATCCTCCCTTTTCAAACACGCCGAGCGACGTCTTGTACAGCTTTTCGCAGACGCGCGCGATCTCGCGGATATATTTCTTGCCGGGATCGCCGAACGATTTCGTTTCGGGAATCGGCGCGACGAGATCCCCTTCATCAATCACCGTCATCCCCAGCGCCGCAAGCCGTTCGCCCAGCCCGGCAATCCGAAAGGCCGAGGGCCCCATGTCGACGCCGCGACGGTTGCCACCCAGGTCGAGCGAGACGCCGATGATGTGAACGGGACGCATGCGAATCCAAACTGTACCATACGGACCATCGGTTGACGGCGGCCTTAAACATCAGATAGTCTGGGGTTTGCGGCGGCCGACTGGGCTGCAGCCGGCGAAGGAGCCCGTGATGAAGCGGTTCGATGTGGGAGCCAGGGTCGTAGAACCCACCTACGGTCTTGGATCAGTGATTGCCGTCGAGGACGCGTATACGCGCGTGCAGTTCGATGAGCACGGCGTGAAAAAGTTTCTGACGAGCATGTCCCGTCTCGAACCGAGCAGTGAGCCCGTGCCAGCCGGTCTGCGCGGCTCGAAGGTGCGCAAGAAGCGCGCGCCGAAAAAGGCTGCCGCGGCCGCAGCCGTTGCCCCGGCCGACGAGTAACCGTTCGCCAGCAGCCGCTTCAATTCCCGCTACCGTTTCAACGTCACCGACATGCCTTCCCCGGATGGCGACACGATCGTCGTCCAGACCGAGGGCTGCTTCTGGATGGCGTCGAGGAAATCTCCCATTTCACTGCGCTTGTTGACGACGTTGTGGGCCAGGAACAGGCCGCGCTTGTCGAGCCGCGGATACACCATGTCGAAGAAGCGCTTGTAGTCCTTCTTCCAGGCGTCGAGAAACACGAAATCGAACGTGCCCGGCACCTTGGGGATCTGCTGGAACGCGTCCCCCGCGACCACCTGCACGACATCCGATAACCCCGCGCGCGTGATGTTGTCCGCAAGCTCTTTCGCGCGGACCGGATCGTATTCGATCGTCACGAGCCGGCCGCCCGTCTCGCGCAGGCCGAGTCCGATCCAGATCGCGCTATAGCCGCTCGCCCCGCCGATTTCCAATGCGCGCTTCGCGCCGCTCGAGGCCACCATGAGCCGGAGGAACCGGCCGTCTTCCTCGGATACGGCCAGCAGGCCTTTGTCTTTGGCCTTGATGTCGGTCAGCACCTTCTGGACGTCAGCCGATTGCGCCGACAGCAACGTGCAGACAACAACGATCCCGATAACCACGCGCGCTATTGATCTCACCACCACACATCACACCTCTCAAAAGATCACACAGGAGAACGAGAGAAAGGGAGAATGAACCGAGCCACCACAGTCCCACGAGGTCACGACGAGTTCGCGCAGAGAGCGCTGAGAGCGCGGAGAAGACAAATAAGGAAGCGGCTGCTCATGCCGTTCCGGCGACTCGCGCTTCGCGCGAGCAGGCCGGCGTCGCCCGGACGGCCTTCCGCAGCCTTTCTCGGCGATCTCTGCGGCTCTGCTTGCTCCGCGTGAGATTGTCTTCTCCGCGCACGCCCCGCGCAACGCCAACGCTCTACTCAATACTAGTGCATGCCGCAGCCGCGGCTGAGCGACCGTCGGCGACGCAGTCGGGGATGCCGACCGATCCGAAGCCGCTGCCGGCGACGAACAATCCGGGATGGTGCGCCAGGAGCTTCTCGATTTCGGAGACCCGCGCGAGCTGTCCGACGTGATGCTGCGCCCCCGCGCTACGCCACCGAGAGACCCGCGTCACAAGCGGCGCACCGCTCGTCCCGAGCACGCCGGAGATGTCGTGGACGGCGATACTCGCGATCTTGTCGTCGGGTAAATCCACAATCGCGGGATCGTGCGCGCCTCCCGCGAAGACGCGAAGGAGCACTGCGCCGGCAGGCGCCCGTCCGCTCCACTTCGACGAGACCCATGTGCACGCGGTCATGCGTACGTTGTTATTGTGTCGCCGGGCGACGACGAAGCCGCTGCCTTCGAGCGGGTGCGCGACGGCGCCCCGCGGCCACGCGAGGGCGACGCTCACCGTGGAGACGTACGGGACTTCGCCACACAGCGAGCCGGCGCGCTGATCGATCGGCCCCAGCAATGCCGAAGCAACGCGAGCGGGGACGGCGAGGATGACCGCGCGCGCCGTGGCGGTTGTCCCGGCAGCCGACACATGCCAGCGGGGGCCATCCCTGACGATCGCGGCGACCGGCGCGTCGCATCGGATCGATCCCTCCGGCATGCGCCGTTCGAGGGCGTGCACGAGCTCCCCCATGCCGCCCGCCAGCGACCGGAAGGGTCCATCTCCGGCCGCCGGTTGACGCGTCTCGCGTAACCAGCGCAGCACGCTGCCGTGGCGCGCCTCGGCCTCGACAAACCGCGGGAAAAGCGACGTCATCGACAGGACATCGACGTTGCCGGCATGGATGCCCCCGAGGAGTGGCTCGGCGACCAGATCGACCGTCTCTCCGCCAAAGCGCCGTTTGAAAAACGCACCGACCGACTCGTCCTCCGCACCCCGACGCCGGGGAATGAGTGGTTCCAGGGCGAGACGGGCGCGGGCGGACGCCGAGAGCAACTCGTACGTGGCGATTCCACGCCATGTCGTGGGAATACCGAGCACCGACGGCGAAGGCAATGGATACAGACGGCGATCCTTCATCACGAACGCAACCCGCGGCGGGTTCGTCGAGATGAGCCTTGGCCCGAGGCCGAGGGACTCGCACAATTCGATTGCTGCAGGCTTTTGCGCCAGGATGGAATCGGCACCGGCTTCGATCGTGAAACCGTCGACGTGCTCCGTCTGAATGAGTCCGCCGAGACGCGACGAGGCTTCGAACAGCTGAAACGGAACCCCGCGCGCGGTAAGCTCGTGCGCGGCCGCAAGCCCGGTGATTCCGCCACCAACGATCGCGATCATTCAGGTACAGGTTACATTACAGGCCCAAACACACATTCGGATCCGTGTGCCGCCTCCGTCAACCACTCGCGCGTAGCACGGATTTCAGCGTGGCGGACCGTGTTTTTCCGTGGCTTGCAGCCACAGACGAACACGGAGGAACACAAACACGGATCCGTCTGCGCCCGTGTTTGTCCGCCTGCAACGCATCGTGGCATGCTGCCGTAGGCGTAGGTATGGACGTATGTCGAGGGACAGTCGATCGGGATCGATCTCGATAGCGTAGGCGAGGCCCGACTGGTGGCGCAGGCGCTCGGGGGCTCCCAGCCTGCATTCGAGCAGATTGTCCGCCGCTACCAGCGCCCGGTTCTGTCGCTGCTGGTCCGCCTCACTGGTGACCGGGCGCTCGCGGAGGATCTTGCTCAGGACACCTTCGTCAAAGCCTTCCGCAATCTCGCCGCGTTCGACGTCACCCGGCGGTTCTCCTCGTGGATTCTCCGCATCGCCCACAACACGGCCATCGACGCGATGCGGCGACGGCGGCTTCCGGCCGTTTCCCTCGACGCGCCCCGGCCGGGAGACCACGCCCCGGCCGAGCCGGCGGCGCCGTTGACGCCGGATCCAGTCGAGCGTGTTGCGCTCCAACGTGCGCTGGAGACGGCACTGGCCACGCTTCGGCCGGATCAGCGGGAGGCGGTCGCGCTGCGATACGAAGAAGGGCTCTCGTTCGGCGAAATCGGGCAGGTCCTGCGCATTCCCGAGGTTACCGCCCGGAGTCATGTCCATCGGGCGCGCAAGGAACTCGCGCGCCTGCTGGAGGCAGCCGGCTGGGAGCCGACCCGGTGACTGCAACGCATGGGTCCCACCGTGCGTAAGCCTAGTAGAGGAATGGACGAAGAACTGGCCCGTTTGTACTCGCGCTGGCGAGCCGCAGACGACACGGATCGAGACGACGAGGCGGATGCGGCGTTCAGGGCGCTGAGCAAAGCGTTGCTGCCCGAGCGGGCAGTGTCGCTGCAGTTCACCGCACGAACGACGGACGCGGTTGCCCACGCGATGGCAGCCGACGCGCGGCGCGCCAGCCGGTCTCGCAAGGCCCTCGTCTGGGGCGGGGGCACCGTGGGCGTCATCGCCGCGTACTTCGGTGCCGGGCCCGCGCTGTCTGTGCTGTCGACCGCGCTCGTCGCGGCGCTGGATCTGATGATCCGGTCCATTGTCTGGGTGTCGACCGGTCCCAATCTCAGTGTCTGGTCGGCGCTCAACGGTCTCGGCCGCGCGTCGGCGGCGTTCATTGCGGACCCGAAGGTCACGGTAATCATGTTCACGATTCAGGCGACCGCGATCGCGGCATTCGTCACGCTCCGGCGCCTGCTTGGATCAGACAGGGAGTTCCTGGAATGAGAAGCTGGATCGCGTCCATCGTGTCGATCACGTTGATCGCGGCCGCGCCGGCGGTCGCGATCCTGGCGCAGCAACCAGGTGATGAGGAACAACAGGCGCTGCGCGCGCGGCTCGAAGAGCACTACGACGTCGTGCCCTTGTCGGACGGGGTGGCGCTCACACCGAAGACGCCACGCAACGACGTGCGGCTGATCGAGGTCTCGGACACGATTGCGGTGAACGGCACGGTCGTGACCGGCCGGGAGCTGCGCGATCGCGTTGGTGCGGATGCCGATGCCATCTTGCGTCTGTCTTACCTCGACCCGGCTGCCCGGCGTGCGCTCTTCGCGCCAGGCGGGGGGCGATCGGCCACATCAGAACCGGCGGCCGAGAAAACGCCGCCGGAGGCGCGGCGGATGCACCGCGCAGGCGGCGACCGCGTGCGCGTGTTCGGCGACGTGAGAGTCGGCGAGGACGAAGAGGTCACGGGCCAGGTCGTCGCCGTCCTCGGGTCGGTCCGGATCGATGGGGACGTGGGGGATCAGGTTGTCGCCGTCCTCGGGTCGGTCGAGCTCGGTCCGAAAGCGGTCGTCAACGGCGACATCGTAAGTGTCGGGGGGCACGTGCGGCGGGCCGAAGGGTCGCAGGTGCGCGGGGGCGTCACCGAGGTGTCGCTCGCCGACGCCGACGCGAGACTGCACATGGCGCCATGGATCGGGCACGTCGGACTTCTGTCACTGTTCGACGGGTTCGGCGCGCTGCCAGGCCTCCTGGCGAGCACCTTCCGTCTGATCCTGCTCATGCTGCTCGCGTCGGTCGCGCTGGTCGTCGCGCGCGGCACGGTCGAAGCCTCGGCGCATCGGCTCGTCGACGATCCAATCAAGGCCGCCCTCGTTGGCATTGCGGCTGAAATCCTGATGGTGCCGGTGCTCTTTTTGACCGCCGTCATCCTCGCCATATCGCTGATCGGCATTCCGCTGCTGCTCCTCCTGCCGTTCATCGTGCTCTTCCTGATCATTCTCGCGCTGCTTGGATTCAGCGGGACCGCGTTTGCGATTGGGCAGTGGGCCCGCCGGCGATTCGGGCTCTCCACGCCTCCGGGGATCATGGACGTGTGCATCGGTGTGGTGCTGATCCTGCTGCCGCTGCTCGTCGGCCGGGTCGTGGCGCTTGGCGGATGGCCCGCAAGCCCCGTGTCGTTTTTGTTGATCGCTGCCGGAGTGGGGATGGAGTTCCTGGCCTGGTCAGCCGGATTCGGCGCGGTGCTGACCAACGCCTTCGGCCGCTGGCAGGCGCGCCGCCGCAGGCCGGCGACGGTCACGCCGCCGCCTGCTGTACCGTGAGGTTGTTGATAGGAGTCGGTCAGTTACCTGTCACGACGAAATCGCGCAGAGAGCGCCAAGCGCGCGGAGAAGACCAACAGGGAAGCGGCGGCGTCACGCAGCCTTTCTCGGCGGTCTCTGCGTCCCTCTGAGAGAGATCGTCTTCTCCGCGCTTCTTGGCGCTCTCTGCGCGAAACTCGTCGTGATACCGAATGGCTTCCCAAAGGCTACAGCTTGAATTCGTGGACGTGCTTCGCGAGCGCCTGCACTTGTTCGAGGGAGGTCTCTGGCAGCACGCCGTGGCCCAGATTGAAGATGTGTCCCGCTCGTCGGCCGGCTCGTCGCAGCACATCGTCTGCCGCGGCGAACAGGAGATCGCGCGGGCCGAGCAGCCGCGCGGGATCCAGATTGCCCTGGACGGCGCGATTGTGACCGACCACCAGCCAGGCTTCGTCGAGGGGAAGGCGCCAGTCGAGGCTGATGACGTCGCCGCCTGCTTCCGTGAGGTCAGCAAGGATTGCCGCCGTGCCGACGCCGAAGTGCACGACCGGGACCCCCGTGGTCCGGAGCGCCGTGAACAGGTGACGCGAGTGGGGGAGCACGTACTCACGATAATCGGCGCGTCCGAGCGCTCCCGCCCACGAATCGAAGATCTGCAGCGCCTGCACGCCTGCTTCGACCTGCGCCGCGAGGTAATCGGCAATCACCCGCGTGAAAATCTCGCAGAGGCGATGCCATGCTCGAGGCTCCGCATACATGAACGCCTTCGTGCGCGCGTACGTCGTCGAGGGTCCGCCTTCGATGGCATACGCGGCGAGCGTGAAGGGGGCGCCGCCGAAGCCGATGAGCGGCACGCGATCGGCAAGCTCGACGCGGAGCATCCGGATCGTCTCGAGCACGTGCGCGAGCGAGTCGCGCGGCTCGAACGGCTGCAGACGATCGACGTCGGCCGCGGAGCGAACGGGGCGCGCGATGGCCGGACCCTCGCCCTTGACGAAGTCGAAGTCGAGGCCCATCGGCGTAAACGGAATCAGCAGATCGGAGAACAGGATCGCAGCGTCCACGTCGATGACGTTGACCGGCTGCAGGGTCACCGCCACTGCGAGCTCAGGCGTGCGGCAGATGTCGAGGAGCGAATAGCGTTCCCGCAACGCGCGATACTCGGACATGTACCGTCCGGCCTGGCGCATGAACCAGACGGGCGTCGCGTCAACCGGCTCCTGCCGGCAAGCTTTGAGGAATCGATCGTTCACGCCGAGACCAGGATCTTGGCCAGCGCGATCAGATCTTCGAGCCAGAGCGGTTTGAAGCGAATGGACGCTCCGAGTGATTTCAGCTCGTTCTGAATGGATTCAGAGAGGAAGTAGTCGCCGGTCACGATCGCGACCGGTACGTCCACCAGATGCGGCCGCGACCGCACTTGCCTGAGAAACTGCAACCCGTTGGTGATCGGCATCCGCATGTCGAGGATGATGGCCTGCGGATTAACCGTCTCGGCCAGCTCCAGACCAGCCTCGGCTGAGAGTGCCGTCGCAACACCGAACCCCTCGAGCTTCAACATCCGGGCAAAGGTATCCGCCACCGAACGGTCGTCGTCCACGATCAGGATCGTCCGCGTCGCCTGATCCGCGACGCTGCCGGTCGATGGGATCACCGCATCATTCTGGTGGTAAAAGACATGAGCGTCAAGGCGGGCGTGCCGGCTGTGGGACGGGATAGACAAAAGATTTGATTAAGCGTTATGATTGCCGGTTATATTTCCGCATCGCTGCTGAGTTTCTTCTCCCGCCGGGAGGTCATGTGTGAGCCCGATACTGGTCCGCCCTGTCCGTGAGCAGCTGGAGCACGACCGCGTCATCCGCTTGCTTCAGGTCAAACTCAAGCGCCGTCACGACGTCGTTACGAATATCGGGGAAGACCAGACAGTGCCGGTACGGATCGGGCAGGTGCAGATTTTTCCGGATCTCGTGCTGACTTCAACCGAACGCGGGCACAGATTGATGGGAACGGTCGAAGTGGAGACCGCCGAATCGGTCAACCATCTCGAAGCGATGGCTCAATGGGCTCACCTGGGCCGCGCTCGCGCTCCGTTCCACTTGTACGTGCCAGCCGGATCGGTGGACATCGCGCGGCGCCTCGCTGCCGAGAACCAGGTGAACGTCGCGGAAATCTGGAGCTACCACACGATCGGAGACCAGACCCGTTTCACGATGGTGCATCGCGCTCCCACACCGGAACCCCGGCGAGCGCCGGCAGAGAAGGCCCCGCGCACGGCTGCCGCGCCGCGCCGCGCGAAGCCTGCGGCGCGCAAGGCGCCGGCGAAGTCAGTTCGCGCCAAGGCCCCCGTCCGCAAGACGCCGTCGCGCACACAAAAAAGGAAGTAGTTCTGCCTCACATGAGGTTTACCCGCGACAAGCGCGGGTACGAGAACACGTTCGTCGTGCATACGGGAGGAGGCCGCCGTCGCGGCAAACCCCGTCCACGAATCCTTTACTGGTTTCGAACGCCGCCCGGCGTCCGGATCGGACGCGCGGCGCTCGACGAGGCTGCCATCAGGCTCATCGAGGAACACAATCCCGACGTCGAGTTCGATTGGACCCGCATTCTCAAAGGACAGGACGCTCCTGTCGAAGAGAAACCGCAGGATCGTCCGGGACGGCAACGTCCCCGCGAGTTCCCTCCGCGTCCGTCGGCGCCGCGCGGCCCGGCGCCTGACCCGAAACCCCAAGGCATCGACCAACCGAACGAGCCGGCGTCCGCACCCGATGGTGATCCCTCCGCCGCCCGCGTAGAGGAGCCAATCGAACGCCCCAATGCGGGATTCGAACGTCTCGCTGAGCCAGCCGAACGGGCCAGTGAGCCAGTCGAAGGCGTCCAGGAGCTCGACGACCGCGTTGATGTTGAAAGGAAAGCGAGCGAACCGGCCGTCGAACGCATGGACGACGCGGGCGAAGGTGTGGACGAGGCAGCGATCGAGGAACTGCTGTCCGATACGCCCGCAGAACCGCAGACGGGAATCGCCGAGGAGAAGCCCGCCACGGCGGCGCAGGCTCGACTGGGCTCCGAAGGGCTCTCGCGTCTGCGCGCCCGCTACTCCGAAGTTCTGGCCCGCATCTCGGAAACCATCACTGACCCGGTCCGCCGCGACCAGCTGAAATCACACGCCGAGCGTCTAAACCCGGACACATGGGTGACAGACGTGGAAGTTTCGGACGGCCTCGAGGCCTACGAGACCGTGTTTGAATCGCTGAGAACGGTGGTTGGCCGACGCCGAAGGCGCCGGCGGCGATCCGGGGGCCGGAGCCGCGAGACGGGCTCCGCCAACTCAGGCCAGGAACCCTCTTCTCCGGATTCAGCCGGTGGGGAAGAGACCGACACAAAGGATACCGGCGATGACCTGTAACTGTCTGTATAATCGAACCATGCGAGCCATTCAATTTCAGCGGACGCTGAAGGTATGTGCCGCGGCCGCGATGCTGGCCGCCGGCGGAGCGCTTCACGCACAGAACGCGCCGCCAAAGCCGCAGCCACCGGCCGCCCAGGAACCGGTCCGCCCCACGCAGGGGGGCGTCATCCGGCGAAGCTTCGACATTATCTCCACGGATGTGATCGTCCGCGACAACAAGGGACAGTTCATCGCAGATCTGAAAAAAGGAGACTTCGAGGTCTTCGAAGACGGCGTGAAGCAGGACGTGATTTCGTTTCTGCTCACCCATGGTGGCCGCGTCTACAACGAGGCCGCGCCCCCTCCACCGCCGCCGATGGAGGGCATCATCCTGCCGCCCAGCAAGCCGACCAACGACGCGGCGGGGCGAATCTGGCTGATTTTCGTCGACGATCTCCACCTCGATTTCAAGAACACGGGGCAGATCAAGAATCTCTTCAAGAAAATCTCGACCGAGCTGGTTCACGAAGGAGACATGTTCGGAATCGTGTCGACTGGCCCCTCGTCGCTCGCAATCGACCTGACCTACGATCGCAAGCGGCTCACCGAAGCGATCGACAAGATTTCAGGCGCGGGGCTCAAGCCCTCCGAGATTCTCGACACGCCCCTGGGCGCGGAAGGCCCGTCCGAAGTGCGGTACCGCGCGCACGTGGCCTTCGACACCGCCTACGGAATCATGAAGACGCTCGAGCAGGTGCACAACCGCCGCAAGGCGTTCGTGTACGTGAGCAACGGCTACGATTTCAATCCGTTTTCCGAAACACGCAAGAAGAACGATCAGGAAAAATGGAGCGAGATGAATCCGAATGCTTCGTCGGACGGCAGCGGCAACGGCGATAGCAGTGATACCAATCCGTTCATGCGCCAGGGCAATGAGTTCAGCTTTGCCGATCTCGCGTCGGAGATCAGCGAGCTGACGCGGGAAGCCAACCGCGCGAACACCACGATCTATACGATCGATCCTCGCGGCCTCGTCGGCATGCCGGACCTCGACGAAAAGGTCGAGATGATGGATTTTCAGAATTACGTCACGACCTCGCAGAACAGCCTGCGCGTGCTGGCAGAGCAGACCGGCGGCTTTGCGACCATCAACCAGAACGACTTCATGAAGGCGCTCAAGCGCATCGACGCGGAGACCAGCGACTACTACGTCGTCGGCTACTACTCGTCGAATCCGGATCCGACCCAGCGCAAGCGCAAGGTCGAGGTCAAGGTGAACCGGCCGAATCTCGATTTGCGCTACCGCACGGAGTACACGCTGAAGCCGACGAAGGCACCAGCGTCGAACAAATCGACCACCACCCCCAAGAAACCCGGGGGCAAATAAACGCTGGGGTCAGATTTCGATTTTGTCGTTTTGCGCCTCGACGATGACAGGTGTGTGTCCCAAAACACCCAGTCGCGCTGAACGAGAAAAACCGAGTTCTGACCCCATGTAAGCCCGACTGCGGCGTTGCGCCATTGTTACGGCGCATCCGGCCCCTTCTGCTATACTTTCCGGTCATCGCCGCACGTTTCACGGCCGGCGGCCTTCTCAAACACTCTGCGACCCAGTTTCAGCTTTTCTCTGGAGAAATACTCGATGAATTTCCGGCTCGGCTGTAAGACCCTCGCGCTTCTTGCCGTCTTCACCTTCCTCCCCATCGCCCACGCACATGCGCAGGGCGTGACCACCGCCAGCATTACCGGGATCGTAACGGATGCACAGCAGCAGCCGGTTCCCGGAGCCTCCGTGAGCGCGCTTCACCTGCCCTCAGGGACGTCGTACGAAACGACGACCAACGCGGGTGGACGATTCTTCATTCCAGGCATGCGCGTTGGCGGTCCGTACAAGGTCACGGTGTCCCTGGGTGGATTCCAGACGCAGGTGCAGGAGAACATCACGCTGACGCTGGGAGTGGCCCAGGATCTGAACTTCGGCCTGAAGGTGGCAACGGTTGAAGAGACGATTACGATCTCGGCTGTATCCGATCCGATTCTCAGTTCAGAGAGGACCGGCGCCGCGACATCAGTCAGCCGCGAAACGCTGGCCGCCCTGCCTTCGATTTCGCAGCGGCTGCAGGACATCGTCCGTCTGACGCCGCAGTACGGCGGCACCATGTCGTTTGCCGGCCAGGACAGCCGGATGAACAACATCACAGTGGACGGCGCCTACTTCAATAACTCTTTTGGTCTCAGAAACACCCCCGGTGACACGAGTGGCGTCGCGCCGATCTCGCTCGATGCCATCGAACAGATTCAGGTGAACATCGCGCCGTACGACGTCCGCCAGGGAAACTTCGTCGGCGCCTCGGTCAACACCGTGACCCGGAGCGGCGGCAATCAGTTTCGCGGGTCGGTCTACCGCGCTTTCCGAAACGAGAGCATGGTCGGCACCGAGGCGAAAGCGTTGACGGTCAATCCGGGCACGTTCAAGTTTGGAAACACCGGGTTCTGGGTGGCAGGCCCGATCAAGAAGGACAGGCTGTTCTTCTTCGTGAACTACGAGAACGAGTCGTTGACGACGCCGGGCACCACGTATGTGGCGAATACGGGCGGACAGGCTGTCGCCGGCAACACGACTCGAGTGCTGGCCTCTGACCTCGACGCGCTGAGTGCGTTCCTGAAAACAAAATTCAATTACGACACCGGGCCGTATCAGGGCTACGACTTCTCCGTCCCGGCCAAGCGTTTGCTCTTCAAGACCGACTACAACATCAACGACCGCAACAAGCTCGTCTTCCGATACAACAATCTCGATTCCAGCACCGATCAGCTCGTGTCCGACTCGAGCTCCCTCGGGTTCGGCAACAGGCGAACGAGGGCGGAAGCGCTCAACTTCATGAACTCGAACTACAAGATCCTGGAGAACATCCGCTCCGGGATCGGCGAGTTGAACACGGTCATCGGCACCACGATGTCGAACAACGTCATCGTGGGATACACCCATCAGGACGAAAGCCGCGGCTACGTAGGCGCCTTCTTTCCGTTCGTGGACATTCAGAAGGACGGCGCGACGTACACGTCGTTTGGCTTCGAGCCCTTCACGCCGAACAACGAGCTGCGCTACAACACGTTCCAGCTTCAGGACAACTTCACGCGCTTCGGCGGAAAGCACTCGCAGACATTCGGTGCAAGCTATGAAAAGTATCGGTCTGAAAACGTGTTCTTCTCCGGTGCGCAGAGCGTCTACACGTATAGCTCGCTCGACGACTTTTACGCGGACGCCAACAGGACCGCTCCGGTAACACTTCGCCGCTTCCAGGTGAGCTGGAACAACATCCCGGGTCAGGAAAAGCCGCTCCAGCCGCTCGACGTCACGTATGCCGGGGTGTATGCACAGGACGACTGGGTTGCGGCGAGGAACCTGAAGGTGGTCCTGGGCGTCAGGGTCGATGTCCCGTTCTTCGCGAAGACGGGGTATGACAATGCGCTGGCGGACGTCCTGTCGTTCCGAGACCAGAGCGGCAACACGGTGCACTATCAGACCGCCAAGCTGCCCGATCCGAATATTCTCTGGTCCCCCCGGGCAGGCTTCAACTGGGACGTGATGGGCAATCGCAGCACACAGGTCCGCGGCGGCACAGGCGTCTTTACCGGCAAGCCTGCCTACGTGTGGATCTCCAATCAGATTGGGAACACCGGCGTGCTCACCGGATCGGAACAGCTGGATAACACGTTGTTGCGTCCGTTCAGTCCCAATCCCGACACCTACAAGCCGACCACTGTGACCGGCGCGCCAGCAAGCAGCTATGCCCTGGCGGTCACGGAGCCGAACTTCAAGTTCCCACAGACGTGGAGAAGCGACGTCGGCGTCGATCAGAAGCTCCCGTGGGGCGTGATCGGCACTGCCGAATTCCTCTATAACCGCGATGTCAACGGCGTCTATTACATCAACGCCAACCTCACGGCTCCGAACGGAGGCGCATTCATCGGTTCTGATAACCGGCCCCGATGGAGCACGGCGTCGAACGCGAACAGAATCAACTCCAATATCTCGAGCGCGGTCGTCCTGCAGAATCAGAACGTGGGGCGGTCGTGGAACGTCGCGACTTCTCTGTCCAAGACGCTCACCAACGGTTTCCTCCTGAAGGGCGCATACAGCTACGGCGAAGCCAGGAACACGGTCGATCCTGGTTCCATCGCGCTTGGTTCGTGGAACAACAATCCGAACCAGGGAGACCCGAACAACCCGCCGCTGGCGTACTCGGCCTATTCGCCCGGGCACCGCGTGTTCGTGGCGACGTCGTACACCAAGGAGTGGTTGAGCCACGGTGCAACGACGGTGTCGATGTTCTGGCAGGCCAACACGATCTCGAACACCAGCTACACGTTCACGGGCGACCTCAACGGCGACGGCGGCACCAGCAACGACTTGATTTACATTCCTCGCGATACCTCCGAGATGAATTTCCAGCAATACGCTGCTGGTGGTCGGACGTACACCTCGGCGGAACAAGCGCAAGCATGGGACACGTACATCAACGCGGATAAATACCTCAGTAAGCATCGCGGTGAGTACGCCGGGCGCGGGGCTGTGTTCCTTCCGACGGTTCGAAGGATGGACTTCAGCGTCGGACAGGAAGTGTTCGCCAATCTGTTCGGCCGCAATGCGTTCCAGGTGCGGCTCGATATCCAGAATTTCGGCAACCTCCTCAACAAGAACTGGGGCGTCAGCCAGCGCATCGTCCTCAGCAGCCAGCCGCTGAGTGCCCAGGGTGCGGACGGCTCGGGACGCGCGCAGTACCGGCTGAGGACCCTCAGCACCGGCGGCGACTTGATTACCACGCCGCTGGAATCCACCGCGACACTCTCCGATGTCTACAGGATCCAGGTCAGCCTGCGGTATAGGTTCAGATAGACTAGCGGCTGGCGATCACGAACTCGAAGCCCGGAACTCTTTGGAGTTCCGGGCTTTTCTGTCTCGGAGGATGCAACCGCGCGCCCGAGACAGGCCACGAGTACGACTTTGTCAGATCAGCTGATTCGCTCCGGCGGTGCTTCGGTTACTTGTCACGACGAGTTCGCGCAGAGAGCGCAAGGCGCGCGGAGAAGACAAATAAGAAAGCGGCTGCTAATGCACTTCCAGGAGCTCGCGCTTCGCGCGTGGCCCTCCTGACGCCGGCCGCAGGCCGGCGCTCCCGGAAGGGCCGCACCGCAGCCTTTCTCGGCGTTCTCTGCGTGCTCCGCGTGGGATCGTCTTCTCCGCGCTCTGCGAAACAACCGGACAACCGCCTCTGCTAGCGCTTGCGTAACGGATTTGTAGTGTTTCGACCGTTCGCTTCGGCGATCTGGGCCTCGAACCGGGCGAGCTCGTCGTCGGGGATGCCGTACGTGTGTGACTCGTCGGGAAACGCCGCGTCCTTCACTTCCGCCACATACAGCCGTAGCGCATCGAGGATCGTCGTGTTCAGGTCCGCGTAACGCTTCACGAAACGCGGGACGTGCCCGCTCGTCAGACCGAGCAGGTCGTGCCAGACGAGCACCTGGCCGTCGCACGCGGCTCCGGCGCCGATTCCAATGGTTGGAATCTTCAGCGCCTCGGTAATGTGCGCCGCGACCGGCGCCGGGACAGCCTCGAGGACTACGGCGAAGCAGCCGGCTCGCTCGAGCGCGCGCGCTTCGTCGAAGATGCGCCTGGCGTCTGCCGCCGTCCGGCCTCGTGCCTTGTAGCTGCCTGCGAGACTTGCCGACTGCGGCGTCAGTCCGACGTGCCCCATGACCGGAATGCCCGCATCCAATATCGCGGTGATGCGCGTCAGCGTGCGGCCCGCCCCTTCGAGCTTGACGGCATTCGCGCCGGCATCTTTTACGAATCGGATCGCGTTCCTGAGCGCCTCGTCCTCTCCAGGCTGGTATGCGCCGAATGGCATGTCGGCGACGACGAAGGCCCGGCGCACGGCACGCGTGACCGCGCGCGTCAGCAACAGCATCTCGTCCATCGTCACAGGGAGGGTGGACTCGTGCCCGAGCATCGTCGTACCCGCCGAATCTCCGACGAGCACGATATCCAGGCCTGCAGTGTCCGCGAGCCGAGCGCTCGACGCGTCGTAGGCGGTCACCATCGCGATGCGCCGGCCCTGGCTCGCCATGCCGGCCAACTCCGGAAGCGCGAGCCGCACGATGTCGGTCATGATTCAATCTTTCAGAACGAGTGGCCGAGCCCCGCCAGAGCCGGTCGATCGAGGGGGACGTTGTCGATGAGCCGTGTCCGGCCGGAGCGTGCCGCAACGACAAGAGTTGGCTGGCCGTCGAAGCGAGCCACTTCTATGTAGTCTATCTCGAGGCCGGCCATCTCCGCACGAGCCGCAGCCACGGGATCGGCTCCGGTAGCATGTGCGGCAAGGCCCGCCGAAAGCCCCCGCGGAATCGCCAGCGCCCGGCTGCGTTCGTCGGCGGATAGCAGGAAATTGCGCGACGACAGCGCGAGGCCGTCTGTGTCGCGTACCGTCGCCACGACTTCGATTCGCACATCGACACGCAAGTCCCGGATCGATTGCCGGATCACCGCGACCTGCTGCGCGTCCTTCTGACCGAAGTACGCGATGTCGGGCTCGACGATGTTGAAGAGTTTGAGGCACACGGTGGCGACGCTGTTGAAGTGGCCGGGCCGGAAAGCGCCCTCGAAACCGAGCG
The DNA here is from genome assembly GCA_038320555.1 of Vicinamibacterales bacterium. Taxonomy (GTDB): domain Bacteria; phylum Acidobacteriota; class Vicinamibacteria; order Vicinamibacterales; family 2-12-FULL-66-21; genus JALZOC01. The sequence continues at coordinate 6,403 of JBBQEJ010000062.1, read as the reverse complement.
CTGCGCCTTGTGCGACTATGGCGGTTGCGTCCCCGGCGAAATAGATCTCGTCGACAGAGGGGACGAAGATCGCATCGACGCCCGCGGCTTCGGCAATCTCGAGGTCGCGCGGTTCCTGGCGCGGGTAGGCCACAAGGTCCGCTGGATCGTTGAACTGTCCCGGGTTGACGAAAAGCGTCGCGACGACGTGGCCGCACATGGCACGCGCCGCGCGAAACAACGCGACGTGCCCGTCATGCAGGGCCCCCATGGTCGGCGCCACGCCGATCAGAGCGTCGCGCCGGAGCGGCGCCAGGTGCCGGCGCATCTCCGCGACCGTGCGGAGCGTCTTCATGACCGCGTCTGGTCCGCGAGCGCGCGATACATCGGTTCGAGCTCGGGCGCATAGAGGCGAATCGCGGCCAGGTGCGCCTCAACCGTCTGCCAGTCGCCGCGGGCGATCGGCCCGGTGAGCTCGAAGCCGTTGTCGATGGTGCGGCGCATCAGCGGGACGAGCGCGGCGGGGGGTGCGCCTGCAGCTTCCAGCATCCGGGAGGCAGCCCGATACAGAGTAACCAGATAGTTCGACGCGATGGCCGCGCCGGCGTGATACAGGGCCCGCATCTCGTCGCGGATTTCAAAGGGACGCAACCCGAGTTCGGTCGCCAGCCATGTCGCGCGCGACGTGGCCTCGATGCTTTCACCGGTCACTGCCGCCCATGCGCCGTCGAGCTGTTCTGGGCCGCGTCCCTTGACGATCGTCTGCAGCGGATGAACGCCGAACCGCCGGGTATGTGGCGCCAGCGCGGCAAGCGGCGTGGCGCCGCTCGTGTGTGCGATCCAGGGCCCGGGTGCGATCGATTGCGCGACCTGTCCAATCGCGGAGTCGGGCACGCAGAGCACCACGAGTTCCGCGGAGTCGTCCAGCCGATGCCCCCGCTCGATCAACCGCGCGGCTGCGGCAGAGCCGACCCGCCCCCGGCCGATCACGCGGATGGTTTGAAACATGAGATTTGCATTGTAACGGCAGCGACGCGCCGCGGCCACATGCGCTGCTTCCAGATTTTGCCGTCGCGTGGCTCGACGACATCTGACGCGTCCGAGACAGACAACAAGGCGCGAGGGAGTTAGAGGATCGTGGGAAGCTCGAAAACGGGGCCGGGTTCCGCCGGTTGCGGCATCGGGCACTCAGTGGGCGCGCCCGATGCGTTCGGCAGAAAGGTGTGCTGAGCTCGGACAGCTTATGACGCTTTTGCGGAGAGCGAGTAAACGGCCGCGCGCGCCGGCGTGAGTGTGTGATTGCGGCGATGCGCGTGCTGGTTGCACGCCGCGCCCTTCTCTTCTACGTAGGTAATCTCCCGGTTCGTCGCGACTTCCCGGTAGTGGCCCGTAACGCAGCCGCAGCCGAGCGTCGTGAAGCCGAGGAGACGAACAAGACTCATCATGGTGATCCCCCAACCGACCTTGAGCAATTCCTGTACCGCAGAGCTCCCGCGCGTCACGCCAAAATCGTGTCTGACTACGCCCACAACCATCAGCAGAATCCCGGCGTGTTTTTGTGGATGGCGGATCGGGGACCCGGTACCAAAACTGGTCGCCACTTCCCGTCGCGCGTCAAAGCAGCGCGACGCTTGAATCGATCACACCAACATATTGGATTGTTCTTCATTGTCCCGCCGAAGCTGACAGCCTTTCACTCCTTCCGGATCTCAGAATTGTTACGATAGCGGCGACATGATTCTGTTGTTGCTGATTGCCCTCGCAGCGCCCCGATCATTCGACGCATCGACGCCCGTCCGAGATCCCGCGCAGGAGGCACCAGCCGCCATCGGCCCGCGCCTGATGCAGGACGCGGAGGTGAAAGCGGCCGTTGACCGCGTCAAGCGGAACGAGCCGCAGCTGCTCGAAGAACAAGTTCGCTTGTGCGAGATCCCATCCCCTCCCTTCAAGGAAGCACGCCGCGCGGAGGCGTACCGTAGAGCGTTCGAGGCGCTTGGTCTGCAGAACGTGCGCATCGACGGCGCCGGGAACGTCCTCGGCGAGCGGCCCGGGCTGGCGCTTCGCCCGCACCTCGTTTTTACGGCGCATCTCGATACGGTGTTTCCGGAAGAAACGCGCGTGCAGACGTCGCGCGCGGGCGCGGTCATCAAGGGACCGGGCATCAGCGACGATTGCCGGGGTCTCGCGGTGATCCTTGGCGTGGTGCGCGCCCTCAATGACGGCCATATTCAGACACCCGGCAGCATCACCTTCGTGGGCACGGTCGGCGAGGAAGGCCTTGGCGATCTGCGGGGCGTCAAGCATTTGTTCAACGTGGAATTGAAAGGCCGCATCGACCGGTTCGTGTCAGTCGACGGCGCCGGCATGGGGATTACGCACATCGGCGTCGGCAGCCTGCGGTATCGCGTCGCGTTCAAAGGGCCCGGCGGCCACAGCTACGGCGCCTTCGGGATCGCCAACCCGATCCACGCCCTCGGGCGCGCGATCGAAAAGATCGCCGACCTCCAAGTCTCCCGCCAGCCGAAGACTACTTTCAACGTAGGACGGATCGGCGGCGGGACGTCCGTGAACGCCATCGCCTCTGAAGCGTGGATGGAAGTCGATCTCCGCTCGAGCGATCGCGCGGCCCTGACGGCGCTCGAGGCCGGGTTTCAGAAGTCGCTGGACGTGGCGCTGGCGGAGGAAAACGAGCGGTGGGGCAACAGGGGACGCCTCGTCCTGGAAAAAGCCCTCGTCGGCAGTCGTCCTGCGGGCCGAACCGCAGCCGACGCGCCAATCGTGGAGGCCGCCGTCTCCGTGACGCGAGCGCTCGGCCTGCCGGTGTCCCTCGAGGAGGGCTCCACCGATTCAAACATTGCGATGAGTGTGGGGATTCCGGCGATCACGGTGGACGGAGGCGGCTCGGCGACCGGCACCCACTCGATCGAGGAGGCGTTTGATTCGACCGACTCCTGGCAGGGTACCGCGCGCGGGCTGCTGCTGGCGATCGCGTTGGCTCAGAGGTAGCGCAGCGACAAAAAAAAGGGATAGGAATCCTCGCCGGAGAAGACGTTAGTCTGCTCAGAACCAGACCTTCCTTTTGGAGCTCTCCGGCTGAGCTACGTCGTCGGTTCCGTCCCAGACGCCGGCTTGGGTTCGTCCATCAGCTCGCGCCGGAGCGTCGTGAACCGCTCGAGATCCTGCACGCGCTGGGAGGTGGCAAAGTTTCGCGCCATCCTGATGCGATTTATGAAGAGCAGGTGCAGGATCGCGAGCACCACGAGTTCAGGGATGCTTTCCCAGCCGAGGGCAGCCGGCAGGAAGTTGACCGAGGTCGCCAGGATGAACAAGCGGCTGAAAATCGGATCGGGCCCGGTTTTGGGGAAACGCTGAGCGAAGCCCATCGCCACGCGCTCCCACCCGCTGTCACGCTCGTGAAACACCTGCAGGTAGCGCCCGATGCGCTCTACGTTGACGTGGAGGGCAAAAATGGCTTCGAACCCCGCCACGAGCACCAGCAGCGGCACCAGGGTGCTGACTGCGACCGTAATCACCGCCGCGGTCGCCACCGCGGTACCGGCCCATCCCACGAAAATGATCGGCAATACCAGCATCCGCGCGGTCCCGCGCTGCTGGATGGTCGCCCGCATCGCCTGATACTCGTCGTCGTCTCTCACGCGCATCCTTCCGGGTCGGCGGCTCTGGTGTCCGGCTGACGGACAGTTTAACTCCGGCACGCGTCGAAACCGGTCAGCCGGGCGTTACAAAAACGGCGGGCCACGTATTTTGAGAGACCAAAATCGCCGATACATGGAAATAGTTGTGGTGGTACGCGTCGTGAATGAACTGATCGCCAGCACGGCTTAAGTGCGTGAAACCGCGCTGCAACGCCCCATTTTTCGTGGTTGGGGTTACAGAAATGGTTTGCACGAGGAAGCCTTTTGTTGCTAACATCTTACTGTTCCAAATTTGCCCCGCATCGGCTGCTTCCCAGCCAGCCAGTGCCGTCTCGTTCGTTCGTAACGGAGGATTCGTGCGCCTGATCCGCCCCTTGTGGGTTGTTCGCGTCTGCGCTCTGATGCTGGGACTTGCGGTGTGTGCACCGTCGGCGGCTGATGCCGGTTCGACGAGCACTCGCAGGAAATCCACGAAAACCGCCACTGCGCACCGGTCAGCCCCGAGGGTTGCCAGAACGCCGGCCTATTCCGCTTCGGCATCCCAGGCGCGCAAGGCCCGCCTGTCTCGTGCCCGTGCGGCCGCGAGGGCGCGCGAAATCTCGCGCATGCGCACCCTGCAGGATGCGATGGCACCGCGGTACAAGACCGACGCGAACGGCGAGCTGGTGCCAGACATCCGCGCCGCGGCCGCGATCATCTTCAATCCCGCAAATGGCCAGGTCCTGTGGGAAGAGAATTCGCAGGATAAGCGGTCAATCGCCAGCATCACCAAAGTCATGACGACGGTGGTGTTCCTGGAAGACAACCCCGACCTCACGCAAGAAGTGACCGTCGAGCGAAGCGACGTGTACGCCGCGTCGACGACGTATCTGAAGGCGAACGACCGGTTGCCCTTGAGCGAGGTGCTGCACCTCGTGTTGATTGCGTCCGACAACGCCGCCGCCCGCCTCCTCGCGCGCGTGTCGCACGGCGGCACGGCGTCGTTCGTTGAACGGATGAACGAGAAAGCGCTGGAGCTGGGCCTCGAAAACACCTCCTTCGCGGATCCGTCCGGACTCAATCCCAACAATGTCTCGTCGGCCTACGATCTCTCGCGGCTCATCTCGTTTGCGGCTGCCGACGAGCGCGTCGCGCCGATCATGCGCACCGCCACGTATACCGTGAAGACGAATCGCCGCGCGATCAATATCCACAGCACGAACCGTCTCGTGATGGAAGGGATGGACGTGATGGGCGGGAAGACCGGGTTCATCAGCAAGGCGGGTTATTGCCTGGCCACGCTGCTGCGCCTGCCGCAAGGGAATCAGATCGCGGTCGTCGTGCTCGGCGCGCAGTCCAATCCCGGCCGGTTCTGGGAAACACGCCACCTGTTCAACTGGCTCTCCGACAAGGCGTCGGTGGTCTTCGGGAAAGATCAGCTGCCCGAACCCGTCTCACGGTAACGTTTCCTATTTGTACCCCTTCTGAATAGCGGCCGCGTCGAGCGGCAGCGTGGCGACGCCGTCCACAATCGGCATGACCGCGCGCGCCGCGCGCCGTGCGTCGTACGCCTTCAAATACCGCTCGCACTGATCGCACGCATAGAGGCGATACTGTCCGTCGCGGCTGGCGAACGACGTGATGCGGCCGCGGTCTGCGTTCAGGCAGAACGGGCACGTGAGCTGGTGAAACCGCCAGCGGGCCGAGCAGCGGCCGCAGATCAGGATGCGATCGGCCGCCGGGGTGATCACCGCGAAATCCGGGTCTCCGGCGCACAGGGGACACGTCCCGTGTGTCCATCCGGCCAGATCGGTTTTTGCCATGATCGCGTCGGCGGACCGGGTGAGGAACGGGCGCATGGCCTGCAGGATCACCGGCTCGAGACCCGCGCCGTCGGGATGAATCGGCGGCGCCCCTGCCTTCGCCGAATCGTACCACGATCTCAGCGCCACCGGTAACCGCTCGGCGTCGCGGCACAGCGCCTCCACCCGCCTGAAATCCCCGTCGTCCAACGCGTCATTGCTGCGCATGGCAGAGGCCGTCGCGCGCAGGAGAAACCGCAAATCACCCCACTCGATCGGGAGCTGCGAGAACTGCAACACAGGCGGCGACGCGAGCTGGGAGTTCAGATAGGCGGTGTCGAGGCGAATCGACGGCAGCGACACGCGCGACTGCACCCGGCGCTGGAGCTGCAGCAGCTCGATCTGCAGATCCGCGGCCGATGCGAGCTCGGGCTGCTCATGTTTGAGGCGCCGGAGCTCGGCGATCTCGCGCGACTCCGAGCGTTGAGGAGGCGGCGCCTGGGGCTGGGTCACGCGGGGATCTTACATCACGGTCCCGGAGGGCGGAGGTCTTAAGCCCCCGCCCACGGGGTGGTCAGGCGTGCATTTCCGGGGACGAACACCGGGACGACCGCTAACACCTGCGAATTTTTCGAACAATTCTGTACGATCTTGGGGTCGCGTGTGGGGCGCAGTCCGGGATAAATAGCTCCACCGTTTGCGGTTTCTTGTATACTCCGCGCAGGTTGCGCGTCCGCGGCCTCCATTGGGACCCCGTGGACCGCTGCGTTCACTCTTTGCGAGGGGAGGCATCTCGTGACAGTCAGGATCACTTCGTGGCGCGGTGTATTACCGCGAGCCGGGTTACTCGCCGTAATCATCGCGCTCGTCCCGCTGCCCGTTGCTGCGAGCAACGGCGGGACGAAGGCGAAGACTCCGACCATCAAGGCATCGATGGAACGGATCGTCGCTCGCGACCTTGCGGCCGCACCGGCGTCCTCAGCGGCC
>JBBQEJ010000061.1:0-26922 GCA_038320555.1 Vicinamibacterales bacterium | reverse complement strand
ACCCGACTGCTGCGGGCGACAACGGCGCGATCGCCGTCACGAAGGCGTATCTGGGCGATATCGACGGAAAGTACTGGCGTTTCAACTTCACTTCCGTGGGCGTCATTACGGCTAACCAGATGGTCGACACGGGGCAGCCGATCTACGCGTCCTCTGCTCTCCTGTTTGTCGGAGCCACCGACGTGTATATGTTCTTTGCGACCGGCAGCGATCTGCTCGCCAGCAGCACGCCGGGAGGCACGGGCACGTTCAAGCTGTACGGCTTGAAGGACAACAGTCCCGCAGCGGGCGCGACGACGAAGTACGCCAACGATCTGACCACGGTGACCAATTCGAGCGGCCTGGCCACGGGTGAGCGGCCATCAACATCACCATCGGTCGCGGGCGATGTCGTCTTCTATACGACGACAACCGAGTCGGCCGGAGCACCGTGCGCTGATTTCAGCGCGAATCTGTACGCGCTGACGTACGCCGGCGGCGCGGCGTACGACTCGAACAACAACGGCAAGATCGATAACAACGAGAACCCGATCGCGAAGACGCTTGCCGGGCGTGCGACGGCTCCGTTTATCGTCGATCAGCATCTGTACACCGGCACGTCGGGAGCCAACGGCGCGCGCGTCGAGGCGTTCGGCGATCCGGAAGACTTCAACAATGGCATCGGCCAGGTAGGCGTGCGCATCCTGTCGTGGCGGGAAATCCGATAGTGGCCCAACCGATCATCTGCGCGAAATGCGGCTCGAAGGTTCGTCCCGGACGGGAGCGGTGTCCGCGCTGCCGTGCGGTCATCGTCGCCGCGGATCCGGCTCGCGCCGCCGCCGTAAGCAGAAACCTCGCGAGAATAGCCGGCGCCGCGAGCGCCGCGTTCCTGCTGCTGCTGGCTGTGCTCTGGCTGACTCGCGGCCCGGCGCCTTCAGCGGCCAAGCCAGGACCGGTATCCGATCAGCTGTCCGCCAGGCGGAAGGCAGTCCCGGAAACGGCGCCGGTGCAGGCAGCCGCGCCGCTTCCGACGCTCGGCCGCGACCGTCCGTTTCTCGATCCGGCCGGCGCGGCGAGTGCCGCGTACGCGTCTGGTGACTTCGCCGCATCCCTCGCGCAATTCCAGGCGGCCATCACGCGCAATCCGCAGGACGCCGACTCGCTCAGCAACCTCGGACAGGTGCTGATCAAACTGAATCGCCCGGCCGGCGCCATTCCGTATCTTCAGCGCGCCGTGGCTCTCGCCCCGGACCGCTGGGCCTATCAGTTCAACCTTGCCCGCGCGCTCGGCCTGATGGGACGGATGGATGAATCGATCCAGACGTACCGCCGTGCGCAGGATCTCTTCCCAGCCGACTACGTCACGGCGTTCAACCTCGCGCTGGCGCTGCACAAGAACGGCGACGAGGCGGGCGCGGTCGAGCAGTACCAGAAAGCGATCAACCTGCAGCCCGATGACGCCTCGTTCAGAAAGGCGCTGGGCATGAGCTTTGAGCGGCTGCAGAAGCGCGCTGAAGCCGCGGCGGCCTACCAGGAGTATCTGCGGCTGTCCCCTGCCGCGGGAGATGCCGATCAGGTTCGGGCGCGGATCGCGGAACTGACAGGCGCGCCGGGGCCCTCGTCCGCGCCCGGCACCCAACCCGAGCGCTTCTGAAGGGGACGGTCGGTTACTTGTCACGACGAGTCTCGCGCAGAGAGCGCCAAGCGCGCGGAGAAGACAAGTAAGAAAGCGGCTGCTAATGCCCTTCCGGGAAGGGCCGGACCGCAGCCTTCTCGGCGATCTCTGCGTTCCCCTGCGTGAGATCGTCTTCTCCGCGCCTTTCGTGACCCAAGAGACCAGAAGCGCCGCGTTCCGACTCTGTTACACTGGAAGTTGACCGAAAAGGTGGCTGCCAGCCACCTCAAACTGCCATGAGCATTAGAACCTTACCGCGTCTGACAGCCGCCGGGCTCGCAATCCTGCTGTGTGTGCGCGCCGGGGCGGTCCTTGCGCAAGCGCCGTCGCTCGTCGAACTGGCGCTGAAAGAACAAGAGCGCCGCAAGACCCTCAAAGGCACTGCCAGCAAGGTGTACTCCGATAAGGATCTGCCGAAGTCCGGTCCCCCCGTGGTGGCCTCGGCCGTGCCGCCGACGCCGACGGTGATCCCCCCTGAGCCGCATCCGACGGAAGCGAAGCCGGACGATCAGAAGGACGAGGCCTGGTGGCGCGCGAGGATAGCGCAGGCGCGCGAAGCCCAACGTCGCGCCGAAGCGTTTGCTGAAGCGCTCCAGAGCCGCATCAACGCGCTCTCGACCGACGTGGTGAACCGCGACGATCCGTATCAGCGGGCCAAGATCGCCGACGATCGTCTGAAGGCGCTTGCCGAGTTGCAGCGCGTCACGAACGAAATCGAACAGTCGAAGAAAGAGATCGCGGACATCGAGGAGGATGCGCGTAAGGCGAACGTCCCGCCAGGCTGGCTCCGCTGACGTCCTTCCATATCCGTTTCTGAACTCCCCGAAATAGTCCGCGATCGCGGATTCTGCGACGTTCCGCGGCGCTCCGGCCGGCGCGCCATATTTTCTCGAAAGAAATCTGCGACTCGACGTCGGCAGGCCATTGGACCGCGCGTTGCACCGTTCTTCCACGGCAGGAGGTGTATCGTGCGGTCTCCCGTCCGGCCTCTCGACAATACCGGGTTTGCGCTTCTCGAAATCCTGATCACGGCGGGTCTCGTCATTGCGGTCGCGGCGGGCGCGTCCCACATCCTCGCGATCGCCGTTCGTGCGAGTCACAGCGCCCGTGTGCGCACGATGGCCTCGATGCTGGCGGCGGAGAAAATCGAACAGTTGCGCTCGCTTGCATGGTCGCACGTCACGACAAGCGGTCCCGCAATCAGTATGTCGTTCTCCGATTTCACGACGGATCTCAGCAACGATCCCGCGACAGATTCCGGACCCGGGCTTCTGCCCTCACCTCCGGGCACGCTGGAGGCGAACGTCGCCGGCTACGCCGATTACGTCGACGGCGCCGGACGCTGGGTCGGTGCAGGCGGATCGCCGCCGGCAACAGCCGTCTACATCCGCCGGTGGGCTGTGCGGCCGCTCGCCGGCGACCCTGAAAATATTCTCGTCTTCCAGGTCGTCGTCACGACGCGTGCCCCGGACGGCGTGGACTCGCCGGACTCGGTGCGCCTGGTGAGCATCGAGGCTCGAAAATGATCGATGGGGCTCCTCGCGAGCATTCGGCGAGCCAGCGCGGATATGTCTTGATCGAGATGCTGGTCGCGGCTGCGATCGGGTGCGCTTTGTTGGGCGTGCTGCTTCGGTTCGCCGTGTCGGCGCAGACCTCGGTCGCCGCTCAGGGTGATGCCGTCGACCAGCAGCAGCGGCTCCGCGTGGCGGTTGAGAGCATGCGCCACGATCTCCTGCTCGCCGGTGCAGGCCCTTCTCGCGGGGTCGCTCGCGGCCCTCTCGTGAATGTCTTTCCACCGATTATTCCTGCGCGGCTGGGCCTGATTGGTGGCGATGCCGAGCTGTCGTTCCACGACGACCGGCTCAGCATCATGTACGTGCCGGACACGCGTGCCCAGACGGCCCTTATCGCTGCGATGGACGGATCCGCGTCCCCGCTTGCCATTGATGGGACGGCTCCAGGCTGCCCGGCCACAGGCGCCTGTGATTTCGCGCCCGGCGATAACGCCGTGATATTCGAGCCCGGCGGCGCCGGCGGCGCGCACGAAACGTTTACCGTCTCCGCGATCGACACGGCCGTGAACACGTTGACTCCATCGGCGCCGCTGTCGCGCGCTTATGGCAGCGGCTCTCGCGTGGCGGTGATCGTGCAGCGCATCTATCACTTCGATCGGGCCGGCAGGCGATTGATGGTGTACGACGGCGTGCGCAGCGATGTACCACTCGTCGACCATGTGGTCGATCTGCGCTTTGCGTTTTATGGCGATCCACGTGCGGAGGCCGTCAAGCCGCCTGCGCCTGGTGCGTCCAACTGCGCGTACGCGGGATCTCCTCCGATGGCACTGCTGGCGAATCTGGGCGGCACCGCGCCAAAACCGCTGATTGATTCTCAGTTGACCGACGGACCGGTCTGCGGCCAGGCCCCGAACCGGTTCGACGCCGATCTCCTGCGGATTCGACTCGTCGTCTTCACCATCCGCCTGGAGGCCGAATCAGCCGAATTCAGAGGAACCGGCCTCGCGTTTTCGACACCGGGCTTTTCGCGCGCCGCGACGAAGTACGTGCCGGACTTGCAGACGACCATTGAGGTCGCTCCGCGGAACATGGCCAGGTAATTCGATGGTGCGACCGGGGCGAAATTCGATGCGGGGCCAGCGGGGCACCGCGCTTGTGTGCGCATTGATGGTCACGGCGCTCGTCGCCACGCTGGGAGGCGCTCTCGTGTTCCTGGTGACGACCGACAGCTTCGTCGACGCGAACCATCGGGCGGCGCAGCAGGGGTTCTACGCCGCGGACGCCGGTCTCGAACGGACGATTGGCGAGCTCCGCCGGCTCTCGAGCTGGCAGCTGGTGCCTTCTCCCGGGGGCGGGTCAGCGTCCGGCGATTTCAACGATGGGGCGCTCGCTTCTCGACTCTCGGACGGGAGGATTCTCGATCTCGGGCGTTTGACGACCGAGCGGCAGATCGAGAGCGATCTTTTCTATACGACATCCGATCGCCCCTTCTGGCGCCTGTTCGCGCATGCGTCGCTCAACCGGATGATTGCGGAGGCAAAACCTGCGCTTCCCTACGTCGTCGTATGGGTCGCTGACGATCCGGACGATCGTGACGGAGATCCCGGGCGGGACTCGAACGACATCCTGATCGTGCGCTCGAGCGCGTTTGGTATCCGCGGAGCGCGGCGGACCGTCGAAGCCACGGTCTTCCGCGAAAGCGCGTTGGACGGCGCGGTGGCGGGCGGCGTGACGAGAAGCGACGTCAGCATGATCGCGTGGCGCGAAGTGCGGTAGTCGAATCTCGCGCAGAGCGAGAATGGGATCTCGCGCGGAGATCGCAAAGAGCGCCGAGTGGTGTAAAAACGCGTGTCCGCCGACAACGCGCTGCGCTCTCCTCGGTGCCGGCCGAAGGCGGCGTCGGCGGACACACATGTCTGCGGTCTCAGCGATCTCTGCGCGAGATCATCTCGACGCGTGCGAAGGCGCTCCACCGAAACGAGCGCCAGCCTCGAATGGTGCTAGACTGCCCGAGAGTGCTCGCTCCGGCCCAGATTCTCATCGTCGAAGACAAAGATTCCCTTCGAACCATGCTGCGTCATGCGCTGGAGCGACAGGGTCATGCCATCATCGAAGCGCGCGACCAACCCGAGGCGGTGAAGATCCTGCAGCAGGCACAGCCCGCGCTGGTGCTGTCCGATCTGCGATTGCCGGAGGGGGACGGTTTCGGCGTACTTCGCGCATCCAAGGAAATCGACGCCGATGTGCCTGTGATCGTCATGACGGCGTACGGCAGCATCGAGGATGCGGTGATGGCGATGAAAGAGGGGGCGCTCGATTTTCTCGCGAAGCCGGTCGATCCCGATCACCTCCTGCTGCTGGTGGCGCGCGCGCTCGATCGGCGCCGCCTGGTGACCGAAAACCTCCTGATGAAGGAGGAACTGGCGGTCCGCCGCGGCGCGCCCCAGCTCGTCGGCGACGATTCATCTCTGCGCAAGGTCTTCGCCTCCTTGCAGCGCGCGGCGGCCACGGACACGACCGTTCTCATCGAGGGGGAGAGCGGGACCGGAAAAGAGCTCTTCGCCCGATCCCTTCATGCGTTGAGCCCTCGGGCCGACGCGCCATTTGTCGCCATCAACTGCGCCGCGATCCCCGAGACGCTGCTCGAAACCGAGCTGTTCGGCCATGAAAAGGGCGCGTTCACGGGGGCCGTGGCGCGCAAGCCCGGCAAGTTCGAGATGGCGCATCGCGGCACGCTCTTTCTCGACGAGATCGGGGACCTGCCGCTGTCGCTGCAGGCAAAGATCCTGCGCGCGCTCGAGGAACGCCGGTTCGAGCGCGTCGGGGGAACCGCCCTCGTCTCGGTCGATGTTCGGCTCGTCGCGGCCACGAATCGCGGGCTGAAGGCCGCCGTCGCCGCGCGACGGTTCCGGGAAGATCTGTTCTTCCGCCTGTCGGTCTTTCCCATTACGGTGCCGCCGCTGCGCGAGCGGCCCGGCGACATCCCGCTCCTCGCGCGATACTTCGTCGATCGCTTCTGCCGCGACCTGAAGAAAAAGCCGCTGGTGTTCTCGCCCCAGGCGCTCGAAACGCTCCAGTCGTACCGCTGGCCGGGCAACGTGCGGGAGCTGCAGAATTGCATCGAGCGCGCGGTCATCCTCGCCGACGGCGATTCGATCCTGCCGCGGCACCTCAATCTGTCTTTCGTCGATGCAACCCCCCCGGAAGAGGCGCCCAATCCCTGGTCCCTGGTAGACCTGACCGGATCACTCGGCGACGTCACAAAGCGCGCCATTTCCGAAGTGGAGCGGTTGAAAGTTCGAGAGGTACTCCAGGAGGCGGAGGGGAACAAGGGTCGGGCCGCCGAGTTGCTGCAGATCAGCTACAAGAGTCTGCTGGCGAAAATCAAGGAGCACGCGATCGAATGAATGGCGGCTCGAATCGAACCGAGCGCGTGCAGGCCGCGATTGATGGATCCGGATCCTGCCTGAACGTCAAGTCTTCAGGCCTATCGTCAGCAGCGCCTGCGTCAGTTCTTCAGGCGTCACATCCGCCACAGTCGTCGTCGAGCCGATCGCCGTGGGCAGCACGAAATGCAGGCGGCCGGCAATCACTTTCTTATCGCGCCGGGTCGCGGCGACAACCTCGGCGGCCGAAAGGTCGCTGACAGGGGGCAGCGGTCCCATCTGCATGACGTGCGCGGCCAGCGCATCGCGATCGGCCGGCGGGAACATCTTGCGGGCCGTCGCGACCGCAGCGGCGGCGAGCATCCCGTAGGCGACCGCTTCGCCATGTCGAAACCGCCGGTACTTGGTCACCGCTTCGAGCGCGTGCCCGGCGGTATGACCGAAATTGAGCGTGCGGCGGATCCCTGACTCGTGCTCGTCCTGTTCGACGATCTGCGCTTTGATGCGGCAGGACTCGGCGATCACCGGGAGCAGCGCTGACGGCTCGCGGGCGAAGAGCGCCTTCAGGTCCCCTGCGGTCCTCTCAAAGAGCGCGCGGCTCGCAATCACTCCGTACTTCACCACCTCGTAAAGGCCGGCCCGGAACTCCCGTCGCGGCAGCGTGGAGAGGAGCGCAGGGTCGACGATCACGACCGCGGGCGGATGAAAGGCGCCTATGAGGTTCTTGCCCATCGGGTGGTTCACGCCGACTTTGCCACCTACGGCGCTGTCCACCTGCGCCAGCAACGTTGTCGGCACCTGAACGATTGGAATCCCTCGAAGATACGTGGCGGCCGCAAAGCCTGCGACATCACCAGTGACGCCGCCGCCGATGGCGATGATGGCGCTTGCTCGATCGGCATTCGCGCGAATGAGCGCATCGTAGATGCGCCCAACCGTCGCCAGATGTTTGAAACGCTCGCCGTCCGGAATCAGGATTGGCTCTTCGGGCGTGGCGCCGCGCAGCTGGTCGCTGTGAAAACGCCAGACCGTCTGGCTCGACACGATGAAGCGGCGCGCCGGCACGCCGGCGGTGTCGAGCGTGGCTCGCAGCCTGGCTGACGACCCGGTCGCGATCTCGATCGTGTAGCGGCCGGTTGATGTGCGGACGTCGAGACGGACCGGCTCCGTCCGCGACTGGCTGGAAGAACTCATCGTCGGGGCGATGGTAGGATAGCAGCATCAGCAACCGCCTGGAGCTTCACGCGGACTTTCTCGTCATCGGCAGCGGCATCGCCGCGCTTCGCGCGGCCCCGGAGGTTGCCGGGCACGGCGACGTCCTCATTCTCACCAAGGCAGAACCGGGAGAAGGCAACACCGGCCACGCACAGGGCGGGATTGCCGCAGCTGTGGGACCGGGAGACACCCCCGAACAGCACGGGGCAGATACGATCGCGGCCGGCGATGGCTTGTGTGACGAACGGGCGGTTCAGGTCCTCGTCGAGGATGGCCCGAGGCTGGTCCGCGAATTGATCTCGTGGGGCGTGCAGTTCGACCGCGATGCGGACGGAGAGCCGGCTCTGGCGATGGAAGCGGCGCACAGCGCCCGGCGGGTGCTCCACGCACACGACGCGACGGGCCGGGAGATCGGCCGTGTGCTCTGGACGCGGGCGTCACGCCTCGCGCGTGTCACGACGCACGATCACGCACGCGTCGTCGACCTGGTAATCGAGGACGGGCGCTGTGTAGGCGCGCGCTTTCTTGGCGGGGACGGCACCGTCGCGGTTGCGCGCGCGACCTGCGTGCTGCTGGCGACGGGTGGCGCGGGCCAGGTCTATCAGGAGACGACGAATCCACACGTCGCGACGGGCGACGGCGTCGCCATGGCGTATCGCGCCGGCGCTGCCGTTATCGATCTCGAGTTCGTCCAGTTCCATCCGACGGCGTTGATGGTCCCGGGCCAGCCACGGTTTCTGCTGTCCGAGGCCCTTCGTGGCGAAGGGGCGCGGCTGGTGAACGCAGACGGTGAGGCGTTCATGAAGCGGTACGATCCGGCCGGCGATCTGGCGCCGCGCGATCGTGTGTCGCGAGCGATCGCACGCGAAGGTCAGCGGACAGGCCGGCCGGTGTTTCTGTCGCTCGAACGCCTCGATCCGGATTTCGTGCACGAGCGGTTTCCGCTGATTTCCGATGCCTGCCGGCTCGCCGGCCTGGATCTGGCGCGCGATCGTATTCCGGTCGGCCCTGCGGCGCACTACATCATGGGCGGAGTGGAGACCGATCTCAATGGCCGCACCTCCATTCCGGGACTCTTTGCGGCGGGCGAAGTGGCGTGTACTGGCGTCCACGGCGCGAATCGCCTCGCCAGCAACTCGTTGCTCGAAGGGCTCGTGTTCGGCGCGCGCGCGGGCTGTGCGATGCGTGAGGACGCTTCGCTCGTCCGAAGGGCGGACGGACTCGAGACCTCCACGGGCCAGCCGGCATCGCCTCCGACCTCCGATCCGGTCGAGCGCCTGACCGTCGACACGACGGAACTGTCCCGATTGATGTGGCAGGATGTCGGTCTGTTTCGCGATCGCGACGGACTCTCGCGGGCGCTCGACGTGTTCGATTCGGCCTGGCGAGAGCTCGACGGGCGGCTGCGTAACGGGCCGCCTCTTCACGAGGCCGACTGGCGGACCGCGAGCATCGTGACGGTCGGCCGCCTGATCGCCAAGGCGGCATTGCGACGGGAGGAAAGCCGCGGCGGACACTACCGCTCGGACTTCCCGGATCGCGACGATGTACACTGGAAGAAGAGGGTTGCGGATAAGCGGGAATAGGGTGCCGGGAGTGGCATGAGTGCCATGGGTGCCGTGAATACTGAAGCGCGAAAGGGTTCGAGTTGATGGTGGAGCAGACGGCGGGTAAGGGAAAAGATAAAGAGAAAAAAGACGCGCTTGTGACCGAGATCACGCCGCAGTCGGAGGATTTCTCGCGCTGGTATCTCGATGTGGTGCGCCGCGCGGAGCTCGCCGATTACACGCCGGTCAAAGGGTGCATGGCGATCCGGCCGTACGGCTACGCGATCTGGGAGATGATCCAGCAGGGTCTCGACCGTCGCTTCAAGGAAACCGGGCACGTCAATGCGTACTTTCCGCTGTTCATTCCTGAAAGCCTGCTGATGCGCGAGGCGGAGCACGTCGAGGGCTTCTCGCCACAGGTGGCGTGGGTCACCCGCGGCGGTGATGAGGATCTCGAGGAGCGCCTCGCGATCCGGCCCACGTCCGAAGTCATCATCGGCACGATGTACTCGAAGTGGATCAAGTCGTGGCGGGACCTGCCGGTGCTGATCAATCAGTGGGCGAATGTCGTCCGCTGGGAAAAAGTGACGCGTCCGTTCCTGCGAACGACCGAGTTTCTCTGGCAGGAAGGGCACACCGCGCACGAGACGGAGGCGGAAGCCCAGGACGAGACCATGCGGATCCTCAAGCTCTACAAAGAGTTCGTCGAGACCGAACTGGCGATGCCGGTGATCGACGGACAGAAGAGCGAGAGCGAGAAGTTTGCGGGAGCGTCGCGGACCTACTCCATCGAAGCGTTGATGGGAGACGGGCGCGCGCTTCAGGCGGGCACTTCGCACAACCTCGGACAGAACTTCGCGAAAGCCTTCGAGATCCAGTTTCAGGGCCGTGACAAGACCGTGCAACACGCGTGGACGACCTCCTGGGGAGTTTCGACGCGGCTCATCGGTGGCGTGATCATGACGCACGGCGACGACAGCGGCTTGATCCTGCCGCCCCGCGTCGCCCCCTACCAGGTCGTCATCGTGCCGATCGCGCGGGGCAACTGGCAGGAGACGGTCTTGCCGAGGGCGCGCGAGATCCAGGCGGACCTCGTCCGGCACGGCGTGCGCGTGATGCTCGACGATCGCGATGCCTACACTCCCGGATGGAAGTTTGCCGAATGGGAGATGCGGGGCGCGCCGCTGCGGCTCGAGATCGGACCGAAGGATATTGAGAAGTCGCAGGTGCTGCTCGCGCGCCGCGACACGCGTGAAAAGCTGCCGACTCCGATGGAGGGCCTGACGGCGAGCATCCTCGCGCTGCTCGATGAAATCCAACGGAATCTGTACGCCCGCGCGGTCAAGTTCCGCGAGGATCACACCGCGCGCGTGACGACATACGACGAGTTCAAGGCGCTGATGGAAGGCCGGCCCGGGTTCGTCATCGCGGGATGGTGCGGCGGGGCCGAGTGTGAAGCCCAGATCAAGACGGAAACCCAGGCCACGCTGCGGAACATTCCGTTTACCGCGGACCGTACTGCCGCGACGTGCGTGAAGTGCGGCCAGGCGGCTGCAGGCGAGGCCTGGTTCGCGAAAGCCTACTAAGTTGCCGACACGCCGGGCCGCGCGTGGAACGCCAGCCGGACGCGCTCAAGGCGATCCTGAGCATTGTCGGGGGATGCCCTCACGGAGGCCCGGCTGGCTGCTGCCGGCGCTCGCGGTCACCCTCGCGTGCGCCGCCTACTACAACGGACTCCACAATCCGTTCGTCTACGACGATCACGACACCGTCATTGCCAACGCGTCGCTCGTCGATCCCGCCAACGTCAGGTTCGTTCTCGTCTATAGCCCATTCCGTCCCGTTGTCAACGCATCGTACGCGCTCGATCACTGGTTCTGGGCATACCAGCCGTTCGGATATCACCTCACGAACGTCGCGCTTCACGCCTCGTCGGTCTTGTTGCTGTATGCGTGGCTCCGGCGCATCCTGGCCGATACCGCCTCGGGGGGCGCGGCGAGCCTTGCCGCGTTCGCCGGAGCGGCGCTCTTCGCCGTGCACCCGTTGCAGAGCGAGGCGGTCGCGTACGTCTCCGGTCGATCGGAGTTGATGTGCGCGTTCTGGTTCCTCGCCGCTCTGCTGCTGGCGCGTCAGGCGATTCTGTACGGCAACCGCGTCCCGGCCGCCGGAGCCGTGCTGTGCGGAGTGCTTGCCATCGCGTCGAAGGAAATCGGACTCGTGCTTCCGTTCGTCGTCCTGGCATATGACTGGCTGCTTCGTCCCGGTGAGGACGCGGCGCGTCGCAAGCGGCTGTGGCGGGTCTTCGTGCCGGCGTTCGTCCTGCTTGCCGGTGTCGGCGTCTATCGCCTGCTGGCACTGCGGGCCATGTCGAGCGCCACGGCCATGGGGCCGCTCCTCAACATGCTGACGCAAGCGATCGTCATCTGGCGATACGTGGGGCTGCTGGCCTGGCCGGCCGGCCAGGCAATCATGCACAGTGTGCACCGCGTCACGTCGTTCGCGGATCCGATCGCCTGGGTCGCTCTTGCCGGGCTTGCTGCCGCATGTGCGGGAGCGTTTCGCCTGCGCACCTCATATCCGGTTGTTGCTCTTGGCATCGTGTGGTTTTTCGCGGTACTTGCGCCCTCGTCGAGCGTGATCGCCCTTCGCGAAGGGATGGCCGAACATCGAGTCTATCTGGCAAATGCCGGGATCTTCATTGCTGTCGCCTCCGCCCTCGCGCGCGGCGCCAAATCAGGCGCGGCTACGGCGGACAAGGCGATCGTGAGTCGTTGGCTCTCGCTTGAACCGGGACCAAGCCTCGTGGTCAGGGTGGGCCGTGCGGCTGTGTTCTGCGCCGGACTGCTGGTGTTGTTCGCGCTGACCGTGATGCGTAATCGCGTGTGGTCGGACCCGGTCGCGCTCTGGACTGAGGCGACTGTTCATGCTGAGGGCATGTGGGAGCCGCATTACGCGCTGGCGGACTCACTGCGTGAGGCGGGTGACTGCCCTGCGGCGCTGCAGGAATACCAGAGGGTCGTGGCGCTGCACCCGGCACATCGCGACGCGTTTACGAACATGGGGATATGCCTGGCGCAGACGGGGCAGCTCGAAGACGCGGAGCGGTCGTTCCGGCGCGTGCTCGAGATTGATCCGTCTTTTCCGCGCGGCTATACGAATCTTGGGGCGCTTGCGCTCGTCGCTGGTGATACGACGCGCGCGCGCGACTATTATCGTGAGGCGATTGCTCAGGACCCTGGCAACGTACTCGCCCGGATGCAGCTGGCCAGCCTTTACGAAAAGACGTTCCACGACTATCCCGCGGCCGCGCGGATGTGCGGCGAAGCCCGCCTGCTGGCGCCGTCGACTCCCGGGGTCGTCGAGTGCATGGAGCGGAACCAGCGCCTTGCTGCGGGACGCTGAGACACCGATGAGGGTTCTCCACGCGATTCATGATTTCCTGCCGCGCCACCGCGCGGGATCGGAGATTTATGTGTGCGAGCTCGCGCGCGAGCAGCGTAAACACCACGACGTATTCGTTCTTGCCGCGGAGTACGACCCTGCCGCCGCGCACGGGACGATCCGCTGGCGCGAGTACCAGGGGCTGACAGTCGTCGAGCTGGTGAACAACTGGGAGTTTCAGCGTTTCGACGAGACGTACTCGTCCGAACGCATCAACGCCCAGCTGCGGCACGTGCTCGATGCGACGGCACCCGACGTGCTGCACGTTCACAACCTTCTCAACCTCTCCTTGGATCTGCCTCGGATCGCGCAGCAACGTGGACTCGGGACCGTCGCCACCCTTCATGACTACACCCTGGTGTGTCCATCGGGTGGTCAGCGCGTGCACGTCTCAGAAGCCCACGTGTGCGAGACCATCGACGCTGAACGCTGCGCCCGGTGTTTCGGGGAGTCGGTGCTGTCGCGCCAGATGGCGGCGGGCCGTCTCACGCGCGGCGCCGCCGGGCAAGCGTTGGGACGGACCGGTCTCCTCGTTCACCGTCTTGCGCCGAAACTTGCGGCACTGGCTGGACGAGGGCTTGGCGGACACGCTGTCGATGCGGGTGAGATCCGGCGTCGGCTCGCATACGCGCGGCATGTGCTCGACACCATCGATCTCTTCGTGGCGCCTTCAACATCAATAGCCGATGAGTTCGTGCGCCTCGGCGCACCACCGGATCGCGTGCATGTGTCCGACTACGGCTTCGTGCGGATGCCGGCCGGGCCACGGCGCAGGCGACCCGCGAAGGAGCCGTTGAGGATTGGCTTCGTCGGAACGCTCGTGTGGCACAAGGGCGCCCACGTGCTCGTCGACGCGGCGCGCGAACTCACGGGATCGTTTGACGTTCACATTCACGGCGACATGAACGTGTTTCCGGAGTACGCGACCCGCCTGCGAAAGGCGGCCGCGGGATCACCGATCACATTTCATGACGGCTTCGAGCGCGACCGGGCCAGCGATGTCTTTAGCGGCCTCGACGTGCTCGTCGTGCCTTCGCTCTGGCCAGAGAACTCACCGCTTGTCATTCACGAGGCCTTCATGAACGGCCTGCCTGTGGTAGGGGCGCGCATCGGCGGCGTGCCCGGGCTCGTCCGTCACGGTACCAACGGGTTGCTGTTTGACCCGTTCGCTGTGGAGTCTCTCCGCGCGTGCTTGCAGCGACTGATCGACGATCGCGCGCTCGTGCAGACGCTCGGCGCCGGTGTCCCGGATGTCAAGTCGATCCAAGAGGATGCCCGCGAGTGGGACGCGCGTTACCGGCAGGTCCTCGGCCGAGGCGCGTCTCGCACCGAGGTGGTGACGACGTGAACCATCCGCGTGTCTCGATCGTCATTCCGACGCTGAATGCCGGCGCGGTGCTCGATGACGTGCTGGCCGCTGTCGCACGAGAGGATGGGGAATTCCGGCCGGAGATCGTCGCCATCGACTCGGGGTCGACGGACGACACGCTCAAACGGCTGCATGAGGGAGGCGCCACCGTGCTGAGCGTTCCTCGCGGCACGTTCAATCATGGCGAAACGCGGAACCAGGCGCTGTCGCATGCGGATGGCGAGTTCGCGGTCCTGCTTGTCCAGGACGCGGTACCGGTGTCGCACGGGTGGTTGTCCGCGCTGATCGATCCACTCGTACGCGATGCATCCGTCGCAGGTACGTTCGCGCGGCAGGTGCCATCCTTGCGCGCGAGCCGTGTCACGGCGCATTACCTCGGGCAGTGGGTGGCTGCGCAGCCCCGGCCGCGGACCGTCGGCCCGCTTACCTCTAGCGTCTTCGCTCAGATGTCGCCGGCAGAACGATACGCCACGTGCGCGTTCGACAACGTTTGTTCCTGCGTGCGCCTCAGGGTCTGGAGAGACCATCCATTCCGGCCGACGCCCATTGCGGAAGATCTCGAGTGGGCGCGTGAGGTGCTTCTGGCCGGACACAAGCTTACATACGTGCCCGACGCGGTCGTTGAGCATTCGCACGAGCGACCGGTGACTTACGAGCTCCAGCGAACGTACCTCGTGCATCAGCGCCTCGAGGCGCTCTTCGGGCTGGCCACTGTTCCGACGATGATGTCCTTGTTCCGGTCGGTCGCGGCGACGATTCCGATCAATGCCCGCGTCGCCGCGCGCGAGCCCCGCGGCCGCACGCGTGCGGTATTGCGAGGGGTGGCGCTCGGGATTGCGCTCCCGCTCGCCCAGTACCTCGGCGCTCGCGCGGCGCGCGAGGGACGGGAATTCCTGCGGCCCCGGGGAGTCTAATCGCACTATGCGAATTCTCCAGGTCGTTCACGGGTTTCCTCCTGCCGCCAGCGGCGGCACCGAGGTATACGTCCGCGACCTCGCCGCCGCGCTGGCCGCATCAGGCGACGACGTGATGGTCTTTACGCGCGAGGACGATTGGCACAGGCCGGAGCTGAGCGTTCGCACCTCGGCGGACGGTCGCGTTCGCGTGACCACCGTCAACAACACGTTCCAGTCCTGCGTGTCGTTCGAGGCGAGCTACGCAAATCCCGCCATCGAGCGGATCGCGGGCGACGTTCTCGACGACTGGCAGCCCGAAGTCGTCCACGTGCAGCATCTCACCTGTCTGTCCACGGGAATCCCCCGGCAGGCCGCGCGCCGTGGTATTCCTGTCGTCCTGACACTCAATGATTACTGGCTGATCTGCCACCGTGGGCAGCTCGTCGATTTGGACGGCCGGCGCTGCGCGGGTCCGTTCGAGGGCGGATGCGCCCGATGCCTTCCCCCTGGCGTCCTTGCGAGCGCTGCGGCGTTCCGAGCGGGAAGACTTCTGCGATCGGTCCCCTTGCCAGGCGCTACGGAGGCCGTCAATCTGGCGATGCGCGCAGTCGGGGCGGTGACGCCAAGCGATCGAACACGCGCCGCAACCGTTGCAAGACTTCGGCATATGCAGTCGGCGGTGCGCGACGTCGATCTGTTCCTGGCACCGTCCGGCACGATTGCCGAGGCGTTCGTCCCGTTTGGGATCCCGGCTGGTCGTCTGGCGCGCTGCCACCAGGGGATTGCGCTCGCGCCGTTTCAAGGACGGCGGCGGATCGAATCCCGTCCGTTGCGCGTGGGATTTGCCGGTGGCTTCCTTCCCACAAAGGGACCGCACGTGCTGCTCGATGCGATCGAGCAGATGCCGCCCGGTTCGGTTGTCGTCGATCTTCTTGGATCGAGCGGGGGCTACCACGGCCAGGATGGGTACGCGGAGTCGCTCGCGACTCGCCTTGGTTGCCCGGCGATTCGCAGGCTTGGCCCGGTTCCGCATGAACGGATGCCGGCGGTCTTCCAGGATCTCGATGTTCTCGTCGTCCCCTCGACATGGATCGAGAATGCACCGTTCATCATCCGCGAAGCATTTGCCGCGGGTGTTCCCGTGGTCGCGTCCGATCTCGGCGGAATGGCGGAGATGGTCCGCGATGGGATCGACGGGCTGCTGTTTCCGGCCGGCGACGCCCGGGCACTGGCGGCGGCGCTGCGCCGGCTTGTCGATGAACGCAGCCTGCTCGAGGCGCTAAGGGCCGGAATTGTACGGCCGATGTCGATTGAGGAGGACGCCGCATCGCTGCGCGACGCTTACGGGAGCCTGACGGCAAAGCCGCTGGCTCGCGATTCGCGGCTCGCGATTCGCGGCTCGCGCTCAGCACTGCTAGACGTCAACGAATGGCGACCGGCGACCCCCGATTCGCGTCTGCCAATCCACACGTCCGCCGTGGTCCTCAACTATCGAACGCCGGAGCAGACCTGGCTTGCCGTCCGTTCGCTGCAGACGTCCCGCACTGTCCCGTTCGAGACCCTGATTGTCGATAACGCCTCAGGCGATGGCTCTGCCGGGAGGCTGCGGGGATCGCTCGAAGGCGTTCGCATCATCGAATCGCCCATCAACGACGGCTTCTCAGGCGGGTGCAACATCGGTATCCGCGCCGCGCTGGACGAGGGAGCCGAATACATTCTTCTGTTGAACAGCGATGCCGTGCTGGCGCCCGACGCGATCAATCACATGGCTGCCGCGATGGAACAGGACCCAGGCCTCGGCATCGTGGCGCCCGTGCTCCTGTCGCGTGAAGAGCCGGACCACGTCTCGTCGGCCGGCATTTCATTCTCACGGCGGACAGGACGCATGCGTCATCGGGCCGCCGGCAGGCGCGTCGCGGCGCTCGAACCCGGCTCCGTGCACATTGTGGACGCCGTCAGCGGATGCGTGATGTTGATCCGCCGCGCCGTCTTTGAACGCGCCGGGTTCCTCGACGAGGCGTATTTTTTCTCTTTTGAGGATATTGATTTTTGCCTGCGCGCACGGGATGCCGGATTTCAAACGGGGTGCGTTCAGGAAGCCGTCGCCTACCACGAAGGCGGGTGCACGATCGGCCGGCGGTCTGCCAGGCGCGTCTATTTCGCAACGAGGAACCATCTTCGTCTTGCCGCGCAGGCAGGCCCTCCGCGAGGCCGGTCGCTCCGGGCGGGAATCGTTGTCGGATTGAACGCCGCCTACGTGCTAGTGTCGCCCGAAGCGCCGCTCATTTGGGGGGCGTCGGCCCTCGTTCGCGGCGCGTGGCACCACTTCACCGGCCGCTACGGGCCCGACTGATTCGCGGAGAGCCCGCACTTCGGCTTCGAGCAGCGCGAGCTCCTCGACCAGCTTCTCGATGTCCTTCCGATGCCGCGACACCACGACGGAAAAGTACAGCGACACGATCACGACGAAGAACGTCAGGACCAGGAGAAGCACAGCCGGCGGATAGTGCACGCCCAGGGCCGAGGCGGCCAGATCCAGGAGATTGCGCCAGAGCGAGAGCGCAAGAAGGGCCACCGCGCACATGATCCAGATGAAGGAGTAATCCTCTGTCAGCCGGCCGCGGCGCACGAGCTCGATGATCGTCACCAGCAGCGCCGCGCTCACGGCAACCGACACGAGCTGGACGAGGTCAGTCATGCATCTGGCCCTCGACCAGCTGCCTGAACGGGACGATCACGAGTGCGAGCGCGGTGCGTGCGAGCGCGAAGACAGCCCTCGCGGCCGTCAGCGACGTCCGGCCCGCGATCCGTGGCCGCATCCGAATCGGGATCTCGGCGACCCGGAGCCTGTTCCGGCTCAGAAACAGCAACAGCTCCGGTTCGGCGTACCCCGCGGGATGATGTCCGCTGAGCAGCCGGAGGGCGCGTGGCCCAAAGAGCCAGAATCCAGACGTCGGATCAGTGACCCGCTTCCGGGTCACGGCGCTCAGACAGGCCGCCAGCGCGGCCTGGCTCACGCGACGTGGCCCCCGGAGCCGCCCCCCCCGGAGAAACCGCGACCCCAACGCGACATCGGCGCGACCCGTAACGACCGGAGCGAGCATGCGCGCAATGTCGCACGCGCGATGCTGGCCATCGCCGTCGATCCGGACCACATAGTCGTACCCGGCTCTTTCCGCGTAACGGATGCCTGCACGGACCGCCCCGCCTACGCCCAGACGCTGCGACAAGGTCAACCACCGCACGCCAAGGCGGGGCAACAGCTCGGGCGTGCTGTCGGTCGACCCGTCGTCCACGACGAGAATGTTCTTCAATGGCATGATCCGCGAGAGGTCGGCAACCACCCGAGGAAGATTCGCGGACTCGTTGAATGCGGGTACGAGCGCAAGGACGGACAGCTCCGCGGGGCGTTGGCGTGAGGCGCGGCCGCATTCGGTGAGGGGTGCGCGGCGGTGCATCGAGTGCGCCGGTCCGCGATCCCGCTTCAGCGCCCACCTTGCCAGCCACGCAACGATCGCCGCGGCCCAGGCGATGTCGCGGGCGAGATGCGTGAACGAGAACGCCAGCGCGGCTCGATCGCCGGTACGTCGCCATGCATCCACGCCGGCGGCCGTACGCTCGACTCCCAGTCCCGCCATCAGGCCCAGCCCGACGGCCGCCGACGGTGCCCAGTTTCCGTCCAGCGCAGCCAGCACGCCTGCCGTCATCAACGCCGCCAGCGCCACAAGCGTGGCCGGCGCGTGGAACATCATCAGCATGCCAGATACGTCGTCGCCGGTACACCTGCGTGGATGACGGGCGATCACGTCGAGGCGTCCGTAGCCGAGGCCGAACTGCTGGCGGAGATATCCACGGAACCCTTCGCGCCAGCAATGCACGCTGATGGCGTCGCGGCAAAATGCGAGGCGGTAGCCCCGTGCGTGCAGTCGGTAACTGAGGTCGTTGTCGTAGCCGTATCCAAGGCGTTCGTCGAGCAGTGAAACCTGATGGAGCGCGCGTGTGCGATACGCGGTGTTCCCGGTGCAGACGTGATCGACGAAGGGCCCGCGGATCCGCGAATAGCGATGCTCGAGGTCGCGCCCCATCGCGCGCGCCCAGAAGCCCGCGCCCCGGCGTGTGATGTAGTGTCCCTGCGCGGCGGCGATCTCGGGGTCGTCGAATGCGCGCAGCAGCTCAACCAGCCAGCCGCGCTGGAGGATCACGTCCTGATCGACCTGGCAGACGATCGGCTGCGCCGCCTCGCGAACGGCCGCGTTAATCGCGGCGGCCGCCCCGCGGCCTTCGCCGCGCAGCAGCTTCAGGAACCCTTCGCGCTCCAGGTTCTTCAGGAGCCGCAGCGATCCATCGGTGCTCCCGTCGTCGACCGCGATGATTTCGAAGGGCCGGCCATCCCGTTGCGCCATGATGCTCGCCATCGCGGGGCGGAGCCAACGGCCGCCGTTCAGCACGGGCACGACGAACGTGACGCCGAGTGCCGTGGTCATGCGGGCTTCTTGCGGGAGGGTAATGCCTCAGCCACCACGTTGGCGTATAGCGCTTCGAGCTGGCGGCAAACGACGTCGGCGCCGAACACTTCTCGCGCGACGTCGCCCGCCGCGGCCGCGCGGCGACGCCAGAGGCGCTCGTTCGTCAATATCGATTCGATCGCGTCTGCCAATGCCGGGCGATTGCCATGCGGCACGACGAGTCCGCCGCCCGTGGCCCCGATCACTTCGCCGCATCCGCTGTCGCCGCAGACGACGACAGGGGTACCACAGAGCAGCGCTTCGAGGGGCACGAGGCCGAAGATTTCATCGCGCGATGGGTAGATGACGACGTTTGCGGCCGCCAGCGCGTCGAGACGCAGGGTTCCTGTGAGCAAGCCTGGCCGCAGCACCCGCCGCTCGAGACCCAGGCTCCGCACCAATGATCCGATGGCGGCGCCCGCGCCCATGTCGTTGCCCGCGATCACGAGAACGGCCTCGGGCCGATCGAGTAATGCGAACGCTCGCACCAGGTGATCGACGCCCTTGCGAGGGGTCAGCTTCCCGAGGAAAAGGAGGACTGGGCGCCGGCCTACGTCGAGCGTCGCCCGAAACCGCGCGCGGTCGGGGATTCGATCGAATTCACTCTCGTCGATCGGATTGGGAATCTGGACGATCGCTGATTCATTGACGCCGAGCGCGCGCAATTGGGTCGTCTCGGCGCGCGACACCCCGATAACCCGGGCCGCGTCCGCCAGCATCCGGCGTCCGGCCGTCAGGGCGAATACACGCTTGGCGAGGATGCGCCGCTCGATGGGCCGCGCCGTCCCGTTCGGTGAAACGACGTAGGGCACGCCCGCCCGCGATAACTGCGCGGCGGCGATGACTCCCGGCAAGTTGTGGCATGCGTGCACGTGAGCGATATCGAACGTCGCCGCGGTGTATTTCAAATGCGCGCGCAGTCCCACTGGCGTGAAAAACTGGAGATGGTATGCGAGCGCGTTCGACAGGTTCGGAAACATTCGCACGTCAACACCGTGCGCGACCGGAGCGATGTCTGACGCGCGCGTCCGCTCGTCTCGCACGTCGGTGGTGCAGACGGTGACCTGATGGCCGCGCCGCGCCAGCGCGCGGGTTATCGTCGTGACCAGGCGCGGGATGCCGCCGTACGCCCACGCCTGCTCATAGTACGGAACGACGTGCAGGATGCGGAGGGCAGTCATCAAACCGCGACCCGATGCATGCGAAGCAGTCGTGCCGTATAGTATCAGGGTTCCCCGCCGATGGTTTCAGTGGCGACAACACGCGTCCGGCAGAGTCGCGGCCAGTTTGCCGGCCTTGTCTGGACCCTCATCCGCACGGATTTCAAAACGCGGTATCACGGCACGATCGGGGGATTCGTGTGGGCGTTGCTCAAGCCGCTCACGATGTTCCTCGTGCTCCTCGCGGTCTTCTCTTACATTTTTGCAAGCGACCCGCAATACAAGCTCGACTTGATCATCGGGTTATTCCTGTACGAGTTCTTCCAGGAATCGACGAAAGCGGGACTGTTGTCCATCAGGGCCAAGGGGTACCTGCTGACCAAAGCACGGTTCCCTTCCTGGATCGTCGTCGTGACATCGGCGTCGAACGCGGTCATTACGCTCGCATTGTTTTCGGTGGTGCTGATCAGCTTTCTTGCCGTGACCGGCAGGCCCCCGTCGCCGGCGGCCGTCGCGCTGTACGTGGTCTACCAGGTCGAGTTTTTTGTGATGGTCGCGGGGTTCTCGCTGGCCGCAAGCGTGCTCTTCATGCGCTATCGGGATCTGAATCAGGTGTGGGAAGTCGTGACGCAGGCGGGATTCTTCATCGCGCCGATCGTGTACCCTCTGGCGATCCTCCCCGAAAGAGTGCACGCCTATCTCTACGCGTGGCCACCTACCCCGGTGATCCTCTTTTCGCGCAGTGTGCTCGTCGACGGGCGGATCCCGTCGCTTCTCGCCCACACGCTGCTGTTGGCCGAAACGGCCGTGATGTTCGGCACCGGCCTGATGATCTACCGCGCGCGCGCCGCGCGTGTGGCGGAGGATCTTTAGGGTGCCAATCGTCATTGAGGTCAGCGGCGTATCGAAGAGCTTCACGATCCCGAGTGTCCGGCGGGACACCGTTCGCGAACACGCGCTCGATTTCTTCCGGCCACGTGCGAACGAGCGGCTGCGCGTGCTCGAGTCGGTCAGTTTCGAGCTCCGTCGCGGAGAGAGCCTTGGCCTGATGGGCCGCAACGGCTCCGGCAAGAGCACTTTGCTCAAGATAGTGTCCGGCATCTATCCTGCCGATACGGGCCGGGTCGACGTGCGCGCTGCGGTGACGCCCATCCTGGAACTGGGCGTCGGGTGGAATCCCGACCTGGATGCGATCGACAACATCGAGCTGCTGGGCACGGTCATGGGCCTGACCCTCAAGGAGCTTCGCGGGGCGTCGCGCGAGATCCTCGAGTTCGCGGAGCTCGAGAAATTTGCGCACCTCGAGCTTCGTCACTACTCGAGCGGCATGGCCGCGCGGCTCGCGTACGCGGTGGCCTTCCGCGCGGTGCGCGAGGTCCTGATCCTCGACGAAATTTTTGCCGTCGGTGACGCCGGCTTCAAGGAGCGCTGCCAGGCCCGCTACCGGGAGATGCATCAGGCTGGTCATTCCATGCTGCTCGTGAGCCACGATCCCCGCACGATCGCGGCATTCTGCGAGCGCGCGCTGCTGCTCGAGGGCGGCCGCATCGTGCTGGCCGGTCCCGCCGCTGCCGTTGCGGATCGGTACCTTGCGCTTCTGACGGACGAGCCGTCCACCCCGGCCCGTCCGATGGCCCTCTGATGCCTGCAAGGATTTCCGTCCTCATGCCGTGTTTCAACCACGGCGCGTTCATCGCCGAGGCGGTGGACAGCGTACTCACGCAGACGTTTCAGGACGTTGAACTCGTCATTGTCGACGACGGGTCGACCGATCCCGCCACGCGCGAGACGCTGGCACGTCTGAGCGCGCCGGGCACGACCGTCCTGACGACGGCCAATCGCGGCCTGCCGGCGGCTCGCAATCACGCCGCGCGACACGCATCCGGCGAGTTCTATTGCGCGCTCGACGCCGACGACAAGCTGGCGCCCACGTGGTTCGAGCAGGCCGTCCGCGTGCTGGATAGACAACCGGACATCGCCTTCGTGTCGCATTGGCTGGAGACATTCGGTGACGAACGCTGGACGTGGACGCCCGAGCGCTGCGACCTGCCGTCGCTGCTGGCGCGCAACGCCGTGAACGGCGCCGCGCTCGTGCGCCGGAGTGCGTTCGAGGCCGTGGGGGGCTATGACGAAGACATGCGCGAGGGCTGCGAGGACTGGGATTTCTGGCTGCGGCTGGTTGAGGCTGGCTTTCACGGCACCATCATTCCTGAGGTGCTTTTCTATTACCGGCGCCGGCCCGATTCGATGAGCCGCACGATGCTCGAGGCGCAGGCGTACCGGCGCCCGCTGGAGGTGCTCGTCGCCAGACATGCGGTCGCGTATCGCGACCATCTCACGCCGGTCCTCGTTGCCAAGGAATCCGAGACCCTGCACCTCACGCGCGAGATCGCCGGCCTCGAACGCGATCGCCTGGTGGATCTCGAACCCGCGTTGCGGCGCGCGCGCGAGGAGCTCGACGCGCTTTCTCGAAAGGTGCGGCGCGTGCAAGCCCTTCGTGTCCGCGAAGAGGAACAGGAGCGGCTGGCATGGAAGGCGGGGGATCTCGAGCGCCAGGTGGCCGCACTGCAGGCCTCGTGGAGCTGGCGGATCACGGCCCCGTTGCGCAGGTTGTTCGCCTTTCTGGGAGCGGGCCGGTGACGGCCTCCACGAGTGTGCTCGTTGAGGTCGGCCCCGGCGGACGGGCGCTCCTCCGCACCGCCGACTCGATCGTGTGGCAACACCGGGCAGCCGATGGCGTCGTGCTCGTCAAGTCCTCCGCATATCCTTCCACGCCTCTAGTAGAGTCCGTCGTCTCCCGGCTTCGCGCGGTCGTCGTCGAACCGGGCGCGAATCCTGGCACGGCATGGAATGCGGCCGCGCGCTGCACAGCCGCCCAGTACATCGTCGTTCTTCCAGCGGGTCTTGCTTTGCACGGCTCGTTCCTCGAGCAGTGCGAATCGATGTTTCACGACGACGCCTCGATCGCAGCCGTTGCGCCTGCGATCGCGCTGCGGTCCGCAGACGGCTCGGGAGAATTGCACTGGATGCCCGAGGGCCTCAGCCCGGCGGCAATCCTCTCCGACACCCGAAGCGTTCCGCCTTCATTTGCGATTCGCCGTGAGATTTGGGAATCGCTTGACGGATTCGATGAAACGCTCGAGGGCCTTGTCGAATACGAGTTCTGGCTTCGGCTCGCCCTGGCGGGACACAGGCTGGAACTGTTGCAGGAACCGCTCATTTCGCGTGAGGTGGCGGAACGCCGATCGACCGGGTCGGCGGACGATCAACGGCACCTTCAACTGTTTCGAACCGTGCTCGAACGGCACGCCGCCGCCGTCGAGCGCGACATGACCGACGTGCTCGTGTTGCGTGAAATCTGCTTTGGACGGCTCCGTGATGTGCATCGCGGGCTTCTTGCGAGCCGCGACGCGGATCTCGAGGAACTCGATCGATTGCGGATCGCAGCCGCCCACCATCGCGCATATCTCACGCACCACGGTCACGACGCCGTTGATTGGGGCGACCTCCGGCGGACCGATCCGGTCAGCCGCGACTGGGGCTACGACCGTGGCATTCCGATCGACCGCAGATACATCGATGAGTTTCTGGCCGCACACTCGTCGGACGTGCGCGGCGCGGTCCTCGAGGTGCAGGAAGACGACTTCACGCTCGCGTTCGGCGGGACGCGCGTGACCGAGCATGCGATCCTGGATGTTGACCCATCGAATACACGGGCTACGGTGTTGGCGGACCTGCGCTCGGCGCCTCAGCTTCCGTCTCGAGCGTTCGACTGCATCATCCTCACGCAGACCTTGCACGTCATCGACGACATGGCCGCGGCGCTCGGCGAGTGCTACAGGATTCTGAAGCCGGGCGCAGTACTGCTCGCAACCTTGCCGTCCGCGAGCCGAGTCTGTCTCGAATACGGAGAGCACGGAGACTTATGGCGGATGACCCCCGCAGGGGCGCGCGCGTTGTTTCAATCAGCGTTCGCGCCGTCCGACACGTCGTACGACGCATTCGGCAACGTGCTGACGAACACGGCGTTCCTTCACGGCCTGGGCTGTGCGGAGTTGACCGACGGGGAGTTTGAAGCGCGCGACCCGTACTTTCCTGTCCTCACGGGCGTTCGCGCCAGGAAGACGCACCATCCGGCGCGCGCACGCGCACGGGGAGTCGTACTTCTCTACCATCGAATAGACGACACACCCGACGTTCACGGCCTTGGCGTGCCGGCGGCGGTCTTCGATGCGCAGCTGCAATGGCTTCGCGCCGAATGTCACATCATGCCGCTCGACGATCTATTGAGTACTCCGTACGAACGCCTGCCAGAACGCGCAGTCGCCCTGACGTTCGACGATGGGTACGAGGACAACCTGCGCGTGGCTGCGCCGTTTCTGCAGCGTCATCAGGCGCCGGCGGCGTTCTTTCTGACCAGCCGCTGGCTTGAAGATTGTGGCGAGTATTGGTGGGATACGCTGGAGCGGGTCCTTCTGGCGGCTCCCGCCGTTCCCGCGACCTTCGACATCACAATCGCGGGCGCCCGCGTGCGCTTCGCGACAGGCAGCGCCGAGGAGCGATTGGCGGCGCACTGGCGCCTGCACGAAACGCTCGTCCATGCCTCGCTCGACGAACGTGAACGCGCCGTGGACCAGTTGCGCGCGTGGGGTGGAGGTGGAGCTCCGCGTGTAAGGCCCATGATGGCGGACGGTGTCAGGCAATTGGCGGCGCTGTCAGGCGTTACCATCGGCGCGCACACGGTCAATCACCTGGCGCTTCCGGATCAGACCCCGGCACAGCTGGTCGAACTGACGGAATGCCAGGCTGATCTCAGACGCGTGACGGGACAGCCGGTCGATCTGTTCGCCTATCCCTACGGAGCCGTCGATCGCGAATGGGCCGCGGCGGTCAGACGATCGTGGCGCTGGGGACTCTCGTGCGACGATCGGATGCTGGGCGACTCGTTCGACGCGGCCCGCGTCCCACGGCTCGACGTGAAGGCGTGGGAGACCGCCGACTTTGCGTCGCGCGTGTGCCGCCTCTTCGAGCCGGCGGCGCCGCCTCGCCGCCGCGCCTTTACGCTGGCGCCGTGAGGTCCCGTCCGGCCTCCGGCCAGCGTGCGCTGATCCGTTTGACGACGGCATGCCGGCGCGTGACCTTTTCGCGCCGAGCTATGGCGCGGAACGCCGCCGCCAACTGCACCCTCCAGCGGGCATTGGCGGCTGGCGTCCTCGCATATGCGGCGGCGAGCG
Organism: Vicinamibacterales bacterium; assembly: GCA_038320555.1. Lineage (GTDB taxonomy): Bacteria > Acidobacteriota > Vicinamibacteria > Vicinamibacterales > 2-12-FULL-66-21 > JALZOC01. The sequence goes on along the minus strand of JBBQEJ010000061.1, from coordinate 1,001 downwards.
GTTCGAGACACGACTGGTCGCCGACGACGTGAAGGGCGGCCAGGAACGAGGTCGGAAGCGGACCGCGCGAGTCCTCGAGCGCTTCACGGAGATCGTACACAGCGACGCGGCTGTTGCGCAGGGCGAGCGCCTGGTGCAGCGCGCCGCGCACCGTCCGCCATTCCGCCCGCTTCGCGGGGTTTTCGACGGTTCCCTCGCGAGATCGCACGGCATCGATCATTTTTTGAAGCGCACTCAGTGCGGCGGCGGCCGCACGCGTCTCGGCGGCGTCGCGGAGCGCGGCTGCGGTATCGGGCAGCCGGCCCTCGAGCGCGTCCTGCCAGACCGCGTCGGCTGCTGCGGCGTCGCGCGGCAGATCGCTCGCCCGAGCCTTGAGGCCGGGATCCGGATCGGCCTGCAGCGCCTCCGCGACGCGCGCCCGCACGCCTTCGGGCATGCCCTGCAACGCATCGAAGGCGGCAAGGCGGACGCGGCGTTCGGCCGACGGATCGAGCGCCGTCGCGACGAGGACATCGAGCGCGTCGGTGCCGGTGGGGCCGTGAGGGGAATCGAGCAGCCCGCGAAGCGCGGATGCCGCGGCGAGCGCCAGGTCGCCTCCTTCCGCGATAGCGCCGCGCGCAATCCCGACGGTACGGCGATCGCCGATCGGCTCGAGCGCCCGCAGCACGGCAACCCTTGTCTCGCGATCGGACGACTCGGCGTACGCCCGGCGCAGGCCATCAACCGCGCGGGCGCCAATCACCGCTAGTCGGGCGATGGCCGCCTCGCGCCGCACGTCATCGCCGCCGCTCAGCGCTGCGATCAGCTGGCGAATGTCGGTCGCGGCCGACGCTTTGATGACCATGGGGGGTGAATCTCTGTTTTGCCTTGTCCCCTTTCCTGCGCTACCGCAGGATGCGCACGACCATGGCGGCACGGCGGTTGAGCCGGCGCGTTTCTTCGCGGCTGTTGTCGTACTTCGGCCGCTCTTCACCGTAGCTGACGGTGCGGAGACGGTTGGC
>JBBQEJ010000060.1:0-27158 GCA_038320555.1 Vicinamibacterales bacterium | reverse complement strand
CGCTCACCCGTGGCCAGGCCGCTCGAATTGGTCACCGTGGTCAGATCGTTGGCGTACTTCGTCGTCACGCCCGCTGCGGGACTGTTGTCCTTCAAGCCGTACAGCTTGAACGTGCCCGTGCCTCCTGGCGTGCTGCTTGCGAGCAGATCGCTGCCGGTCGCAAAGAACATATACACGTCGGTGGCGCCGACAAACAGGAGAGCAGACGACGCGTAGATCGGCTGCCCCGTGTCGACCATCTGGTTAGCCGTAATGGCGCCCGCGGAAGTGAAATTGAAACGCCAGTACTTTCCGTCGATATCGCCCAGATACGCCTTCGTGACGGCGATCGCGCCGTTGTCGCCCGCAGCAGTCGGGTCCGCCTGCAAGGCGTTCTTCCTGCCGTTGGCTGCCACGTCTCCGATGAGGACACAGCCGGAGCCGGAGCCCGAGCCGCTCGACACGGTCGGACATGTCGTTCCCGCCGTGTTGCCAAGCAACAGGCCAGTATCGACGTTCAACAGATAGAGTGCCGTGCCGGCCTTCGGCGCCGAGGCACCGCGGTTCGGGATCAAGGTTTCGATATCCGGGAAATATCCGGAGCCCACGATGACCGAAGTCGTGGCGCGATTGGCGTCGAGCGATCCGACGGCGGGGTCCGACCACGTGAAGCCCACGGTTTTCTCCGCGAAGGTCGCGGTGGCCTTTAAATCGCCGTACATCCTGAGCTTCCCGCCGGGCATACCGTCCGCCAGGGTGAACGTCGCGCTGTAGGTCGGATCGAAGCTGTCGTAGTTCGGGAATGCCCACTTGAATACGATCGACTCGTTGGGCGCATCGTAACGACTCAACATCGAGCTCACGGCGCTCAGGTCGTCGAGGGTCGGGGCAACCCCCATCCCCGCTTCGGTGACGTCGAAGGTCTGATAAAACGTGCCCCCGGGACCTTCGCCGACGAGCAGGAGGCTGCGCCACGACGTGCCGATCTTCACTTCCGCGATCTTCGGCGAACTGTCGACGAAATAATCGAACTGATCGACCGCCTGGCCGTCGCGGAACGTCTTGAGCTTCGGCAGCAGATTGTATGGAATGAACGCCCAGACCTCGTAGCCGGTGCGCGCATCGATCGCGTGGAGCATGCCGTCATTTGCCCCGACGAAGATCGTCGCCCGCCGATCCTTGTGGATGCCGGCAAATGACGTCGGCGCATCCGCGCGTCCGTAATCGTCGTCTGGCGGTGGATCGAGCGATGGCACGTCCATGATGGCCGGGGTCGAGCCGATCAGGGCGCCGATGTTCTGCGCGCGAACCGCCGTGATCAGTGCGTTCGTTGTCGCGTTGGTTCCCAGGTGCGGTGCCAGCGTCGCCGCGTTCGCGAGATTGAAGGCGATCACCGACCCTCCGCCGCTGCCATTGGGGATGAACGTGTAGATGTTCCGCGTATTCGGATCGAGCGGGATACGCGCCTTGCCGGCCATCGGGGCCCGGCCATCGAGATCGGGCCAGAGCCGGGTGCCGTCGTTCACGAATTTCCAGCCCGTTGGCTTCGTGGCGTCGACGACCGGCTTGAACGTCCGGAACGCTCGCAGCACGCCGTCGAAGCCAGGCAGCGTAAAGCCGCCCGTCAGGAGGAAGTTGCTGCGCTGCGTCAGAGGCTGGCCACCGGGATTCGCCGTGATGTCCGTATTCGGCAGCGCGGCGCCGTTGATATCTTTCCCGTTCTTCATGTTGACCGTGCCGACGATCGGACTGACGGGCGTGAACTCGCTCGACGCGCCGGTATCAAAATCGCCGGAACGCGCGAAGGCCTGCTGCACGGCGTAGTCAACCGCTGCCGTCACTTCGAATGCCGTCGTCACGCTTCGGTAAGCACCGCCGCTGTTGGTGGCTATCGCCTGGAGCGAAGCGACGTCCGCCGCCGCTGGCTTCACCGCGACCACGACAATCGGCACGCGCTTCGTCACGCCGCTTGCGCTGACCGACAGGAACGACGACGCCGTCGTGGCCGCGTTGTGACTCGAGGTATACGTCGCGTCGCCGCTGTCCTTGCCACCGGTGATGAGCACGACGATCGTGTTGCGGCAGGTGCGGTTGGCCGCAGTGTCTGCCGTCATCGCCGCGACAGCCGCCGCCTTCGCATCGATCAGAGCGTAGTCGAGTGGACGATCGGCAAAGCCAACGCCGGGCACGCTGGCGGGAATCAGCGCTGCGGCGTCGTTCGGTCCGCGCGCAAGAATGGTGGTGATGGAGGCGGCGGTATTTGCCGCCGGCGTCACGACGACGGTGCCCGCGGGGGCCGCAGCCTGCGCATAGTTGGCGGAGGCGACACTCGGGACATAGATCGCATAGTTGCCGAGAGTCGCGCTTGCGCTACAGGGACTTGTGTCCTTATAGAGGCGCTGCGTGGCGTCGGACACGAGCACCGGCTTGTCGCAGTTGCGGCAGAGTACGCCAGGCCGGCGTATTCTGCCGCAACTTGATCAGGCCCCACCGGAAGGTGCTGCTCGAGTTCTCAGTGATCGCCGCCGAGAGGCCCTGCTTCGCGATGTTGTAACGAGTCACGTCCAGGAACGCCTGGTCGGCCGCGTTGTTCGACGTCAGCGCGTTGGCCGGGTCCCAGACCTGCGCAGTCGCCGCAATGATGTCCGCGGTGTACTTGCCTGGCGCGGCGACCGACTGCAGGTTGCGGTATACGCGGCGGTATGTCTTCGTCGTGGCGGCGCTGATATTGGGAAACGCCGGCAGCACCGCGGCGTCGCTGGACGCCACGTAGAAGTTCGGATCGTACCAGTTGCCGCTGCCATCTTCGAGCATCCGCATCGACGTGTCGAATACGACGATGACCGTCGGCGGCACGCGCTTGATGAAGAGGAGCGGATCGAGCTGCGCGAAGGCGGTCGTCGACCACCAGAACGTCACAAGAACGGCCATGAGCGCAGTCGCCCCTGTGCGGCGGCGAAGCAACCGAAGCGAACGCCGGCGCGGATGCGCGGCCGTTCGACGGCCGCAGGGCCTTGGATACATAAGGTGACTCATCACTGCACGACCAGGTTGCCGGTCGAATTGTTCATGCGCATGTTCGAGAGCGACTTGCCGGGCGTCTGGACAGCCGCCTTGCGCGCGCGCTGGTTCAGCTCTTCCTGACCACGCTGGGCGATCTGTCCGCGCTCGATTTCCGTGCTGGATGTGCGCGCCACGGTCACTTCGATAATCTTCCGCGTTCCGGACGGCCCGACCGCCTCGGCATGCAGGGTCAGCGTGCCGTTGACGTCGGCCGCCGGGTTGCCATCCGTTTCGGCGGGGTCGTCTGCGACCCACACGCCGACGTACATCGGACTGTCGATTTGATCGTTCGGGAGCATGTCGCCGAGCGGGCCCCACGCGAACAGCTTCCACTGCGGATTGTTGGCCCCCCACAGATTGAGCGTGTCGGTCTCGGCCTGGAGCTGGGCGGTCGCGGTATTCGTGCCGCAGCACAGCGTCATCGTGCCGCCGCCCGGCAGCGTCTTGGAGGCTGTCATGGCGCCGTCAACGAAACCGGATTGCGCGGTGCCGGACAGAATGTCGTTCCATCGAGGGATGAGCAGCAGATCCTGGACGACGCGCTCGGCGGCCGCGTCGGCGGCGTACAACGCCTCCTGGCTGTTGCGATAGTTGCCCGCGATATGCGTCTCGGTGTTGCTCACCATGACGACAGCTGCGCCGAGCGCGGTCAGCAGCATCATCGCCATCAGGGCGATGATCAGCGCCGTGCCGCGTTCGTCGGCGAGCCGCGCGTGGAAGCGGGAGTGGCTCGTCATCACCGTGTCAGGTTGAGGTTGCGCGGGGCGACCTCGAACGAAATCGTGTAGTCCGGGACGAACTTCTCGCCCCCCTTGGACGTGCCCGGGATTCGGAACAGGGCCGCGTCCGACCCGCGCAGCGCGGGGCTTGCGGCCTGCACGCGCATGGTCACCCGCACTTTGCGGACCCTCAGCAGATCGGCATCGAACTGATTGCTCCCGCCGCCGCACATCGGCCCATCGATCAGAATGGCCGACGACAATGCCGCCAGCGAACCGTTGTCGGGCGACAGTGTGGCCAGGTTCGCGTAGTTCCCGTTCACGTCGTAGAGGCAATTCGCTTCGCCGGCCGGCGGCTTGGGGAGCTTCGGCGGATTGGGGTCCCCGAAGTACTCGAACTTCAGATCGACGACGTTGTCGACCAGCGGCACATCGTTGTCGCCGCCGTTGTACCGCATCAACTGATGCGTCGTGCTATTCAAATAGAACGTATTACTTACGATTTGCGTGACTTCCGCTCCGACGTCATACTTTTTGCTGAGCTGGTCCTGGCCACGATGCTGAAGATGCGCCGCGTTGTCCTGGACTTTCGTGATGGTGAAGAGATCGAACGCCCCGGTCGTGTCGAAAATGATGACATCCATACCGTCGGTGAACCCACACAGCTGGTCCCCGCTGGCGGGACAGTTGGGCTGGGGCGTCACCTTCAACTCGGCTGACGTGTTCGGCATCGCCTGGCTGATCGTGGTCTGCGAATAGCTGTTCGGGATGTACGTCAGCGTGATCGTGTTGTCCTTGAACACGGTCGCGGCGTCAGGATTCAGCCGGCCGATGCGACGCGGAAGAACAGGCGCAAAGAAATTCACGAGCGAGCCGCTGACTGCACCCTGGTACGGGCCCGCGCCGGACATCACGAGCTCCTTGAAGATCGTTTCGTTGCCGACACGCATCCGCTGCTGCATGTCGGAAACCTCGGGCTGGGTCTGTGCGTTGCCCTGCGCCGGGTTCATCAGCGAGAAGATCGCGCCCGTCACCGTAATCATGATGGCCGTCGAGACGAGGAGCTCGATCAGCGAGTACCCCGACTCGCCTGCCGACGCGCGGCGAACAAAACGCGTCATGATGCTTTCCTCGTCCTTACCGTCACGAGCAGTGCGTCGCCAACCATCCGCGTGCGCGTAAATGCCGTCTGGACGCGCGTGGCTTCAAGGGCAATGGGCGTGACGAGCACCTGGATGACGAGCGTGTTGTTCGGATTGGTCGGCAGCGGCTGAATCGACCAGCGGCGGATGTACACCGCCGATCCTGGCGGCGTCGTACCGGTCCCGACCCAGGCGCCGTTTCCATCGAGAAAGTCCACGAACCCCGAAGTGTTCTGTTCAAGCGCATCAACGGGCGAAGGGTTCAGTCCCGAGCCGTTGTGCGCCGGCGGATACACCGCCAGATTGGTCGTCGTATCGGAGAGCGGCAGCCCCTGCCCCTGCAGGTCGAAGCCCCAGGTGAGCCCGCGAAGCTGCTCGACCTTCTGCTCGGCCATGGCCGTTGTCGACGTCTGCCCCCTGGCGATGAGGTTGGCGCGCGTCGAGAGCGCAAAAAGCTGGGCGACGCCCAGGGAGACAGCCGTCAGCAGGCCCATCGAGACGAGCACTTCGACGAGGCTGAATCCGCGGCTACTGGAGTTGAACTTTGCCGACATTGTTGACCGTCACTGTCTTCGATTTGCCGCCGCGCGAGATCGTGACCGCGACAGGCGCGGTAATCGTGGTCGCGACACCCGCGACGATCTTGTCGGCGGTGCCGTCCGGTCTGAACTGAAGCACCTGGTTACTGACCGTCGCTCCAGCCGGCAGCGTGCGGACCGGGCCATCGAAGTTCGGCCTGGTCATGATGTCGGTATCGGGGGCCGGAAACGGATAAGCATTGTTCAAGCACCGGTTCGACGCTGTGTCGGCGGAGGTGCCCAGAACTTCCACCGAACGGAGATACCCGGTCGCCGGACAATTCATCCGGACCCGAAGAAGCCTGTTCGAAGAGACCGCGCGCAGCCGGGCGTCCTGCATCTCGCGCTCGACCAGCCGTGCGGCCTCATTCAACTTGATGGAGGCGGTCACGTCCTTCATGACCGGCAGGGCAATTGCCGCCAGGATCCCGATCAGAGACACCACCATGAGGAGCTCGACAAGCGAGAAGCCACGTTGGGTGCGAAGGCGGAAACTCATCGATAGCCCCCTTTGAGCAATAGGACTGCCAGCGCGGGCTATGTGACTGAGTGGGTTGGGCTAAACCGCTATTGTCGTTGCATTTATGCGAGGAATGGGGGGTCCGCCGGACATGCAGGGAACTGATTGTTGTTCAGTTCTGGCACGTCCCTAACACTTCTGATCTAGTGACCTGTCTCAGCTGAATCGGTAGTGGATTCCGGAGCGCGGCGCCCGGATGGCCAGGCGCGACGACTGCTGCTCTGGGACGGATTTTTTGCGAGGGTCGCTTCACGTGCGCGGAGAAGACGATCTCACGCGGAGGAAGCAGAGACGCAGAGAACGCTGAGAAGGCTGCCGAGAACCGTCCCGGCGACGCCAGGAGGGTCATAAGACCCTCCTGCTCGCGCGAAACGCGAGTCGCCGGAACGTGCCAGCAGCCGCGTCTTTACTTGTCTTCTCCGCGCGCTTGGCGCTCTCTGCGCGAACCTCCTCGTGACACGTAGAGTACGACGACCTAATGCCGACCACTCTCGATTCCCACGAGCCCTCGTCAACGATCTGACAAAGTCGTATTAGGTTACGCGTAGCGGCAGCGCGACGGTCAGGCAGGCGCCCCCGTCCACGGCGTTGGCGGCGGTCACCCGGCCGTTGTGGGTGACGATGATTTTCTGCACCAGGGCCAGTCCAAGCCCTGTCCCGCGCGCCTTTGTGGTGAAAAACGGGCGGAACATGCGCGTCGCGACGGCCGGATCGACCCCCGGGCCGTTGTCCGACACGCTCACGCGGAGCATCCCGCCGGCATCAGCGACGCCTTCAACGACGATGCGCGGCGGAACCCCGACGCAGGCCTCGAGCGCGTTGCGGCACAGGTTGCTGAACGCCTGCCGAAGCAGCACTTCATCCCCTTCCACCACGCCGAAACGTCCCCTGACCGTAACGTCGCCTCCACGTGCGCGCGCTTCGCCGCGGATCTCGTCAGCCGCGCGCTCCGCCATGGCGCCAATGTCGACGGGGCTCAGCGTCAAGTCAGCCGGTTTCGCGAAATTGAGGAAATTGGTGACGACCTGGCCGAGCGCCTCGGTCTCGTCGCGGATGCCCTGGACATAGGGTCTGAAATCCACCAGCACGCGCTCCAAATCGAGCAGGCGGCTGTAGCCGTGAATCGTCGCCAGGCCGTTCCGGAATTCGTGCGCGATGCCGGCCGTCAGCTCGCCGAGCCGGGCCAGGCTGTCTTTGAGCCGCAGCTGATCTTCGAGATCGATCACTTCGCTGATATCGGTGAACAGACAAATCGCGCCGTGCGCCAGGCCCGTGCCGTCGCGGATGGGTGAGACGGTGATGCCGAGATGCGAAGCGCCCGCGCCGGGTCGATCCATCTTGACCGCGCGCCGGACGATTGGCCGCTTCGTCGCCAGACATTCGTCAATGACGTCGGCGAGTGACGTCGAGCCGTTGAGCACCTCGCGATGGTTCGTAGTCCAGTTGCCGTCCGGAAGCCCGAGCAACCGCTGACCGGCGGGATTGAGCGTCCGGACCACTCCGTTCTCGTTCACCACAAGGAGACCCGACGTCATGCTTGAAATGATCTCGCCGCTCAGCCGCTCCGACGCCTCGGCCCGTGCCTTCATCGCGCGTTCCTGCGTCCGCATCTCCTGCAGGGCCTCCTGCATCGCCGCGGCCATGAAAGCCGTTTCCGATCCCCCGGTCCGCGAGGCCCGCGTGGCGGCGCGCGCGGCCGTAATGAACTTCGCGAGCGCAAACGCGAGGATCCCCGCGAGCGCTGCCACGATGGCGGTGAGACCGAGAAGAAGATAGCCCGCCTGGGTCATGTTTGACGCTTGATCAGTCGTGGGCCCGATGCTGTCACGCAGGCTTCGCTGCCAAGATCACACAGGAGAACAAGAGAAAGAGAGAACAATAGTTTTCTCCCTTTCTCCCCTTCTCCTGTGTGATCTTCGCTGTGAAGGTTGTTCAACGGAACTCTATGGAAGCAGTTCAATACAGACTCACGTACCAATTCACAATGCGATCGCCGGCAAGCGATGCCACCAGGGCCGCGAACGCGAGAAACGTGCCGAAGGGCAGCGCGTATTTCATACCGCCTCGCTTCAGCACGATCACGAACAGACCGACGAACGAACCGATGACCGACGAGAGGACCAGCGTGACAAGGACGAGCTTCCAGCCGAGAAACGCGCCAATCATCGCGAGCATCTTGACGTCGCCGCCCCCCATGCCTTCCTGCCCGGAATACCGATAATACGCTTCCCCGATGAGCCACAGCACGCCGCCCCCGACCGCGACACCGATGAGCGCGTCGACGAGTCCGGGGGGGAGGACCGCACTCGAGATCAGCCCGATGGCGATGGACGGAAGCGTGATGACGTTCGGCAACAGATGGTGCTCGAGGTCGATCGCGAACAGCACGACCATCGCACACGCGAAGAGCAGCCGCGGAACGAGGATGGCGCTCCATCCGAATACTTCGCCATGGATCACGAAGAGCGCCATGGTCGCGAGCTCCACCAGGGGATAGCGAATGGAAATCCGCACGCGGCATTTGCGGCATCGTCCGCCGAGTACGGCGTAGCTGGCGACGGGAATATTGTCGAACCATCGGAGCTGGTATTCGCACGCCGGACACCGCGACGGCGGAAGCGTCAGCGACTGGCCGAGGGGAATCCGGTGGATGCAGACGTTCAGAAAGCTGCCAACCGCGAGGCCGAGCAGCACGAGGATCGCCAGTTGAAACGAATCGAGCGTCACGGGAGCCGCCGGGGCTCCTCCGGCATCGGAAAGAGCGGCGACTGCTCGGACACGCTCACGCGTCCGGTCGCGGGATCGATTTCGTACGGCGTACCGACCGGATCGAACGGCACCCTCACGAGCACGTGTCTTCCGACGAGCCCGGTCCACGAGTAAGACTCGCCAGCCGCTGGTGGAAACCGCTTGATCACGGCTTCGAGCTGCTCGACCTGATCGAGCGCCTGCAACTGCAGCAGCGCACGTTCTGCGGTGCGCCGCAGCCACGGCTCCTCGGACTTCGCAATCTGCTGCCAGAGAAAGCGCGCCGCGGTCCGGTCCTGCCCGCGGACCAGCATGGAGGCGGCCAGCGGATTGAGCCAGTTGGGCGCATTGGGCTGTATCGCCGCGCGCTGAAACCAGAGCGCCGCCGTCTGGTAGTCTCGAAGCCGCCAGTAATAGACGAATCCGATGTCGTGGTAGTACTGCCACTTGTGCGGCATTGCCACGATGGCCTTGCGCAGAAGCGCGACGGACTGATCGGGACGCCCGGGACCGCCGGGATACCCTTCGCTCAGAAAAATCGCGCCGAAGCGATACGCGATGTTGAAGTACGGATCGAGGGTCGTGGTGAGATCGAGCAGCGGATACAGAAGCTGGTACTTCGCCGCGGCCTGCGGACCCGACAGGCGATCGCCGCCGTAATGCTGTATCGCACGGATCCAGTAGACGTCGGCCGCGAGCGCATTGAACGCCAGCGTCATCCGCTTGAGCGCGGCCCCCGACCGTACGTACAGAATCTGCTCCTTCTGCCGATCGTCGCGTGGATACGACCGATCCCGCGCCATCTGCAGCGCGATGGCCCCGCCGAAGGCCGCGGCCGCCAGCACCAGCACAATCACGCCGCGGCGGGGGTTCACTTGAAGTCCCGCCGCGAAAAAATAAACGTCGCCACGAGAAGGAGCGCGGCCACGTAGGCCAGCCCGTAGGCCGCCGTGCTGGCCAGATACCCCATCGTCACGGGCAGCCCGTGGACGACTTCGGTCTTGACGTCGAACGCGGACAGGTCTGGCAGCACGTGATACATGCCGCGCGACAGCCAGATTGCCGCCTGGGAGTTGACCACCTTGTCGAAATTCTTCAGGTCGGAGTTGAAATGGCCGGCGACGTAGAGGCCGAAGGTCAGGACGGCCGAGAGCATCGGCGTCGAGAACGTCGAGAAGAAGAGCGCGAGCGCGGTCACGAGCATGAGCTCGACGAAGATGAGGAACACCGCCTTCAGCATCGCGGGATCCGGCCCCGGCGCGTCCCAGACAGCCTTGTACTCGGCTGTTTCCTGCCACGAGAGATAACCGAGCACGATGTAGAGCGCCACAACCATCACGGTGATGTTCACCGCCAGCGTCAGCACCAGGCCGAGGTACTTGCCGGCGATGAACTGCGACCGGCTCACCGGCTTCGACAGCAACGCGTAGATGCTGCGCCGCTCGACCTCTTTCGACACGAGCCCGATGCCGATGAAGATGGCGATGAACAGACCGAACACGGAGATCGCCGCGAGGCCGAGATCCTTGACGATCTTGACGTCCTGTCCCGCGGTCAGCTGGCCGAGCAGGTACGAAGAGGCGATCAGCAGAACCGAGAAGAGGACGAGGTTATAGGGAACGCGGTCGCGGACCGACTCACGGAACACGTTGATGGCGACCGTGCTAATCGCGCGCACGGGAACCTTCCCCTGGCGCTCGCGCGGCTTCGCCCGCTTCGGCGACCCGCTTGAGAAAGAAATCCTCGAGGGTGTCGTGCAGCGGGTTGAGCGAGATGAGCTTCGCGCCGCCGGCGATGAGCTCCGACAGCAGGCGATCGGGCGGGGCTTCCATCGGCAACGTGAAGGTATATCGGCCCGGCGAGATCTCCGTCATACGCTGCACAGACGGCCTGACGCGTTCGACCATTTCCGGGGGCACGTCCGAGACGACGAGCTCCCACCCGCGAATCTCAAATGCCAGGATGTCGGAGAGCCGGCCGGAGGCGGCCAGACGGCCTCCGGCGACGACCGCGACTCGACGGCAGAGCGTTTCCGCGTCCGCGAGAATATGCGAGCTGAAAAACACCGTCCGCCCCTGGTCGCGTAGTTCGAGGATGAGCGATCGGACATCGCGGCGGCCGATCGGATCGAGTCCCGACATCGGCTCGTCCAGAAAAATTACCTCAGGGTCGTTCAGCAGGGCCTGCGCGATCCCAACCCGCTGGATCATGCCCTTGGAGAACTTCCGCAACTGCAGGCGGCGGTCGGCGCCGATGCCGACTCTGTCGAGGAGCGCCGCCACGCGCTTGCGCCGCTCGGCGGGAGGGTATCCAAAGAGCCGGCCGAAATAACCCATCAGCTCTTCTGCCGTCAGGTAATCGTAGAAGGAGGGATTCTCCGGAAGGTACCCGATGCGCTGGCGCGTGGCCAGGTCGCCGACCGGCCGCCCGAGGATCTCGGCGCGCCCGGAGGTGGGGTAGATCAACTGCATGAGCAGCTTGAGCGTGGTGGTCTTGCCGGCGCCGTTGGGGCCGAGGAACCCGAATACTTCTCCAGCCTCGATGTCGAGCGTCAGGCGATCCAGCGCCCGATACGGCCGCGGCCGCCAGAAGCCGATCGCATAATCTTTGGTGAGCTCCTCGATGCGAATCGCAGGGGGCATGGCAGTGCGCGGCAGCTTACTTCGCGCGCTGTAACTCCAGTTCGATGATGGCATCGAGACCGGCTGGATCCACCACACCTGCCGGCAGTTTTCTGCCATTGAGAAAGAGCGTCGGCGTGGAGGTCACGCCAAGCTGGCCGCCGAGATTGGCGTCCGCCCGGACTTCCTTCAAAGCCTCCGCGTAGCTTCCGTTGAAGTCGGCAATGCCGCCGATGTCCTTGGCCGCCACCCGCACGCCAGACGGCGTCAGCTTCTCCTGGTTGTCAAAAAGCCAATCGTTCATCCTTGCGACCTTGCCGGTCTTGCGCGCCAGGACGACGGCGGCAGCAGCCTCGCAGGCAGCACTGTGGCCGCCATTGGGAGCGTACGAGTTGCACTCCCCCTCGAGCGGGAAGTGCCTGAGGACGAATCGCACGCCCGGATCGACCGAGTATTTCGCGATGAGGCTCCGATACGTCTCGTGCGCCGCGCGGCAGTGCGGGCACTGATAGTCGCTGAAGATCGTGACGAGCACCTTCGCGCCGTCCATCGGGATCGGCACCTCGGTCTTCGGTTGCAGGTCCCACCACTTGGCGATCTCGGCGCGCTGCTGGGCGTTGAGCGGCGTGAAGGCGCTGGCCGCCTGCGGTGGCGTTTCGCTCGGGAAGTAGGCGATCGCCGTTCCCGCGCCAAAGAGAAACAGCAGCGTCAGCACGAGCGCAACAGGACTGGACACCAGCGCGCGGACGTCGCGCGGCAGACGGCGAGGCAGCGTAGTCATGGGGAAGGTCGTCGCTCCACCGGAAATGATGAAGATGGCAATAACCGAGATGTAAGTGATCGCGCACAGGAGACAGAACGTCTTCAATTGAACGTATGACGCCCAACCGAGATAGAGGATGAAGGCGAGGGCAACCGTCGAGAACGCGAAAATGTACGCGGGGATGGCGTCGCGCACCGAGGCGGCCGGACGCCCGCCGACCCCGGCAAGCAGCAGCACGAACGTAAAGAAGAACACGCCGAAGAGCGCAACCGGAATGCCCCAGAAGCTCCCGTACTGACTCAGGTAAGCCTGCGTGCAGTTCACCGTTGCGCTGATGTCGCAGAAGCTGGAATAGCTCGTGTCCGTCAGCAACCGGTAGTGCACGTAGCTCGAGGTCGAAGCCGCACCGAGACCGAGCGCGGCAAAGGCCATCAGCAGCGTGCGACTCAATCTTGTCATGCTCGAGGGACCCAGTTTACTTCAATTCGAGGCCGTGGGTGGGCGGCCCCTTCTCCGGCATATCGGTTCCAAATGTCTTCTCAACGTCCTCGTAAACGACCCGATCGGTATTGGTCGCAAAGAACCGGCTGCCGGAGACTCCTGGCTTCACCGGATCCGCCGTGAGCCGGTACGACTCGACCGGCGTGCCCCCGGTGCACGTCAACCCTGCGTCCGTGACCGCGGTCCCCGCCATCGTGAACTGGTAACCGCTCTTCACGAGCGGATCGACGCCAAGATCCGGACTCGTAAAAGCCTGCCCGGTCGATGGCATGGCCGTGGCCAGGCTCGCAAGGGACGGCGCGTAGCGCTGGTTGCCACAGGCCTGCGAGAAGGCAAACTGGGCCTGATTGATTGATTGGAGGGTGGCGACGGCGGATGTCTCTCCGGCGCGCACCCGCGCGCTCCGGTAGAGGGCCATCGAGATCGACGCGAGGATTCCGACAATCGCGATCACGATGAGGAGTTCGATGAGCGTGAAGCCCGTGCTGCCCGCCCTGCTGATGATGCGCCGCGGCGGCGCGTTGAAGGGTGACATGTCCTCCTTTACGAAGGTCCTGAACAGACGGAAGGGGATGCCCGCCATCAGGCGGGCATCCCCTTTTCTAGCTCAGAACCACGGCGTGTGGCTGCTATTGGATGGGCGTTCCACCCGTCTCGGCGGGCGCTGCACCCGTCGCGTCGAAGTAGATGGTGCCGGCCGCTGCCGACGAGAACGCGCGCTGTCCCGTGCCGCCGACCTGGAGAGGTACGGCCGTCGCATAGTAACCAGACCGGCTCTTCGTGCCGTTGCAATCGTCGGCCACGTCCGCAGGGGACGCGGTGCTGTCAGCGAGCGTGATGGTGTAGCCGCTCTTGACCGACGGGTCAATTGCGAGGTCGGGCGAGATGAAACCCTGCGTCGAACCCTGGCAGCCTAGCACCAGGACGGCAAGGGCGATCGCGTAACCGCCCTGGCCCGCTGCTGACGAGTAGCTGGCTTCCGCGCTGTTGACGGCGCGAAGCGAGCCGATGGCCGCAGCTTCGTTGCCTGACATGCGAGCGCGGAGAAGACCCGGGACCGCAATCGCGGCGATGATGCCGATGATCGCCACGACGATCAGCAGCTCGATGAGCGTGAAACCCTTCTGGTTACGAACGTTCATGACTTTACTCTCCTCAGATGCATTCGATTGGCCGTTTGGACTGATGTTGTCGGTCGGCTCAACGTTGCAGCCCAGCGGCCGACGCTAGCCATTGAGCAACCGCGGTGCCACCCCATCAGACACAAAGGGCCCGCACCGCTAAGGCCAGCGGAATCTCATAGTTACGACTGTTATCTGGGTCGTTCGGACGGGAAATTCTATGGACAATTTTGGGCGGCTTGACAGTTTTTGTCAACCTCGGCTGCCGTTTAATGTCAACGGGGGAGGCGGCTGGCGCTGCCGCCTAGCCGCCAGCCCAAGTCGCGATTCGCGCGAACCGCTATTTAAGATTGTACTTCTTCGTGTAGTAGCGGAATGACCGGAAGCTCATACCGAGCAGCTCGGCGGCTTTGACCTTGACGCCGCCGGCCCGGCGCAGCGCCTGGGCAATGTATTCGCGCTCGATGTGCTGGACATGGCGCTCGAGGTCGAAGCCGGCGTCAGGAAACGCGTCGGCCGGCGCCGCCGCCGAAGCCGTGCCAGCTTCGTGTTCGGTCAACTGTTCCGGGAGGCTGTCGATCAGAATCGTGGGGCTCTGCTCCAGCGCCACCGCGCGTTCCATCGCGTTCTCGAGCTCCCTGATGTTCCCCGGCCAATCGTGGAGCTTCAGCCGGGCAAGGGCGGATCCGGAAATGCCCGTGATCGGCTTCCCCATCTGTTCGGCAAATCGCGCGACGAAATGCTCGGCGAGCAGGGGAATATCGTCGATGCGCTCTCGAAGAGGCGGCAGGCGCACGGGGATCACGTTGATCCGGTAGAACAAATCCTCGCGGAACCCTCCCGCCGCGACCATCTTCGACAGGTCCCGGTTGGTTGCCGCCAGGATCCGGATATCGGCGTCGATCTCCTCGGTGCCTCCAAGGCGTCGGAACTTCCGCTCCTGCAGCACGCGCAGCAGCTTCACCTGCACGACAGGACTCATCTCGCCGATCTCGTCGAGAAAGATCGTGCCCTTCTCCGCGACTTCGATGAGTCCCTTCTTATTGCTGTCGGCGCCGGTGAAGGATCCGCGCATGTGGCCAAAGAGTTCCGAGTCGAGCAGCGTTTCCGACAGCGCGCCACAGTTCAGCGCGACGAACGGGCGCTCGCGCCGCGGCGAGTTCACATGAATCGCGCGCGCGACGAGCTCCTTCCCCGTCCCCGACTCCCCGGTGATGAGCACCGTGCTGCTCGTCGGTGCGATGGTCTCGACGAGCTGGAAGACGGCCAGCATGGGCGAACTCGTGCCGATGATGTTCGAGAACTGGTGCGAGGTGCGCAGCGCGCGCTTGAGCAGGACGTTTTCCTGCTGCAGGCGCTTGCGTTCGAGCTCGCGCCCGACGCGCAGCCGCAACTCGCTCGCGGCATTCGGCGACTTGTGCACGTAATCGGCCGCGCCGAGCCGCAGCGCCTCGACCGCCGTGTCCGTGGAGGCGAACGCCGTCATGACGATACTGACGATGTCGGGGGCGATCCGCTTGGCTTCGCGAAGCAGATCCACGCCGTTCATCTGCGGCATGCGGATGTCGGTGATGAGAATGTCCACGCGCTCGCGTTTGAGCAGCTCGACCGCGGCCGCGCCGTCCTCCGCGATCAGCACGTCGTAACCGTCGCGCCGCAGTACGATCGACAGCAGTTCGCGCATCGAGCGCTCGTCGTCTACGACGAGTACGCGCGCGGGCGCCTTGATCGTTGCCGACGGGACGGTCTGGAGTTCGGTGGTCATGATTAATTCAACAGCGCCCGGGCGTCGGCCGTCGCGGGGGTGGCCAGGGGGAGCGTCACCTCCACCCGGGTGCCGGCGCCGCCGCGTTCCGAGGTGACGTGCACTTCACCGCCATAGTCGCTGACGATACGGTGCACGATCGCGAGTCCGAGCCCGGTGCCCCGCTCGAAGGCTCCGCGAAACGGTTGAAAGATGCCGTCCAGCTCTTCGGGCGCGATCCCCACGCCCTGATCCTCGACCCGAATCACCATCTCTCCCGGCGAGCTTGCGTCCACGTTGCGCCGCGTGAGCGACAGCCGCAGCTTCCCTCCCTTCGGCATCGCGCGGACACCGTTGGTCGCGAGATTCCAGACGACCTGCCGGATCTGGTTCTCGTCGGCAACGTACCAGGTCGGCTCCGACGGCACGTCCACGTCGATTTGATGGGCCTCGGTCAGTTCGGCGTTGTTCTGCAGCAGGCACGCTGTATCCGTGATGATCTGCCGCACGTCCACTCGCGCGGTGCTGAGACGTTGGGGCTTCGCATAGGCAAGGAAGCTGCGAATCGTCTCGTTCAGCCGGTCCGACTCGCGAAGCACGATGTCCATCAACTGGGATTGTTCCGCCGTCAATGGCAGTTCCTGACGGAGGATCTGAATCGATCCCGACATCGAGGCGAGGGGGTTGCGGATTTCGTGCGCAATGCCTGCCGCCATCTCCCCGACAGCCGCGAGGCGCTGCTGCACGCGCGCTTCGCGGTCCTGCTTGCGCGACTCGGTGACGTCCTGGAACGTGAAGAGGAAGCCGGTCTCGCCGCGCGGCGTGAGGAGAAGCGCCGTGCTCAGCCCGAGCTCGATGTCCACCGAGTCCTGGCGCGTGAACGCGACCTCGACGCGCGGCAGTTTCGGGCGGCCTTCGCGCGCTCCGAACAATCCGTCCAGGTCGCGCGGGAACTGCAGCACGTCGGCGATCGAACGGCCCA
Organism: Vicinamibacterales bacterium; assembly: GCA_038320555.1. Classification (GTDB taxonomy): domain Bacteria; phylum Acidobacteriota; class Vicinamibacteria; order Vicinamibacterales; family 2-12-FULL-66-21; genus JALZOC01. The sequence goes on along the minus strand of JBBQEJ010000060.1, from coordinate 10,677 downwards.
CGGCGTCGGCCGCGGTCACGCGGGTAATCGCTTCCGCGGCGCGATTGAAGGTCAGCACCCGTCCATCGATGTCCGTCGTCGCCAGCCCGCTCGTCAGGCTGTCGATCACGTGCTGGCTGAAGGCCTGAAGATCGGCCAGCTGATTCGACGTCTCCACTAACTGTTCACCGGCGCGCCTGACGTTTTCGGCGAGGTGGCCGCTCAGCACGGCAACCGCGAAGAACCCGAAGATGTTCAGGCCGACGGTAAAGATCGCGACCCGCGCCGGCGGAAGCAACGCATAGTCCGTGACGACGGGAAAGAGGTCTGCGCCGTAGTACTGCGCCAGCACGAGCCCGCCGTAAAGGAGCGTGCTCAGGACGCCGACCATCATGCCGCCGCGGCGCGACTGGATCGTGCTCGCGGCAATAATCGGCAACGTATAGAGCGACGAGAAATAGCTCGACACGCCGCCGGTGATATACACGATCGCCGACACGATGACCGCGTCGCACCCGAGCTGCACGTCGACCAGCCAGCTGTAGCGCTCGAAGTACTTCAGCGCAGCGCCGTAAGCCGCCGTGAGCGCGTACGTAATCCCGATCAGTACGAAGAACGTCTCAATCGGAAAGGCGCCGGGAACGTTGATCCGGATGAGAATCGCCGAGCCAAGCAGCAGCGTAATGACGGCCGCACGGCCGGCAATGAGCCACAAAAGCTTGGCGCGGAGGGTGTTCATAAAAAGTTGCCAGTAGCCAGTTACCAGTAGCCAGTTACCAGTTACCAGTTACCAGACTGGAAACTGAAAACTGGCAACTGGAAACTTCCGTCCTACGTCAGCTTGCTGATCAGATCGAAGATCGGCAGATACATCGCGATGACGATGCCGCCGACGATGCCGCCGAGGAACGCGATCATGACCGGCTCCATCAGCGTCAACAGCCCGGCCACCGCGGTATCGACTTCCTCCTCGTAGAAATCGGCAATCTTCGAGAGCATCGCGTCGAGCGCGCCCGTGGTCTCGCCGACGTTGATCATTTGGACGACCATCGACGGGAACACGTTCGTTTCGCGGAGCGGCGCCGAGATCGTTTCACCGCGTTCGATGCTCGAGCGCGTGGTCTGGACCGCGTCCTCGATGATGGCGTTCCCCGCGGTCTTCGCGGTGATGTCGAGCCCGTCCAGGATCGGCACGCCCGAGGCCAGCAGCGTCGAGAGCGTGCGGCAGAACCGGGCCACGGCCACCTTGCGGAGGATGTTGCCGAGAATCGGGAGCTTGAGCAGGAGGCCGTCGATCATATGGCGGCCGTTCTCGGTCCCGTAATAGGTCTTGACGGCCCATCCCAGCAGGCCCAGCACGATGATGAGAATCCACCCGTACGCGACAAGCATGTCGCTGAGGGAAATGACGATGCGCGTCGGCAGCGGCAGCTGCGCGCCGAGGCCGGCAAACAGCGAGGCGAAGGTCGGAATGACCTTCCACAGGATCGCCGCGACGACGATGGCCGCAATCACGATGACCGCGACGGGGTAAATCATCGCGGACTTGACGTCCCCTTTCAGCTTGACGCTCTTCTCGATGTAGACCGCCAGACGCCTCAGAATCGTGTCGAGAATACCGCCCGCCTCGCCCGCGGCGATCATGTTCGAGAACAGCGAGTCGAACGTCTTGGGATGCTTCTTCATGGCGTCGGCCAGCGCGGCGCCCGACTCGACGTCTTCCCGTACTTTCAGGATCACCGCGGAGAAGTTCTTGTGCGGTTCCTGCTTGCCCAGGATTTCGAGGCACTGCACGAGCGGCAGCCCGGCGTCGATCATGACGGAGAACTGCCGCGTGAAGATCGCGAGGTTCTTCGCCGGGACGCCCTTCCCTTTCTTCGGGCCGTCCGGTTTGGCGGCCTTCGCGGCTTTCGCCGCCTTGGCGGCGTCGATCCGCGTCACCATGATCTGATCGCGACGCAGTCCCGCGACCGCCAGATCCATGGTGTCCGCGACCCGTTCCCCCGTGACCGTCTGGCCCGCGCGCGTCCGTCCCGAATACGCAAATGTAGCCATAATTCAGTTACCAGTTACCAGTTGGCAGTTCCCAGGCTCAGTGGCCAGTTCCCGGTTGCGAGTTCCCGATTGCCAGTCCAGACGCCAGACTGGAAACTGGCGACTGGCATTCACCGCGTCCCCGTCCTCGGCTGTCCTGGCCGCGACAGTCCCGCGCCGGGCACGACTCCGGCGCCGCGGCTGATCATCTGCTCCAGCTCGTCCTTCAGCGACGAGGCCGACATCGCGGAGTCCAGCGTGATGAGACGCCTCTGGTACAGCGTCGCGAGCGACTGGTTCATCGTCTGCATCCCGAACTTCTCCTGGCCGGTCTGCATCGTCGAGTAAATCTGGTGCACCTTGTCGTCGCGGATGAGATTCCGGATGGCCGGGGTCGGGATCAGCACCTCGAGCGAAATGACCCGTCCTTGTCCGTCGGCGCGGGGGAGCAGCGCCTGGCAGACGACTCCTTCGAGCACGAGCGACAGCTGCGTCCGAATCTGCCCCTGCTGGTGCGCCGGGAACACGTCGATGATGCGGGTGATCGTCTGCGCCGCGGAGTTCGTGTGGAGCGTGGCGAACGTCAGGTGGCCCGTCTCCGCCACCCGGAGCGCTGATTCGATCGTCTCGAGGTCGCGCAGCTCGCCGATGAGGACGATATCGGGATCTTCGCGCAGCGCCGAGCGGAGCGCGACGGCAAACCCGTGCGTGTCGCTGTGGACCTCGCGCTGGTTCACGATACAGCCTTTGTGCGCGTGGATGTACTCGATCGGGTCCTCGATCGTGAGGATGTGCTCCCGCCGCTCGGTGTTGATCTTGTCGATCATGGCCGCGAGCGTCGTGGATTTGCCGCTGCCGGTCGGGCCGGTTACGAGCACCAGTCCGCGCGGACGATCGGCCAGCGTGGCCAGCACGGCAGGCAGACCGAGCTCGTCGAATCCCTTGATCTGCTCCGGAATGACGCGGTAGACCGCCGCCACGGCGCCGCGCTGGTTGAAGACGTTGCAGCGGAAGCGCGCGATGCCGCGGATGCCGAACGAAAAATCGAGCTCCAGCGTTTCCTCGAAGCGCTTCTTCTGCGCGTCGGTGAGCACGCTGTAGGCCAGCCCCTTCGTTTCGGCGGGACCAAGCAGCGGCAAGTCGAGCGTCTGAAGCTTGCCGTGCACGCGAATCTGCGGCGCCGACTGGGTCGTCAGATGCAGATCGGATCCGCTCAGATCCACCAGCGTTTTGAGAAGTTCAGGTAATGTAGCCATCAGTTCCCAGTTTCCAGTTCCCAGGTTTCCGGTTCCCAGTTCCCAGTTCCCAGTTGCAGTTCCCAGTTCCCAGTTCCCAGTTTCCAGTTTCCGGTTCCCAGCTTCCAGTTTCCAGTTTGCAGTTCCCAGTGCCAGAAACGTCTGGAGACTGGTAACTGGCTACTTCCCTCCTATTTCACTGTCTCCCGCGCGACTTCCTCGATCGTCGTGACGCCTTCCATGACCTTGTGCAGGCCGCTGCGGCGAAGCGTGATCATGCCTTCCTCGACAGCCTTCCGGCGGAGTTCCAGACCCGAAGCGCCGACGAGAATCAGCTCGCGCAACTCCTCGCCGATTTCCATGACTTCATAGAGGCCGACGCGGCCCTTGTATCCGGTGTTGTTGCACTTCTCGCAGCCGCTGCCTTTCTTCGGGATCACTTTCTTGGCTTCGTCCGCGGTGAAGCCGGCCTGGACGAGCGCCTCCGGCGCGTGCGGCTCCTCGATCTTGCAGTTCGCGCAAATCCTCCGGACGAGCCGCTGCGCGCAGATGAGATTGACCGAGCTCGCGACGAGAAACGGCTCGATGCCCATGTTCATCAACCGGTTGATGGTGCTCGGCGCGTCGTTGGTGTGAAGCGTCGACAGCACGAGGTGGCCGGTGAGCGCGGCCTTGACCGCGATTTCCGCGGTTTCGAAGTCGCGGATTTCGCCGACGAGGATGATGTTGGGGTCCTGCCGCAGGAACGAGCGCAGCGCCGCCGCGAAGTTCAGCCCGATGTTCTCCCGCACCTGTACCTGGTTGACGCCGACGAGATTGAACTCGACGGGGTCTTCGGCGGTCATGATGTTCGTCTCGGTCGTGTTGATCTTCGCAATCGACGAATAGAGCGTATTCGTCTTGCCGCTTCCCGTCGGCCCCGTCACCAGCACGAGGCCCCACGGCTTGGCGATCGCGACTTCCAGTTTCTTGAGCGACACAGGCTCGAACCCAAGCTTCGTCATGTCGAGCATCAGCTTGTCTTTGTCGAGCAGACGCATGACGATCTTTTCGCCGAAGAGCGTCGGCAGGCACGAGACGCGGAAGTCGATCTCCTTGGTCTGCCCGTTGTCGGCGAAGCGAATCTTGATGCGTCCGTCCTGCGGGAGCCGCTTCTCGGCGATGTCGAGCTTCGCCATGATCTTCAACCGCGACGTGATCGCGTCGCGGAACTTCATGGGCGGCGCCATGACGTTGTACAGAATCCCGTCGATGCGGAAGCGGACCCGGAACTCCTTCTCGTACGGCTCGATGTGAATATCGCTCGCACCCTTCTGAATCGACGACATCAACATCAGGTTCACAAGCCGGATGATCGGCGCTTCACCGCTCTGCTTTTCGAGCGACGAGACGTCGATCTGGTCCAGTTCCTCGAGCACCTCGACGTCGTCGTCGACAATGGCCGTCGTTTCCTCGAGGGCCTTGGTGACCATGTCGAGCGAGGAGGCGGTCGACATCGCGTCGCCGGCGTTCGTGTTTTCCCGCGGGCCGCGCGACGCCGCGGCTGCGTAATAGCGCGTGATCGCGTCGAGGACGGCCGTCTCTGACGCGACGACCGGCTCGACGTTGTACCCCGTCATGAACTTGATGTCGTCCATGGCGAAGACGTTCGTCGGATCCGTCATCGCGATCGTCAGCGTGGCCCCGGAACGGCTGAGCGGGACGATCTGGTACTTGTGCGCCGTTTCGGCCGGGATGAGCTTGATGATCCCGGGATCGATTTCGAACTGCGTGAGGTTGATGGATGGAACGCCGTATTGCTTGCTGAGGAGCGCGGTAATCTCCTCATCCTTCACGAACCCGAGCTTCACGAGGTTGAAGCCCACCTTGCCGCCATTGGTTTTCTGATAGGTCAGCGCTTCCTGCAACTGAGCAGGCGTAATGCGCTTTTCTTTGAGCAATAGCTCGCCAATGCGAACGGGCATCTTCAGGCTCTGGATCGGTGCTGGCGCGCATGCCGCCGCGCGTGCGGCGGATGTGAGGTTTATCTAGGCTGGGGAACTGGAAGTGTCACACGGATTGACATTTTTTGTCAAGACAGATCTGTACATCTCCGACCACCTCCCGTAATCGAGCTTAATAAACGAACCTGGCGGATACTCCCCAACCGCGCCGCGTTCGATCAGAGCCGCCCGTCACCTGTGCGTCTAATAGAAGAGACCCCGTAACCGCATAACTCCCGCCGGCCGCGAGAGCCGGATTCCTGGCAGCGGCGGTATTCAATCGCAAACCGCCACGGACAAAAGCCTTCCGCCCCATCCGCCTTTCGGTGCCCGCCGCGAAAGTGCGCTCGTCTCCCAACGCGTCACGAGTCCGCATCAAGTCGAGATCAGCCGCCGCTATCCACCTTTCACTGAGGGCGACCGCGATGCCGGCCCGGGCCTGTCGCCGAAGCGACAGGGCGGAGATCCCACCGGCGCCGGCCGTCCTGAATTCAGGCTGGCTGAGGTTCCGAACGGTGAGCCCGACCTTCAGCCTTCCGGTACTGGCCATTACACCGATATCCGCGTCGAATCTGGTGCTACCCTTGCCGCTCAGCTCGCTGACACCCCCGAGAAGCGCGTCGCGATCCCCCTCCGGAACAATCATTGACGACGCCACGCCGCGCACAAGCTTCAGGGTGGCACCGACCGCAACACCAGGGGCAATTGACTGCACGAGCGTCGCGCCGGAATGATGGGTGATTAGCGTGTCGAGACGCAGCTCATCGGTTGCTATCGCTTTTCGGCCGTCGTCAGCCGCCGCTGTAGGAGGTGCGACGGGGGTGAGGATCGTTGACCGCAGCCGGTAGTAAGACAAACCGAGCGCCGGCATGCCTAGCGAGACGAGCAGACCCGAGCCGCTTCCAGCGCCTTCCGGGGTGCCGGGATTGACTTTGAGCGTCCTCCGATCGAGCACCATCGTGAAGAGGTTCCCGGCGGCAAAGCCGGCCGGATTCCAGTACGCGGCAGACGAGTCGTCGGCGACCGCGACAAACGCACCCCCCATGCCTGCGGCGCGCGTGCCCACGGTGTCGAACGTCTGGGCGCCGGCCGCGCTGGCCCACCCGGCCATTGCCGTACCCAGGACGATCTGTTGAACCCTGCTGATCATCTCGTGAGCTTAGCAGCCCGTGCTGAAAGTCTGGCGGCATTCGACGGGCGATGCATCCACGCTGGCGGCGTTGCTCCGCCCTCAAATACGACCCGGTATTCTCGGTTGTCGCGCCTTGCCAGCGCGGCGCCTCGCCCGCCTCGATGCGACGCCAGACTTTCCCCACGGGCTGCACGCGTACGGCCCCCTGGCACGCGTCCCGCTGCTGGCCCCTAAACTCAAGGACTTACAGCTACTTGCCCGCCGGGTGACGCGAAACATCCAGGGCCCGATCGTCGTATTCGTAGCTGAAAGCTTGGGCTAGAATCAGTCGTCGCCCCAGCGGCCATTCCGGTCGCGGGCGAACCTCCAGATTTTTATGGCAAATCCAACTGTGCAGACTGGGTCAAGCCCTGCCCCGAAGAGTCTCGTCGCTCGCGTCATCGGCATCATTACGGCGCCCCGGGCCACGTACGAGTCGGTTGTCGCGCACCCGAAGTGGTTCGGGATGCTGGCGCTTTGCGCCGTCGGGTTGGGCCTGCTCATCGGGGGCTTCCTCATGACCAAGGTCGGTCAGGACGCCTGGCTGGATGCGGCATTGAACAGCCCCTTCTCAGGACAGGTCAGCGATCAGCAGATCCAGGCGATGGAGAAAATGGCGCCGTATGTCGGGTACGGCACAGTCGTCTACATGCTTGTCCTGGTTCCAATCTTCATGGTGATCCTGTCCGGGATTCTCTACGCGGTCTTCAACGCAGCCATGGGCGGGAACGCGACGTTCAAGCAGGTCTTCACCGTGGTCGTACACGCGGGTCCTGTCGGGCTGCTGTCGCAGCTGTTCACCGTGCCGCTCAATTATTTCCGAGGCACGATGACGAGCGCGACGACGCTCGCGGTGCTGTTGCCGATGCTGCCTGAGAAGTCGTTCGCGGCGCGGCTGCTCGGGATGATCGACATCTTCCTGATCTGGCAATTGATCGTGTTATCGATAGGACTGGCGGTGTTGTACCGTCGCCGGACGCAGCCGATCGCAACGGCGCTGCTGGTCGTTTATTTCCTTATTGCGGTGATCGTCGCGTTCGTCCGACGTGGAGCTGGGGCATGAGCGGGAAGAAGAAAATTTTCATCGGCGCCGGGATCGTGGTCGTGCTGGGCGCGGTCGCGTACGCCAACGTGAAGTTCAAACGCTCCGACGGCATCGAAGTCACGACCGAAGGCGTGCAGAAGCGGCACCTCGAGGCGCTCGTGTCGGCGTCGGGCAAGATTCAACCCAAGCGCGACGTCAACATCAGCGCCGATACGATGGGCCGGGTGACCGATCTCGCCGTCGAGGAAGGGGACCGCGTCACGAAGGGACAGTTCCTCCTTCAAATCGATCCTCGCAACCTCCGCTCGGCCGTGCAGCGGACGGAGGCGTCGCTCGCCGCCGCGAGCTCGCAGGTCGAACAGCTTCGGGTCGCAATCGAAAGCTCGAAGGTCGCGCTGAAGCAGGCCGAGGACAACTACACCCGGCAGCAGAACCTGTGGAAGGGCGGCCTCACCACGCGCGAAACGCTCGAACGCTCGGAGAGCGATCTGAAACTGCGGCAGGCGGACCTGCGGTCGCAGGAACAGCAGCTCCGCACCCAGGAGCTGCGCAAGGATTCAGAGAGCGCGACCGCGGAGAGCGCGCGCTTCGATCTCAGCAAGGTGCGGATCGAGTCGCCGATCGCGGGCATCGTGACCCGCCGGAACATCGAGGAAGGGGAAACGGTCGTCATCGGCACGATGAACAATGCCGGCACCGTTCTCCTGACCATTGCCGACATGTCGATCATTGAGGCGGAAGTGGAGGTCGACGAGACCGATATTCCGAGCGTGCGCTTTGGACAGCCGGCCAAAGTGACGATCGACGCGATGCCGGGCCAGACCTTCATGGGCAAAGTGACCGAGATCGGCAACAGCCCGATTCAGGCGGCCACCGGCACACAGGCGTCCACGCAGGCGACCAACTTCAAGGTCGTCGTCACGCTCGACAAGGAAATCCCGGAAGTACGGCCGGGGTTCACGTGTACGGCCGAAATCACGACGGCGGTTCGCGACAACGCGATCGCGGTCCCGATCCAGGCCACGACGGTCCGCGAGTTGGTCGTCGACGACAAGGGCAACGTCATCAAACCGCCGGCCGACGACAAGAAGACGCGTCGTCCGAGTGCCGGGACGGCGCAGGCCGCGGAACTGAAGCCCGGCCAGACGCGGAAGGAGCTCGAAGGAGTCTTCACAGTCCAGAACAACAAGGCGGTATTCATGCCGGTAAAGACGGGGATCGCGGGAGAAAAGTACTTCGAGGTTCTGTCGGGCCTCAAGGAAGGCGACGCGGTCATTACGGGACCGTTCGCGTCGGTGCGTGCGCTTGCTGAGGGGGCGGCCGTCAAGCCCACGACGACACCGGCCAAGACCAAGCCGTGAACCAGTTCTTCGAGGCGGCGAAAATCGCGCTCGGCGCGATCTGGGCGAACAAGCTGCGCACGTTTCTGACCGTGCTCGGAAACATCGTCGCGGTCACGTCGATCATCGCCGTGGTGTCGCTCGTGCAGGGCATGAACGAGTACGTGACGAGCGCCATTCTCTCCGGCGTGGGCGCCGACAACTTCACGATTCAACGGATGCCCGTGGTGCGCACCGAGGCCGACGAGGAACGCGTCCGCAATAATCCGCGCATCAAGCTGGAAGAAGCAATGGCCGTCCGGCGCTATAGCGACAACGTCGGCGCCGTCGCAGCGCAGGCCCAGTCGCGCGCCACGATGGCGTATGGCAGCCAGTCGGTCGACGGCGCGCAGGTGCAGGGCGTGTCGCGCGACTACGTCTACTTCGGGACGTTCAATGCGGAATACGGCCGCCTGATCAGCCAGTCCGAAATCGACGCGAATCGGCCCGTCGCGGTGCTCGGCTGGGAGGTCGCCGACAAGCTGTTCGGACCGGCCGATCCGATCGACAAGTCCGTGAAGATCGGCAGTCTCCATTTCCGCGTGATCGGGATCAGCGAGAAAAAGGGATCCTTCTTCGGCAATTCCCAGGACAACTTCGCGGTCATCCCGCTCGGCGTGTTTCGCAAGATGTTCGGCTCGCGCTCGTTCGGGATGCAGCTGCTCGTCAAGCCGAAAACACCCGAGCTCGTGAAGACAGCCATGGACGATGCGACGGTGGCAATGCGGATCGAACGCCGTCTCCGCCCCCGGGAGCCGGATAATTTCGGCATGTTCACCTCGGACACGTTCCTGGACATCTACCATACGGCGACCAACGGCATCTTCGCGGTGCTCATCGGCGTCGTGGCGCTCTCGCTCGTCGTCGGCGGCATCGTCATCATGAACATCATGCTGATGGTCGTCAGCGAGCGCACGCGCGAGATCGGCCTGCGCAAAGCGCTCGGCGCGCGCCGGCGCGATATCGTGTGGCAGATTCTGACCGAATCGGTCACGCTGTCCATCTTCGGCGGCTTGATTGGCATCACGCTCGGTTTCGGTCTGGCGGTGCTCATCAGCAAGGTGTCGCCGCTGCCCGCCTCCGTTCAGGTCTGGTCCGTGATGATGGGGATCGGGATCACCGCGCTGGTCGGCCTCTTCTTTGGTCTGTATCCCGCGATGCGTGCCGCCGCGCTCGATCCGATTGAAGCGCTGCGTAGGGAGTAGCGGTTCGCGATTCGTAGTTCGCGGGTCGCGATTAGCGGTTCGTGGTTCTTCACTCTTTGTGGCTTCCGCCTTTAGGCGGAAGGAAAATTAGGGATTAGGAATTCAAGTGGCTGCACTGCGGTCGGGGCTGCTCGGCGAGATCGTGTCGATGTCGATCGACACGCTGCGCACGAACAAGATGCGCTCGGCGCTGACCGTGCTCGGCGTGGTCATCGGCATCACGTCGATCGTCGGGATGACCTCGATGATCCGCGGCTTCGACCAGTCGCTGCGCGACATGATCGGCGCGATCGGCCCCAACACGATCTTCGTCCAGCGCTTCGGCGTGACCAGCTTCGCGAGCGGCGGCGAGATTCGCGACCTGCTGAAGCGCCCGAACCTCACCATTTCCGACGCGCGGGCGCTTGAGGCGCAGAGCGACACGATTCAGCTGGTCGACATCCAGCTTGGCGCCGGCGGTCCGCCGACGACGCGGCGGGTCTTCTACCGCGACCTGCGCACCCGGCCGGTCGTGGTGTTCGGCACGACCGAGAATTTCGCCGACGGCACGAAGATTCCGATGATTGCCGGCCGGTTCTTCTACGGCACCGCCGTGCAATACCGCAAGAACGGCGCGCTGATCGGCAACTCCCCGCACGAACTGCTGG
>JBBQEJ010000059.1:0-27173 GCA_038320555.1 Vicinamibacterales bacterium | reverse complement strand
CATCGTCGACTTCGCGATCCAGTACCGCGGCAGCACAATGCGCCATGCGCTGGACGACTGGCGGAAGCGGGCCGACGGGAAGGCGGTGATCGACTACGGGTTCCACATGATCGTGACCGAGCTGGCAGATGCGGGTCTCGGCGACATGGACCGGATGGTGCGCGACGAGGGCATCACCAGCTTCAAGCTCTTCATGGCGTACCCGGGCGTCTTCATGGTGGACGATCAGACGATCTTCCGCGCGCTCCGGCGGACGGGAGAGAACGGCGGCCTCGTGTGCATGCACGCCGAGAATGGCGGCGTGATCGACGAGCTGGTCAAGGAATCGCTGCGCAAGGGAGAGACGGCGCCCAAGTATCACGCGCTCACGCGTCCACCCCATGCCGAAGGTGAAGCCACCGGCCGCGCCATCGCCCTCGCTGAGATGGCGGGCGTGCCGATCTACATCGTCCATCTGTCGGCGGCGCATGCCCTCGAAAAAGTTCGCGCAGCCCGCGATCTGGGACTGCCGGCGTACGCGGAGACCTGTCCGCAGTACCTATTCCTGTCGTACGACAACTACGAGGAGCCTGGCTTCGACGGCGCGAAGTACGTGATGTCTCCGCCATTGCGGGAGAAATGGCACCAGGACGTGCTGTGGAAAGGGCTGGCGAAGAACGACCTCCAGGTCATCTCCACGGACCACTGTCCCTTCTGCATGGCCGAGCAGAAGGAGCTCGGCAAGGAGGACTTCAGCAAGATTCCGAACGGCGCTCCCGGCATCGAGACGCGCCTCACGCTCGTCCACGATGGTGGCGTGCGGCCGGGACGTATCTCGATGAACCGGTTCGTCGAGCTCTGCTCCACGACGCCGGCACGGATGTTCGGCCTCTTCCCGCGAAAGGGCACGATTGCCGTCGGCAGCGACGCTGATATCGTCGTCTTCGATCCCCATCGATCGACGACGCTCAGTGTGAAGACGCTGCACATGAAGGTGGACTACAACCCATACGAAGGGCGTACGGTCCACGGCTCCCCCTCCACCGTCATCAGCAACGGCGACGTGATCATCGACGGCGATCATTTCGTCGGCAAAAAGAGCGCCGGCCGGTTCCTCCGGCGAGGCCCGAGCCAGGCTCCTTCGGGTCTGTAACCAGGCTGATGACCACGAAGGCGACGCAGGTAAAGCGTCCAGACGGCCGCGTCGAGCTCCTCGACACCTCACGCGTCGAACGTAGCACCCTCTACAACGAAGACCTCGCTCCCATCCCGATTTCGCGGCGTACCTGGACGACCTACAACTACGCGGCGCTGTGGATCAGCATGGCGCACTGCATTCCGACGTACATGCTTTCGGCCGGACTGATGGCCGCGGGCATGAGCTGGGCGCAGGCGCTCTTCACCGTCGCGCTTGGCAATACCATTGTCCTCGTCCCGATCCTGTTGAATTCTCATCCGGGCACGCGCTACGGCATTCCTTTTCCGGTCTTCGCGCGCGCGGCCTACGGGACGATTGGGTCCAATGTCCCCGCGCTCATGCGCGCGATCGTCGCGTGCGGATGGTTCGGCATCCAGGCATGGATCGGTGGCGAGGCCCTCAATACGTTCTTCACGAGCGTCGTCCCGGGCTGGCACGATCTCCTCGGTGCCGGGTTCGGCGGCCATTCGACAACTGAATGGCTGTCGTTCCTGATCTTCTGGAGCCTGAACGTCGCCATCGTCTACCGGGGGATGGATCTTCTGCGCAAGGTCGAGAACTGGGCCGCGCCGTTCGTGCTCATCATGACGTCGCTGCTGCTCGGGTGGGCCGTGACGGAGGCGAACGGCTTCGGTCCGTTGCTCTCGCAACCCGGCAAGTATCCGACGCTTCGCGAATTTCTTCCCGTGTTCGTGCCGTCGCTGACCGCCATGATCGGCTTCTGGGCGACGCTATCGCTCAACATGCCTGATTTCACGCGATTCGGACGAAGTCAGCGCGAGCAGGTCATCGGGCAGGTCGTCGCGCTGCCGACCACGATGTTCGTGTTTGCCGCGATGGGCGTGCTCATCACGAGCGCGACAGCGATCATCTACGGCGAGGTGATTTGGGACCCGATCAAACTGATCGGCCGGTTCAGCAACCCGCTCGTCATCGCGATCTCGATGTTCACGGCCGTGGTTGCCACCCTCGCGGTGAACATCGCGGCCAATGTCGTGTCCCCCGCCAATGACTTCGCGAATGCGTTTCCACGGTTGATCAGGTTCAAGACAGGCGGACTGATCACCGGGATCCTCGGAATCCTCATTCAACCGTGGCGGCTGCTCGCCGATCCGTCCGGATACATCTTCAACTGGTTGCTCGGCTACTCGGGCGGGCTCGGATCGATTGCGGGTGTGCTCATCGCCGATTACTGGATCGTCCGAAAGCGCGACCTCTCCCTCGAGGATCTGTACCTGCCAGATGGGCGTTACGGCCGCTGGAACTGGGCCGGCATCGCCGCGACGATTGCGGGCTGTGCCCTCGCCTGGGGCGGGTTGATCGTCCCGCAGCTGCGGCCGCTGTACGACTACGCGTGGTTCGTCGGCTTCGCTGTCGCGGCGGCGACGTACCTGGCGCTCGGACGCGCCGCGGCGACGCGCGGCGTGCCGCTGTAACCAGTTGAGCGCAGGACGCCGTATGGGCGGCCACCTGGCGCATGAGGCCTTCCTTCCCTCTTCCCGCGGCTTCGGTTCCCCTTTTTGAATCTTGTGGCTTCCGCCTTTAGGCGGAAGATACGGCCGAAGCGCTCGGCTCCTGGTACAGACCAATCACGTTTCCACCCGGGTCCCTGAACCTCGCGGTGATTTCAGGCGCATCCGCTCCGAGCGGTTGCACGAGCGCCCCCCCATGGGCAATGACGGCCTCGACACTTGCGGCCACGCTGTCGACCATGATGTAGAAGAGCAGGCCCGGCTGCGCCGACGGCGGCCTGCCAACTACCCAGGTGCCGCTCACTTGACCGGTAGTGTCGTCGAAGGCCGTACTGCCGTCGCCGCGCTGCCGGATGTTCCACGCGAACACCTTGGCGTAGAAGTCGGCCGAACGGCGGATGTCGACCGCGGGCATCTCGATATAGCAGATCTTCCCGTTCGACAGCGTAGGAGACATGAGGATTCCTTTCTTGACTTTGAATCAAGCAGCGACGGGTGTGACGTCCGGAAAATGGAGGGTGGCGAGCGCGATCGAGAGACCGGCAATTGCCGCGGCGCTGCGAAGGGCGAACGCGCCGCCTATCTGACGGTATCCCAGGGCGATGAACGGGAGGTTGACCAGGGCGACCCAGAGCGACAGGGGCGTGCCCGTGACCTTCGACACGAGCATGGAAACGCCGGTGACCCCGCCATCAATGAAATTGCTGGACAGGAGAAAGCCGTGGATCCCGATGCTGGCCGACAGGATCCCCAACCCAATCAGGAGCGCGTGCAGGAGTGCGTGCGTGAAACGCTTCACCGCGCCATCTTACACGGAGCGACTGCCGCGTCTCGAAGTCCTGTTGACACCGTATTTATGAAAGGCAGCAACTAAGCCGCGCGCTTGTCGATCCGGGCGCGCAGGGAAGCGAGCTCGACCCCTATCTCCCGCAGTTCCTGTTCGGTCGTGCGCAGCTTGTCTCCCTCAGCCCTGACGAAGCGGCTGTACGGAGCGATGCTTTCGCGAATTCGTTCCCCGCTCTTGCTGACTTCCTGCGCGAATTGCGCGTGAAGCGCGTCCGAGAGGCGTTGGCGGACGCCGCCGATCTTGCGGCGCATCTCTCCCTTCGCCTTCTCGCGCTTCGCCGGCAGGATGAAGAAGCCAAGCGCCGCGACGACCGACGCCATGATGAGTCCGGTGACGTCGGCGGCGGCGGTCGTGGCGACGATCGTGACGACCGCGCCCAGGCCGACCGCGCCGGCGCTGACGGCGGCTGCCGCTGCGACGGCATTGCGGGCGCCGTCAGCCAGCTCGCGCGCTTCCTTGCGGCGGTCGAACGAATCGATCACCTTCTGCGACTCGCGTCCGACCGAGTCGATGAGGCGCGTGCGATCGTAATGGAAACGTCCCGAGTCGTCGCCGACGATACGGTCCTGGTACTGGCGGCGGCGCTCGGCCAGGTGCTTCGTCACGTCCTGGCGCTGGCGCAGGTCGGCGTCGACGAGCCAGTCCACCAGCTCGCCCACCTTCCGTTCGATCTGCTGCGGGGCATCGGCCACCACGTTCTGCTCGAAACCCTGCTGCATCCGGCTGCGGTTCAACAGATCCATGACGCGGCCGATGCGCATGGTGTCATCGAAGAACTCGTGGCCGCGCTTCTCCATCTGGAGCAGGATGCGATCGATATCGGCGAGGCGGAATTCGAAGTCGCGCATCAGATCCGCCTGGTAGACCGCGAGCTGACGTTCCACCTCGTCGAGCGTGGCGAAGTCATCCTTCAACAGAGCCCCCCGGTCGCGCACGGCGGCGGCGTGCCGCTCCGTCAACGCCGCACCAACCCCGAGCGGATTGAGCAGCTTCAACTGCACGCGCCCCGGGGAATCCAACGTTTCGCGAATGTAACCCTCGAGCGCTTCGAATCGGCTCGCGGCCCACGCCGATGGATCGCCTTGCTTGGCCCGGAGCGCCAGACGCGAGCTGACCGGGAAAATCTCGGGGCTGAAGCCAAGCAGCGTGCGCGCATTCTCCGCGACAAACGCGCGGACCTCTTCGATCTGCCGTTCCCCTTCGAGAATGTCGATCTTGTTGATGACAATCACGACCTTCTTCCCCCAGCCGCGGACCTGTTCCAGAAATGCGCGCTCGGTTTCAGTGAAGGGTCGATCCGCGGACGTCACGAACAGAACCATGTCCGAGCGCGGGACGAACTCCGCGGTGATGGTCTCGTGCTCGCGGATGATCGCGTTGGTGCCTGGCGTGTCGACAATGTGAATCTCGCGGAGAATCTCGGCGGGGGCCGTGATGACGTGCAGGTTGGCTTCGCGGATGCTCCGATCGAGCGTGTCGCCGTACTGGAGCACGTTGATCTGGGCGGTGGTGGGCGTCACGCCCTCTTCGGCGACCTTGCTGCCCACAAGCGCATTGATGAAGGCGCTCTTTCCCGAGTTGAACTCCCCGACAATCACGAGCAGGAACAGCTCGTCGAGCTGCTCGATCGATCGCTCGAGCGCCTGTTGCTGTTCGGGCGCTGCATCGAACCGCGCCAGCGCTGTCCGGAGCCTTGCCAGAATGCGGCGCTCGTCCCGCAGCAGCTCATCCTCGGCGCCGGACAGAATCCGGGTCAACATCGCCCTAATAATAAGTGCATTTTCTGATCCAAGTTCGTGGTTCGCGGTTCGCGGTTCGCGGTTCGTCGTAAGAGTGGCGATTACGGATTTGGGATGAGGGATTCGCGGCGGGGCTCAGCCGCGTCACTGCGGCTCCAATCGGTGTGCGGGGCATGGTTCTCGACGATCCAGCCATAGACGAGGCGGCCGTAGCTCTGCCAGCGCATGTGCTTGCGCTCGTAGAAGGGGACGAGCGCACGCTGCAGCGCGGGCAGGCGATAGAACGGGACACCCGGAAAATAGTGGTGTTCGAGGTGATAGTTTGAATTCAGGAACGCGAAGTCCCAGAACCAGTGCCCCTTCATCAGCGTGCCCCATTTGGCCGGATCGTCTGGATCGATGTCGTAGTGCTGCCCGAGCCTGTTGAGCGTAAAGGCCATCGGGAAAATGAAGAAGACAGGGACGATGCTGGTGCGAAGCGCCGCGTAGAACCCGAAGGCATACCACAGCACGCCGAGCGCCGTCAGGTGCGCCGCAAGCGAAACTTTTCGCTCCCATCCGATCGTCTGCTGCAGACCCGCGGGATAGGTCACCGACTCGCGGCGCGCCGCGCGAAAGTAGATCGGGAACAAGGCGGGTGTGCAGTACAACAGTTTGTACCAGCGTTTGTTCACCTTCGGCGAAAGGTGATGGCGCTTCGGATCGTCCTCGTCCGACCCGAGTTCCGCATGGTGATCCAGGTGCCACCGCGTGAACTGGCTCGCGGAGATTCCACTGGGAATCGCGTAAAGCAAACCCAGGATCCGTTCGGCCACCGGCCGGCGCCGCTCGAAAATCGTATGGTGGACGACCTCGTGCAGGAGAATCGTGAAGTTGAAAACCGTCAGCCCCTGGACAAACGCGAGAGGAATCCAGATGAGCGGGTTGTCGAAATGGATGAGCCCCCATGTGGTCAGCGCCAGAATGGCAAACTGGCGCGCGGCCACGGCAAGGTGCCGAACGGCACACTTCTGGTGAAACACGCGCATCTGGTCACGCGAAATGGCTTCGCCCAGCTCAGCACGAAGAGCAACCGCGTGTTGCGAGAAGTAGTGGGCCTTCACGAGAGTCTTCCAATTCTAGCAGGGTCGCTGTCCTTCCGCCTACCCGCCTTCCCCCGATCCACCTGCCGTCGGGATACGGCGCGTCCGCCGTAGCCTCGCGCGAAGGCGGAAAGGCGGGAGCCACAAGAGAGAAAGTGACTGCGAACCGCTAATCTACCGCCAGTCGCGAGCCGCCAGTCGCGAACCGCGAACCGCGAACCGCGAGAGAGGTTATTCAGGATTCGGATTCAACGTCTTGACGCGCGTCAGCGCCACGCCAACGAGCACGGCGGCCGTGCCGGCGATTTTGCGCACGCCGAGAGGCTCGCCGAGAAAGAGCACAGCCGTCGCCATCGCGACGAGCGGCACGAGATTCGAATAGACCGACGTTCTCGCGCTGCCGATGTCGCGCACGGCGGCATACCAGATCGTGTAGGCCACGCAAAGCGCGAACAATGCCGAGTACACGACCGTCACCCACGTGACCCAGTTGACCGCGCTCCAATCGACCGCGCGCAGGTGCGGAACGACTGCGGGCACGTACAACAACGTGCCGACCGACATCGACAGCCCCGTCACGGCGACCGGCGAGTGCCGCGTCATCAACGGACGCGCGCCGAGCGTGTATATCGCCCAGCAGCACACCGCCGCGAACATGATCAAATCACCGCGGATCGTGGTGCCCCCGACGCGTAGGTCCCGGCCGACAACGATGTAGATGCCGCCCAGCGACAGGAGCGCGCCGAGCCAGTACCCGAGACCGATGCGTTCCTCCCCCATGGCGGCGCTCGCCAGCGCGATGAGGACGGGCGCTGCCGCCGCGATGAGGGCGGCGTTCGACACGCTCGTCCGAGCGAGGCCCGCCATGAAGCAGTACTGATACAGGCATTGCCCGACGATGCCGAGGCCCGCGATGCTGACCCAGTCGCGCGCGGTAATCGGCGACGGCGTGTAGAAGATCCCCGCGAGGGACCCTTCGGCGCGCCGGGCCACGGGACGCCGTCGGACCGCCACCATGATGGTCAGGAAGACGGTGGACGAAATGATCAGCCTGATGGCGTTGAACGCCTGCGGATCGATGGAACGGAATGCGTGTTTGACGATGGCGTAGTTGGTGCCCCAGATGATCGTCATCAGAAGCAGAAGACCGTCGATACGGGCGGGGCGCCGGGAAGTCACGGAAATAACGGCGGCAAAATCATCACACGGAAGAACGGAACCGGCTGTGTGACCGGTCCCATCCCTCCGCGCGACGCGCTTTTCCGCCGGGTCGGCCGCTACGATCCGAACGGTTGCAGGAAGAGCAGGATCAGCGAAATCACGAAGACATAAATCGCGAGCGACTCGATGAGAACGAGGCCGAGGAGCAGCACACCGCGGATATCGCCGGCCGCCCCGGGGTTGCGGGCAATTCCCTCGGCGGCCGCCGCGACCGCTCGACCCTGGCCAAGCGCCGCGAGGCCCGCCCCTATTCCGAGCGCGAAGCCGGCCGTGATGATCGACCACCGCACCATGTCGGGGTACGCCGCGGCCGGCACGGTCGACGGCGCCTGCTGCGCGAATACCGACGCGGATGCGCCAGCGATGACCATCACTGCCCATGTCAGAACTGAACGTTTACTCACGAGCCAAGCCTCCTCTGAAAAAACGCTGACCGTTGAAAATACCGAATGCTCACGCCGCAACCGGCGCCTGTCGCCCGCTCGGCGCGTCGTGTCCGTGCTCGTCCTCGTGGTGCTCGACGGCCACCGCGCCCTGGAGATAAATGATCGACAGCAGCATGAAGATGAACGCCTGCAGCAGCCCAGTCACCAGTCCGAGAAGCATCATCGGGAGCGGCACCAGGAACGGCACGAGGCTGAAGAGAACCAGAATGACCAGTTCCTCGCCGAAGATGTTGCCGAACAGCCTGAGCGAGAGCGACATGACGCGCGCGGCATGGCTGATGATTTCGATCGGGAAGTACACGACGCCAATCCACATGGGGGCCCCGGGCGGCGCCCAGAAGTGCTTCACGTATCCGACGATTCCCTGAGCCCGGATACCCTGGTAATGGTAGTAGACCCACGTCGTGATCGCGCACCCGAGGGTGACGTTGATGCTGCTCGTCGGCGACATCAGCCCCGGGATGAGCCCCATGTAGTTGCCCAGCAGAATGAACAGCCCGAGCGTCGCCACCAGCGGAAGAAACTCGTGACCTTTCGGCCCGATCCATTCATCGAGGAGGCCCCTGACGGCGCCGAGGCCATCTTCGAGGATGATCTGCAGGGTCCCCGGATTCTCCACGCTCAGTCGTGAACGGACGAACACGCACAGCGCCGTGATGAACACGACGATCAGCAGCACCATCACCATGTAGGCGGGAATCACGTCGTGCTCCGTGAACTGATACCCGATCGCCTCGCCCGCTCGCCGCACGAGCGGGCCGAGCAGGGTATTCACCAGCTGTACGATCCAGAGGGGGTGCTCGAGTTTCTCCATCAGAAATCAGGACTTTTCCACGAGAAAACGGGCGGCTTCGACGGCCACCGCCGCCACAATCGAGGACGCTCCTGCCAGCAGCCACAACGGGGGCAGGCGCAAACGAGCAATCATAACGTACGCCATAAAACCGAGTAAAGCATATCGGCCAGCGAGTTGGAGCGCGATTCGCCAGCGCGGCACACGACGGCCCGCTTCCAAACGCGCGCCGGTTGCGTCCAGAAGATTCGAAACACTCCGCTTGATCGTCCAGTAGCTGGTGCCGATGAGAAGGCCACCGCCAAGCACCGCAACGGCGGGCTGCGGCGACCCCTTCGCAAGCCACAACGCCACAATCGTCATCGTACCGCACAGCCCGATCGCGGTGTACTCGACGCGCCGCAGCAACGCATCCGATTCCATTACTTGAGAAACCGGCCGGCGGTTCGGTAAACGTTCATGATGCCGGCGACCAGGCCAAACACAGTGAATACCAGGAGGAGCCAGGGCCCGGTTCCCAGCCACTTGTCGAGGTAGTACCCGCACGCGAATCCGATGACAATGGCCAGGACGAACGAGATGCCAACTGTGCTGAGCGCGCCCATCGTCCGAAAGCTGTCGGCCAGAGATCCCGACTGGTCCTTCCGTGACGGCTGCTCGTCCATGGGTTATCGTAGCCCGAGTGCAGGCGCGGCGCCGAGCGTCGAGGCCGACGCCTGCGCGATTTCAAACAGCAACCGCGGATACACGCCGAGCCCGATCGTGCCCGCAGCGGCGATGATCAACACGGCGGCAAGCGCTGGCGAGAGACGAAGAGCCGGGCCGTCCCCCTCGGGCTCTGGAGACCACATGAACACGATGACGCGCACGTAGTAGTAGAGCGACAGCGCGCTGTTCACGACGCCGATAATCGCCAGCCACACATAGCCGGCCTCGATCGCCGCCCCGAAGATCCAGAGCTTGCCCATGAAGCCGGCGGCCGGCGGAATTCCACCCAGCGAAAGCATGAACACGAGCATCGCCGCAGCCGCCGCCGGATGCGCGGATGAGAGCCCCTCCAGATCCTTCAGCTCGTCGCCGGGTACGCCGTCGCGCCGCAGCGCGACGACGACGGCGAAGGCGCCCGTCTGCATGAACGCGTAGATCATCAGGTACATCAACGCCGCAGCGATGCCTCGCGGCGTGCCGGCGACGATCCCGATCAGCACGTAACCGGCCTGTGCGATCGAGGAATACGCCAGCATCCGCTTGATGTTGCCCTGGGTGAGCGCGGCGATGTTGCCGACGGTCATCGACAGCACCGCCAGGACGTAGAAGAATGCGCTCCACCCGAACGGCTGGCCCCACGCGACGCCGACGTTGTCCATGCGGAACGCGGGAAGACCCTCGCCAAAGATGCGCAGCAGCATCGCGAACGACGCGGCCTTGGAACCAACCGACAGGAACGCCGTAATCGGCGTCGGCGCCCCTTCGTACACGTCGGGCGCCCACATGTGAAACGGGACAGCGGCGATCTTGAAGCCGAGGCCGGTCACGAGGAGCATGACGGCAAACGGCAGCAACAGGCCTCCGTCGCCGGCCACAAGCGACGTCGCCATCGGCCGCACGTGGGTCGTCCCGGTCAGCCCGTACAGCAGCGACATGCCGTACAGCAGAATCGCGAGCGCAAACGTCCCCAGAACGAAGTATTTGATCGCGGCCTCGTTCGATCTCCGGTTGGGACGGATATAGCCGGCCAGTATGTAGAACGGCACCGACATCGTCTCGAGGCCGATGAAGAGCGTAATGAGATCGATGCCGCCGGCCATGAACATCATGCCCAGCGTCGCGACGAGAATCAGAAAATAGTACTCGCCGGGCCTCACGCCCTCAACCGTGAGGTAGCGCGACGACATCGCCACGGTCAGCGCCGCCGCGAGAAGAAAAAGAATCTTGAAGAAAAACGCGAACCCGTCCACCGCGACCAGACCGCGCGCCACGGTTGCATTGACGCCGTCGGCCGCCGGCAGCGCAAGGCCCGCCGCCGCGAGCACCGCCATGGTGAACCACGACAGCCAGCGGTCGGATCGACGCGGCAGGACCGCGTCGATCACGAGCAGCATCAATGACCCGGCCGCCAGCACCAGTTCTGGCCGCAGGTAATAGAAGTCGTGCGATGAGAACCCCTCGGGCATCAGCGTCCGCCCTGCGCAGGCTTTGGCGGCGGGGCTCCGGCGGGGGTCTCGCACGGCGGCGTGAGCATCAGCCCGGCCGGCGCGCCCGGAATCACCACGGGCGCAGCCGGTCTGTTGCAGGCGGCTTCCGCCTTCGCGATCGCGGGGCCATACACGGAGTTCACCCGAACGACGACGCGCCCCACTGAGGACTGCAGCCTGCGGAGCACTGGCTCGGGATAGATGCCGATCCACACGGCCAGCGCCACGAGCGGCACGAACGTCGCGATTTCACGCGCGTTCAGATCCTTCATTGCCGCGTTTGCGGGATTGTCGATTTTGCCGAACATCGTGCGCTGATAGAGCCACAGCATGTACGCAGCGCCGAGAACGATTCCGCTTGCGGCGATGGCCGCCCACGTCTTGTGGACGACGTAAAGCCCTTGCAGGATCAGGATCTCGCCGATGAATCCGTTCAGCGCGGGGAGTCCAATCGACGACATCGTCATGATCAGGAACACGGTCGCGAGAACCGGCATCACTTTCGACAAGCCGCCGAACTCCGAGATCTCGTTGGACTGCCTTCGCTCGTAGACGATGCCGACGATCAGAAACAGCGCACCCGTGGAGATCGCGTGGTTGATCTGCTGAACAATGCTGCCCGTGATGCCGACCGGTGTCAGCGCGAACATGCCGAGCATCACCAGGCCCATGTGGCTGACACTGGAGTACGCCACCAGACGCTTCCAGTCGCTCTGCGCGAGCGCGACGAGCGCCCCGTAGATGATGCCGACGATCGAGAGGCCCGCGACGAGCGGCACGAAGTAGTGCGTCGCGTCCGGCAGGATTGGCAGGCTGAACCGGATGAATCCGTAGGTCCCCATCTTCAGCATGATGGCCGCGAGCATCACCGACCCGGCCGTCGGCGCATCGGTGTGGGCGTCAGGCAGCCATGTGTGGAACGGAAAGATCGGGACCTTCACGGCAAAGCCGAGAAACAGCGCCAGGAAAATCCACTTCTGCACGTCGAAGGGCACCGACAGCTGCTGAAACTGCGTGAGGTCGAAGCTGTAGACGCCCGTCGCGGCATGGTTGACAAAATACAGCGCAAGGATGCCGAGCAGCATGACGACGCTTCCGGCGAACGTGTAGAGGAAGAACTTGATGGCCGAGTACAGAGGGCGGCCACCCCCCCACATGCCGATGAGGAAATACATCGGCACCAGCATCACTTCCCAGAAGAGAAAGAACAGCAGGGTATCGAGCGCCACAAACGCTCCGATCAAGCCCGTCTGCAGGAGCAGAAGGAAGATGTAGTACTCCTTGACGCGTTCGGTAATCGCCGTCCAGGAGGAAAGGATGGCGATGGCCCCGACGAGCGTCGTGAGCAGCACGAGCAATGCGCTCAAACCATCGACACCGAGGAAGTACGCCGCTCCGATTGACGGAATCCACTCGGCCCGTTCGACAAACTGCCAGGGGTCTCCGAAGGGCTGGAACCGGAACCAGAGCGGAATCGACACAGTAAAGCCGGCAACGCCAAACGCGTTCGCAATCCAGCGGATGGTCTCTTCCTGCCGCCGTTTGACGAAGAGCAGCACCACCGCACCGGCGAGCGGCGTGAAGAGAATCACCGACAACAAGTGATGGTTCAAAAAGGTCATCGTCACCGCGCGAAGAGGAAGACCGTCAAAAAGGCAAAGAGACCAAGCACGATGACCAGCGCGTAGTTCTGAACCAGTCCCGTCTGCAGCCTCCGCACGACGAAGCTTGCGCGCCCCGCCGTCCACCCCACCAGTTTCACCAGACCGTCAAGGACATGCTTGTCGAACATGTGCGAGAGCCAGGAGGCAAGCAGTGTGAGCCATCGTAAGGCGCCCACCGCTCCATCGACCACGCGGCGATCGAACGCGAACAGACCTCTGGCGGCGGCAATTGTGCCGCGGACCACGGTCGCACTGTAGAGTTCGTCGAGGTAATACTTGTTCAGGAGGAACGTGTACATGCCGTGCCACCGCGCAGCAAGCTGTCGGGGCCACTCCGGATTGCGCAGATAGACGTGGCGGGCGAGCAGGATTCCCGCGACCGAGACCAGCGTCGAGCACAGCATCAAACCGAGTGCCGCCACCCGCGAGAGCGCAGCGTCCGCGTGCCCCGTCAGGACGCCGGCGCTTCCGGCAAAGCTCGGCGTCAGGAACCGCTCAATCGCGTTGGTGCCGCCGAGCGCCTCGGGCATGCCGAAGAAGCCGACGACAATGACGCCGACGGCAAGCGCCATCAGCGGCCCCGTGATCGCCGGCGAGCCCTCGGAAGGACCGGGGCGCGCGTGGTCCTCTCGAAGTAGGTCGGCGGGGCCGTGGGTGACCTCGTGATTCTCGCGGTCGGCCTCCCCGTGCGCGTGTGCGTCGTGCGGATGACGCGCGCCGTGCAGGGCCGCCTCCGCCACGGCGGCCGGCGAAGCGAGAGGCGACCCCTGAGGCCCGCGATAGCCCCCAGAAAAAGTGAGCGTCATCAGGCGGAACATGTAGAGGGCGGTCAGCAACGCCGTGGCCGTCGCGATGCCCCAGAGAATCCGGTTGCCGATGAACGCGCGATAGAGGATCTCGTCCTTGCTGAAAAAGCCGGACAGCGGCGGAATGCCCGCGATCGCGAATGCGCCGATGAGCATCGTGCTGAAGGTGACCGGCATGTACTTCCGCAGACCGCCCATGCATTGCATGTCCTGTTGTCCAGCCATCGCATGGATCACCGAGCCGCATCCGAGAAACAACAGCGCCTTGAAGAACGCGTGGGTCATCAGGTGGAACACCGCCGCCGTAAACGCGCCGACCCCGGTTGCCAGGAACATGTAGCCGATCTGTGAAACGGTCGAGTAGGCGAGCACCCGCTTGATATCGTTCTGCACGAGTCCAATCGTGGCGGCCATCAAGGCCGTCAGGACGCCGACGACCGCCACGATCTGCATCACGAGCGGCGCGTGGTCGAAGAGGACGGCATTGCGCGCGACCATGTACACCCCCGCCGTCACCATCGTCGCCGCGTGAATGAGGGCCGAGGCCGGCATCGGGCCTTCCATCGCGTCAGGCAGCCATATATGCAGCGGAATTTGCGCGCTCTTGCCCGCGGCGCCGGCAAAGAGCAGGATGCAGATGGCTGACAGCACCCCGAAACCGGTGCGCTCACGTGGCATCGCTGCGACCGCGGTCGCCATCTCCCGGAAATCCAGCGAGCCAAAGGTGAAAAACACCAGAAAGATCCCGAGCAGGAAGCCCCAGTCGCCGATGCGGTTGACGAGGAACGCTTTCTTGCCGGCGTCGGCCGCGCTGTTCTTCTCGTACCAGAAACCGATGAGCAGATACGAGCAGAGCCCGACCCCCTCCCAGCCGACGAACAGGACGAGGAGGTTGCCGGCCAGCACGAGCACGAGCATGAAGAAGCAGAACAGGTTCAGGTAGCAGAAGAACCGCGCGTAGCCTCCCCGCGGTTCGTCCAGCATGTACGCCGTGGCATACACGTGAATCAGAAAGCCTACGCCTGTGACGACGAGCAGCATGATCGCCGCCAGCGGATCGAGCCTGGCGGTCCAATTCACCGAAAACATGCCGATGTCGGCGGCGGTCTCGAGCGGTATCGCGGGAATCCAGGCGGCGAGCACGACATCGTGCACCCGCGCGTCGGGTGGAAGCGCGACGAGCCCGACAAACGCCCAGATCGACAAACCCAGCGCCACGGCCACCGCCGCGCACGCCAGCGCGCCGGCGAGCGCGCGCCCGAACCAGCGGATCCCGAGCAGGCCGTTCAGTGCCGCGCCGGCGGCGGGAACGAGCGGTATGAGCCAGATGTAGTCCATGCAGCCCTTGTGTTTCTCCCTTTCTCCCTTTCTCCCGTGTGATCTGAAGCGAAATTCGTCCGAAGCCTTTCACCACCGCATGATGTTCATGTCGTCGATATTCACCGTTTCCTTGTTGCGGAAGAACGCCAGAATGATCCCGAGCCCGACCGCCGCTTCAGCGGCCGCAACGGCCACGATGAAGATCGCAAAGACCTGTCCCGCGGCGTCGTGCAACTGGTAGGAAAAGGCGGCCAGGTTGATGTTCACCGCGTTCAACATCAGCTCGATCGACATCAGTACGATGATGATGTTGCGCCTCACCATCACGCCGACAAGGCCGATCGCGAAGAGCGCCGCTGCCAGAACCAGGTAGTGGTAGGGCGTGATCGGCATCATTTGTGTCACGCTTCCCTTCGCGCAAGGACGATCGCGCCCACCATCGCCACGAGCAACAGCATCGACGCAACCTCGAACGGGACAAGGTAATCGGTATACAAGAGCATTCCGACCGTTTCCGTATTCCCGCCGGACGCAACCTGAGGCGCGATCGTTGCGACGCTCGACGGGTGGACGGCCGAGTACATGAGGATCGCGGAGATTTCCGCCAGAAGCAGCGCCGCCAGCACGAACCCCACACGCGCCTGCCGCCGCGTATCGATCTGCGCATCGGGCGGACGTCGAAGGTTCACGAGCATCACCACGAAGAGATAGAGCACGACGATCCCGCCGGCGTACACCAGGATCTGGATGACCGCGAGGAACTCCGCCGCGAGCAGCACGTAGATCATCGCCACGCACAGGAAATTCGCGACCAGAAACAGCACACAATGCACCGGGTTCTTCGTCGTCACGACCATGACGCCGAAGCCGAGAATGAATGTCGCGAGCGTGTAGAAGACGATGGCTTCAAGCATGTTCGACGTCTTTCCGCCTGACCGCCGAGGCTTCGAGCGTAGGCGGAAGCCACAAGAATGAACCCTGTTACACAAGCACCTTTAAGATGGCCGTGACGACGAGGTTGGCGATCCCCAGCGGGATCAGCACCTTCCATCCGAGCCGCATCAGCTGATCGTACCGGTAGCGCGGAAGCGTCGCGCGGATCCAGATGAAGATGTACAGGAAGACGAACGTCTTCAACAGGAACCAGATCCACCCGGGCACGTAGCCCAGGAACCCCAGCACCGCGACGTGCGGAAACGGCCGCAGCCACCCGCCCAAAAACAGTGTGGTCGCTACCGCCGACACCACAATCATGTTCGCGTATTCGGCGAGGAAGAACAGCGCGAAGCGCATGCCGCTGTACTCGGTGTGATAGCCGCCGGTCAGCTCCTGTTCCGCTTCCGGCAGGTCGAAGGGAGCGCGATTGGTTTCCGCAAGTCCGCCGATGAACAGGATGACAAAGGCGACAGGCTGGAGAAAGATGTACCACACGCGCGCGTTGTACTGCGCGTCGATGATGCCGATCATGCTGAGCGTGCCGGCGGTCGCGACGATGCTCACGAGCATCATCGTGACGGCAATCTCGTAGCTGACAAGCTGCGCCGAGGCGCGAAGACCGGCTAACAACGGAAACTTGCTGTTCGAGGCGTAGCCCGCCAGGATGATCCCGTACACGCCAATCGACGTGATCGACACGAGATACAGGAGACCCACGTTCACGTCGGCGATGAACAGCGAAACCCGGTAGCCGAAAAACGTCGCGTCGCGGTCGAAGGGAATCACCGCGAACGCAATGAGCGCCGGCACCATCGACACGATGGGCGCGAGCGTGAACACCCACTTGTCGGCGCGCACGGGCGTGATGTCTTCCTTCAACAGCAGCTTGATCGCGTCGGCAATCGGCTGAAGCGATCCGTACGGCCCGACGCGCATCGGCCCCAGCCGGACCTGCACCCACGCGAGCACCTTGCGTTCGAGCAGCGTCATGAAGGTGACCGACACGAGCAGCGCGTTGAGCAGCACGAGGATCTTCAGCACGGGGACGAGGTAGGCGTGGATCATCAGCGATCGACCTCGCCGAGCACGATATCGATCGAGCCGATGAGCGCGACGACGTCGGAGACAAGGTGTCCAGTGACCAGCCGCGGGAGCGCCTGAAGGTTGCAGAAGGAAGGCGGCCGCACGCGAAACCGATAGGGGGTGTTCGACCTGCCGTCGCTCACGATGAAAAACCCGATCTCCCCCTTCGGCGATTCGATCGCATGGTAGGTCTCCCCCGCCGGCGGCCTGAGTAAGCGCGGTACTTTGCCGAGGATCGGTCCCTCAGGCAAGCCGTCGAGCGCCTGACGGATGATGCGGATCGACTGGTGGAATTCCTCGATCCTGACGAGGTAGCGATCGTAGGTATCTCCGGCCGTGCCGATCGGCACGCAGAAGTCGACCTCCGCATACGCCGCATACGGCTCGTCCTTCCGAACATCGCGCGGCACGCCCGAGCCGCGCAGCGCCGGACCCGACAGGCCGATGGCCACCGCTTCATCGCCGTCAATCACGCCGATCCCGGTCGTCCGATCGCGCCAGATGCGGTTGTGCGTCAACAGCTCTTCGTATTCGGCGACCTTGGTCTCGAGGATGTCGCAGAACGTGCGGACCTTTTTGTCCCACCCGGGCGGAATGTCGAGAGGCAGCCCCCCGATGCGCATCGAGTTGTACGTCAGCCGCGCGCCGCAATACTCCTCGAACAGATCGAGCACGAGCTCACGCTCACGGAACGCGTAAAGGAACACGGTCATCGCGCCCAGATCCATGGCGTGCGTGCCGAGCCACAGGCAATGGCTCGCGATGCGCTGCAGCTCCGCCAGGATCGTCCGGATGTAGCGCGCGCGGCGCGGCACCTCGAGCGACATCAGTTTCTCGACCGTCTCGACGTACCCCAGGTTGTTGCTGGCGGCCGCCACATAATCCATCCGGTCGGTGATGAGCACGATCTGCGCCCAGTCGCGATGCTCGCACAGCTTCTCGATCCCGCGGTGCAGGTAGCCGATCACGATGTCGCAGCCCACCACGCGCTCGCCGTCGAGCCGCAGCACGACGCGGAGCACGCCGTGTGTGCTCGGGTGCTGCGGACCCAGGTTCAGCGTGAGCTCGCTGGTATCAAACATGATCTACGAATTGCTGGTTGTCGATTGCTGATTGCTGAGTTATTGCCCCATCACAATCGACAATCAGCAGTCAGCAATTCTCCTTCACTCGATATCATCCGCGCGTTTCACCCTGAGCCAGTCGTGCGGATTCTCCAGCACCAATTCTCCGGGACCCTCGAGCGGGTAGTCCTTGCGCTGTGGATGGCCCTGCCACTCGTCGGGCATCAGGATGCGGCGCAGATCGGGATGGCCGTCGAACCGGATGCCGAAAAGGTCGAACACCTCGCGCTCGAGCCAGTTGGCTGATGGCCAGACCGGCGTGACGGACGGCGCGGCGGCGCCATCGGCCACCCGCACTTTCAGCCGTACCCGGTGCCGGAACCGCGTGGAATACAGCGAGTAGATCACGTCGAAGCGCGCGGCGCGCGGCGGCCAGTCCGTCGCGGTCACGTCGCAGCACGCATCGAAGTGCGCCCCGGGCGTGTCGCGCAGGTGCGCCGCAACCGCCAACAGACGCCGACGCGGCACGATCAACGACCAGTCGCCCACCCAGAAGGCGATGTGCTCGACGGCGTCGGGAATGGCTGACTGCAGCGTGCTGATGAACGCCGGAATGGGTACACCAGCGGGCGGGGGCGGTTCAACAGGCCCGGACGGGGGCTCGATCGTTCTCGTGTGAGTACCCGGACGCGCGCTCGGCGGCTGGCCGGCGACGCGCGACACCTCCCCCCCGAGCGGTTCAGCCTGTCCCAGGCCCGGCGGCTTGTCAGCGCCGGACTCAGGAGGCGATAGAGGATCGGACATAGACGGTCAGAGGCTTGCGTGCAGGCCAGGTGCAACTAGCAACCGTCTTAAAGTTGCCACTCGAACGCACCCTTCTTCCAGGCGTAGACGTAGCCGACAACGAGGATGAACAGGAAGACGAGCATCTCGACCAGACCGAACACCGCCAGCCGATCGAGTGACACGGCCCACGGGAACATGAACACCGTCTCGACATCGAAAATCACGAACAGCATCGCGATGAGGTAATAGCGGATGCTGTAGCGATCGCGCGCGTCCCCTTCGGTTTCGATCCCGCATTCGTAGGGCTCGAGTTTCACCGCGTTGGGTTTTCCGGCATGGACCAGCCTGGAAAAGAGAATCGTGAAAATGGCGAATCCGGCGGCAATGACGACGAAGAGAAAGATGGGAACGTAGCTCTGAAGCACGGCGGCCTGAAGCCTTATAGCACCCGCTTCCGGGGGTGTCAATAGACGACAACTCCCTTTGTACCAACAATTTTCGGCCAACTGGCGTTCTTGACGCTCCGCGCGCGGCCCGCCTATACTCGACTTGAAAGAGGCCCACATGATCGACGCGTTTCTGGCGCTCGGGCTCGCCGCCCTGGCCTCCGTTTCGTCAATTTTTCAGCAAGCGCCCGACCGAAAGCCGTCAGCCAGCGACGTGCGCACGCTCGACGTCTATGTCAGCGTGCGAGACAACAAGGATTTGCCTGTCACCGGGTTGACCGCGGCCGATTTCGGCGTGCGCGAAGACGGCGTCGCGCGCGAGGTGCTCCGGGCCGGTCCGGCGACGGCCCCCATGCAGGTCATCCTGCTCGTGGACGACAGCGAGGCCTTGACGCCGGCGCTTCAGCCCATGCGCGAAGGGCTCACGAAGTTCGTTGAAAAGCTCCAGGGGCACGCCGAGATCGGCATCGTCACGGTTGGCGAGCGCTCGACGTCGCTCGTGCAGTCCACGACCGATATCAACACGCTGAAAAGAGGCATCACGCGCATCTTCGCGCGCTCGGGTTCCGGGGCCTACCTGCTCGACGGCATCGTTGACGTCAGCCAGGGCCTCCAGCGCCGCAAAGCCGACCGGCCTGTGATCGTCGCTGTCACGCTGGAGGGAATCGAGTTCAGCAATCTCCAGCCCGAGACCGTGCTGAAGGCCTTGGACACGAGCGGGGCGGCGCTGCACGTGCTTTCCGTCGGCATGCCCTCATCGTCGATGGCCGATGAAACGCGGAACCTCAACAGGGTCGTCGCCGATGGCACCCAGCGAACCGGCGGGAGACGCGATCAGGTACTCGCCGCCTCCGGCCTCGCGGAGGCGCTGCCGAAGGTGGCCGACGACCTGCTCAACCAGTACGTGGTCACATACGGACGGCCGGACACGCTGATTCCACCCGAGAAGCTCCAGGTCACGGTGTCGCGCCCAGGTGTGACCGTCCGCGCGCGCACCAGGATATCGGGACGATGATCACCCGCCGCTTCGTGACGCTCGCGACCGCACTGACGTCGGTGCTGTCGATCACGCTCGTCGCGCAGCAGGGCCGTTTTCGCGCGGGCGTCGAGCTCGTGTCGTTGAACGTCACCGTCATGGACGGCGCGAAGTACGTCACGGGCCTCGCGCAGGACGACTTCGAAGTCTTCGAAGACGGCGTGAAACAGTCCCTCTCCTTCTTCTCGCACGTCCAGCAGCCGATCGCGCTTGCCATCCTTCTCGACACGAGCAACAGCATGGAGGACAAGCTGGCGACCGCGCAGGAGGCCGCGAGCGGCTTCGTGCGGCGCATGAAGAAAGACGACGCGATGGAAGTGATCGAGTTCAACAGCCAGGTCCGCATCCCGCAGCCGTTCACGAACGACATGAATGCGCTCGAGCGCGCGATCCGGCAGACGACGGTCAACGGCTCGACCTCGCTTTACAACGCGCTGTACGTCTCGCTCAAGGAACTGAAGAACGAACGCGCGAAGAGCTCCGAGGAAATCCGCCGCCAGGCGATCGTCGTCCTCTCGGACGGCGACGACACCTCGAGCGTGATCGAGTACGAAGACGTACTCGAGCTCGCGAAGCGATCGGAAACGGCGATCTACGCGATTGGCCTGCGGCAACAGGAGACCGGACGGCCGAAGTTCAAGGAAGCGGAGTTCGTGCTCCGACAGTTGTCGCAGGAAACCGGCGGGCGCGTGTTTTTCCCGAGCACCATCGCGGAGCTGCCGAAGATCTACGAACAGATTTCCGAGGAGCTTGCGAGCCAGTACAGCATGGCCTACTCGTCGAAGAACCCGATGCGGAACGGCGCGTGGCGGCGCATCGACGTTCGGGTCAACAAGCAGGGGCTGACCGCGCGGTCCCGGCGCGGATACTACGGGCCAACGGGACAATAGGCTCCTGATGCATTTGCTGCCGCTCCTGCTGTATGCCGCCGCGGCAGCCGCCTATGTCGCGCACTTCGCGTGGCGCGACCCGCGTGTCGGGCGTCTTGCGACGGCGCTTCTCGGCGGAGGCGTCCTCGCGCACACCTTTCTGATCGGCATGCAGACCGTCCAGGCGGGCCACGCCCCGCTCGTCGGCACGACCGCCGCGATTTCGGCATTTGTGTGGCTGCTCGGGCTGTCATATCTGTACGTCGAGCTCACGACGGACGAGCGATCGATGGGCGCGTTTGTCGCCGTCCTGCTCGTGGCCCTCGACGTGATCGCGGCGCTGGATCCCAGCATCACGCCGCGGCCGCCGCTGCTCCAGAGCCCACTCTTCACGATTCACGTCATGTCGCTGCTCCTCGCGTATGCGAGTTTCGCGCTGGCGTGCGTGCTCGGGGTGACGTACGTGCTGCTCTTCAAGGAAATCAAGGCGAAGCAGCTCGGGTTCTTCTACACGCGACTGCCGTCCCTGCAGGTGCTCGACGTGATGAACAGCCGCGCCATCACGGTCGGCTGGATCTTTCTCACGCTGGGGGTTATCGTCGGCGGAATCTGGGCGGCCAAGGTGCAGGGCTCGACCGACCCTCGGGCGCAGGCCATGTCGGTGACGGATCCGAAGATCCTGGTCGCGCTGGTCTCGTGGGGGATTTACTCGTTTGCGCTCGTCGCCCGGAAAGCGATCGGCTGGAGCGGCCGGCGCGCGGCATATCTGTCCGGCGTGGCCTTCGTCGTCGTGCTCCTCAACTTCGTGCTGGTCGGCTACTTCCTGACGACGAGCCATAACTTTTGACCATGCGCCTTTTCGCCATTGGATTGAGCCATCGTACGGCGCCCGTTGAGCTGCGGGAATCCGTCGACTTCGCCCGCGGAGGCGTCGAGACGGCGCTTGCCGCCCTTGCGTCGCGCGGCGTCGGGCGTGAGCTGGTCGTTCTCTCCACGTGCAACCGCGCGGAGATCTATGCCGTTGGCGACACGGACGCGACCGCCGACGGCGTCGGACGGTTCTTCAGCGAGTATCACCAGGTCGCGCATGCGCAGATGGCGGCGCACCTCTACGTGCATCGCGGTGCGGAGGCCGCGCGCCATCTGTTCAGGGTCGCCGCGGGGCTGGATTCGCTCGTCGTCGGCGAGCCCCAGATTCTCGGGCAGGTCAAGGCCGCGTACGGCGTCGCAAGCGACGGACAATTCACGGCGGCCCTGACGAACCGGCTGTTTCATTCGGCGTTCACGGTCGGCAAGCGCGTGCGCGCCGAAACGGGGCTCGGTGAAGGGGCCGTCTCGGTCAGCTACGCCGCCATCGCGCTCGCAAAAAAGATCTTCGGCGACCTCAGGGACCGCAACGTCCTGATCCTCGGCGCCGGTGAGATGGCGAAGCTCACCGGCATTCATCTGCAGTCGCAGCACGTCAAAAGGATTACGATCGCGAGCCGCAACCTGCCCGCCGCGCAGAACCTCGCCTCGCGGCTTGACGGCGTGGCTGTACCCTGGGAGGGGATCGACGCCGTCCTGGCCGCCGCCGATATTGTCGTAACGGCGACCGGGGCGTCCGAGCCGATTCTGAGCCGCGCGCGTATCGAGGACGCCATGCGTTCGCGACGCAGCCGGCCGCTGTTCATCATCGACATTGCGGTGCCGCGCGATGTCGAGACCGCCGCCGGCGTCCTGGATCAGGTGTTTCTCTACAACATCGACGACCTCCGGACAATCGTGCAGGAAAACCTGACGCGACGCGGTGCCGAGCTCGCCCGTGCCGAGGCGATCGTGGACGAGGAGGTCGCGCGGTTCGCCGCGTGGATGCAGTCGCGCGAGATCGTCCCGACCGTCGTCGCGCTGCGGCAGCGCTTCGAAACGATCCGCCGCGCGGAGCTCGAGCGGCTCGAGCCCAAACTCGCCGGGCTGCCGCCCGAAGCCCGTACGCGGGTCGACGAAGTCACGCGCCTGATCGTCGAGAAGCTGCTGCTGACGCCAACAGAGCAGCTGAAGTCGGTCAGCGACGAAGCGATGATCGTCGCCTACGCGGATGCGTTGAACCGGTTGTTCAGTCTTGCCCAGGACAAAGACAAGGACGAGGGGACCGTGGCGTCTGAAGAAGAGTCCGAAGTGTCGTCGTGATTTCCGACCACTGACCAGCGACAGCCGCTGGCATTTGAATATAGTGAAGGCCCGGCCGGTGAGATTGTGACTCCTTTGAAAATCGGCACGCGTGGCAGCGCGCTGGCCTTGTGGCAGGCGAGAACGGTCGCAGCGCTCATCGAAAAGGCGGGCAGACGCGCCCAGATCGTCGTCATCAAGACCGGCGGCGATCGGCTCCAGGACGCGCCGCTGGGGGAAGCCGGCGGCAAGGGGCTGTTCGTGAAGGAAATCGAAGACGCACTCCTCGCGCGAGACATCGACATCGCCGTCCACAGCGCGAAGGACATGTCCGCCGTGCTGCCCGACGGGCTCACAATCGGGGCGGTCCTGCCCCGCGAAGATCCGCGCGATGCGCTGGTGCTCGGCAACAGCACACGCGTCGTTGACTTCAACGCCGCGATTGCTCATTTGGGCGAAATGCCGGAGATCGGCACGAGCAGCATACGGCGCATCGCGCAGCTTGCCACCGTCCTCCCACAGGCCACGTTCGCACCGATCCGCGGCAACGTCGATACCCGCCTGCGCAAGCTCGACAGCGGAGAGCACGAGGCACTCGTCCTTGCGGCGGCCGGCTTGCTCCGGCTCGGCCTCGGTGCCCGCATCTCGGCCGCAATCCCGGTTGACGTGTGCACACCGGCGCCCGGACAGGGTATCGTGGCAATTGAGATACGGACCGACGACGCCCGCGCCCGTGATGCGGTCGGATCCGCCCACGATCGCGCGGCCGCGGTCTCGCTCGTCGCGGAGCGCGCGATAGTCACCGCACTCGGCGGGGGCTGCCAGCTTCCTCTCGGCGCAATTGCGGTACACGATCGCGGCGGCCTGACGCTGCACGCGGTTGTCGCGACTCCGGACGGCCGCCGGGTGATTCGCCGCGACGCCTCGGGGCGGCTCGACGACGCCGCCGCCCTGGGCGCGGATCTCGCCGGCGAGCTCGTCAAGGCAGGCGCCCTGGAGATTCTCGATGGATTACGGACCGGAGCATGACGGGGTCCGGCAATTGCTGCTTGCTGATTGACGACCCGCGTGCTGATTGGGGGTTGGTGAGTCACAATCGACAATCCCCAGTCAGCAATCGAAGGGGGTTATGAAACAACCGGGCGTTTATATCGTCGGCGCGGGACCCGGGGATCCGACGCTCATCAGCGTCCGGGGGCAGCGATACCTCGAGGCGGCTGACGTGGTGATTTACGATCACCGGGTCCACGCGCGGCTTCTGCGTCGTGCGCGGCCCGACGCGGAGCGGATCGACGTTGGCGCGGCGGCGCCCAAGCCGCTCGAGCAGGACGCGATCTGTTTTCTTCTTGCGGAGAAAGCACGCGATGGCAAGACCGTGGTCCGTCTGAAGTGGGGCGACCCTTTCGTATTCGACAGCGGCGGCAAGGAAGCGCTGTTCCTCCACGAGCAGGGTGTTCCGTTCGAAGTCGTGCCCGGGATCCCGGTGGCAGTCGGCGGGCCGGCGTACGCCGGCATCCCCGTCACGTATCCGGAGGCAGGGAACGTTCTGACCATCATTCGCGGCCACGAAAACGAATCGGACACGGCGCCCGACGTGGACTGGACCGGGCTGGCCGGATCGGCCGGGACGATCGTGTGCTACGCCGGAGCGCGACAGATTCGGGCGATGAGCCAGGCACTCATCTCCCACGGCCGTCCGCCCGACGAAACCGTGGCGCTCATCTACGACGCGACGCTGCCGTCGCAGCGAACCGTCGAAGGCACCCTCGAGACGATCTCCGCGCTCGCCGATACGCGGCCGCCGGCGCTTCTGGTCGTCGGCGCGGTCGCGGGGTTGCGCGCCCACCTGCGCTGGTTCGACAATCGCCCGTTGTCAGGACGACGCATCGTGGTGACGCGCTCGCGGGAGCAAGCTGGAGAGCTCATCGACATGCTCGAGGAGCGCGGCGCCGAAGCGATCCCTGCCGATGCCATCCGCATCATCGAACCCGAGGATCCGGCCCCGCTCGACGAGGCC
This sequence comes from Vicinamibacterales bacterium, assembly GCA_038320555.1. Taxonomy (GTDB): domain Bacteria; phylum Acidobacteriota; class Vicinamibacteria; order Vicinamibacterales; family 2-12-FULL-66-21; genus JALZOC01. The sequence continues at coordinate 2,026 of JBBQEJ010000059.1, read as the reverse complement.
TGCAGGACCGCGGGATCGTTCGACTGGATCGTGTTCGCCAGTGCGAACGCGGTGGATTACTTCATGCGGCGGCTTCTCGACACCGGCGACGTTCGCGATCTGCACGGTGTGCGTCTCTGTACCGTCGGGCCGTCCACCGCCTCGCGGCTGCAGCGTTACGGCATTCGCGTCGACCTGACGCCCGCGGAGTTCCGCGCGGACGCGTTGACAGACGCGTTGAAAGCCTCGGGCAGCCTGAAGGGGCAACGCATCCTGATGCCGCGCGCCGACATCGCATGCGATCGCCTCGCGGAAGAGCTGCGAGAGGCCGGCGCCGACGTGGTGGACGTCGTCGCGTATCTTACCCTTCCGGGGAGCGCCGACCGGGGCGATTACGACGTATACCGCATGCTGCTCGACCACCAGATCGACGCTGTGACGTTCGCGAGCGCCTCGGCGGTCAGGAATTTCGTCGCGATGCTCGGACAGGAGCAAGCGGCCGATCTCCTGCACTCGACCGTCGTGGCATCCATCGGGCCGGTCACCGCTGAAGCCACGCAGCAGCTCGGCATCGAGACGACCGTCATGCCCGGACGCTACACCATTCCCGATCTCGTCGACGCGCTCGTCGAACATTTCGGAGAGCCAGCACGGACCTTATCATGACGATTCGAATTCAATCCGACACCGCACACGACTCGCACAGCAGGTCCGGCAACAACCACGCGGCGCGAGACACCCTGCGGCACCGTCCGCGCCGGCTGCGGCGGACGCCGGCCATCCGCGCGCTCGTCCGCGAGACACGGTTGTCGCCCGACAACTTCATCTACCCGCTGTTCGTCTGCGCCGGTGAAGGCCAACGCCGTGAGGTCAGCTCCATGCCGGGCGTGTTCCAGTTGTCGGTGGATGAGGCTGTCCGCGAGGCGGCCGCGGCGAAAGCGGAGGGCGTGCCGGGCGTGTTGCTGTTCGGACTGCCCGACGAGAAGGACATCGTCGGGTCGGCCGCCTACGATCCGGAAGCCCCCGTGCAGGCCGCAGCCCGCTCGATCAAACAGGACGTGCCGGGGCTTCTCGTCGTGACGGATGTCTGCCTCTGTGAATACACGTCGCACGGGCACTGCGGCATCCTCGTGGACGAAGAGATCGCCAACGACGTCACCGTCGAACAGCTCGTCCGCGCCGCGCTCTCCCAGGCGGCGGCCGGCGCCGATGTCGTCGCGCCGTCCGATATGATGGATGGCCGTGTGGGCCGCATCCGCACGGCGCTCGACGAAGCCGGGTTCACGCAGACGGCCATCATGTCGTATGCGGCGAAGTACTGCTCGGCGTTTTACGGCCCGTTCCGGGAGGCGGCCGATTCGGCCCCGGCCTTCGGCGATCGCCGGTCCCATCAGATGGATCCGGCCAACGCGGAGGAAGCGATTCGGGAGGTGGCTCTCGATATCGAGGAAGGGGCCGATATTGTGATGGTCAAGCCGGCGCTCGCCTACCTGGATGTCATCGCGCGTGTGAAGGCCGAGTTCGGCTATCCCACAGCGGCCTACCAGGTCAGCGGCGAGTACGCGATGCTGAAGGCGGCGGCCCGCAACGGCTGGATCGACGAGCCTCGCGCGATGATGGAAACCCTGACGTCGATTCGCCGCGCCGGCGCCGATATCATCATCACGTACTACGCGCGCGAAGCCGCACGCGCGCTGGCGTGATTCGCGGGTCGCGGGCCGCGGGTCGCGGTTTGATATTGATGCGGGTCACGGGTCGCGAGTCGCGGCTGGCGGCTGGCGGCTGGCGGCTGGCGGCGATTGATATTGATCATGCGGCTTCTTGCCATTGATATGATCATGTGGCTTCCGCCTTTAGGCGGAAGGATCTAATAAAGGAGGCAGTCATGCGGAAGATTACTGCAATGCTGGTATTACTCGTGGCGCTACTCACAATCACCGCTTATGCGGCGGCGAAGACCTATCAGTTCACAGGTGTGGTGAAGACGGTCCAGGGAGATACCTTCACGGTGCAGAAGAGCTCGAGCGAGACGTGGGAGTTCAGCAAG